>NZ_JBXWMW010000004.1:0-416577 GCF_059610045.1 Ruegeria sp. YTSA168
TCCTTCCTAGCAGTGATAGACAACTGCATTATGGCGCATTGCGACGCCGGTGGAGCAGGAGCCATCCACCCCATCCGGTTTAGGATGCATTGCTGCCATTGAAGCCAAGCCCTTTGTCTGCACTGGGCAGTTTGCTCGACTAAGCAAAATCTGCTGTCTGCGCATTTCCGTCATTGAGGCATCGAGCAGCATCGATCAAAATGGGCTCACAACGGCCTAATACTCACGCGGCAAAGCCAGCGCGGCAGGCAGGTTCAGACCCGTCATCGGACCTTCACCCCAAGCCCTTGATATCGCGATCTGTCTTTGGATGAGCAACCGTTAGCAAATCAGGAGCTACAGTTCACACGCCTGGCGGCGAAATCTGACTGCGCGCCCAAATCACCGATGCTGCGCGGAGTATGAATGGCTGCTATCGCGATCTACCGTTATTGGCTGATCAACAAATGCTTGCGGAAAATCGTGGCGCAGAACATAGTGCGAACATTATTATTCTTCAGCGAGGCTACATTTAACGGAAAACATCTCCCCCTACCTGCCGGGCATCCTGCTTTCTTACGGCGCATTTTTGATGGCGATTGCAAGCCCCGGTCCAAACGTCCTCGCTGTGATCGGAACCTCTATGGCGGTGAACCGTCCTTCTGGCATGGCACTTGCCATGGGTGTTGCGACAGGCACTCTCACGTGAGCGGTGCTTACCGCAATCGGGCTATCAGCCCTGCTTGCTACCTACGCTTCGGCTATTCTCATCATCAAAGTATTTGGCGGTCTTTATTTGCTCTGGTTAGCGTACAAGGCGTTTCGGTCAGCGGCATTTGCCCACGATATTGACACCACAGAGCTTGCAGGCGGCCGACGCACCGCCTGGGGCTACGCAAGGCGTGGATATATCATCCAAATGACGAACCCGAAAGCTGCATTGGCGTGGATCGCGATTATCTCGCTCGGCCTTGCTCCCGGTGCATCGCTGTGGGTCGCTGGCGCGATTGTGGGCGGCACGTTTGTCTTGTCAGTGGTGATCCACCTTCTCTATGCGGTGGCTTTTTCAACCCCGATGATGGTGCGCGTTTACGGGCGCGCGCGCCGCTTCATCCAAGGTGCGCTTGGCGCATTCTTCGGCCTCGCAGGTCTTCGATTGCTGACGGATCGGGGTTGAACGGATGGGAGCCTACGACGACAATTCAGCGGCCCGAAACCTCAATACAGGTTTCGCGGTGATGGTGCGGATCACGGCCAAGGAAGCGGAAGCTGACGCCGTAGCTGAAATCCTCCAGAATTTGGCCGGACCATCAAACGCGGAACCGGGCATGAAGTTCTTCATGCCCTACAGATCACCTGATGATCCTTCGCAGTTCTTTGTTTATGAGCTTTACGAAGATGCCTCTGGGTGGGACGCGCACAACGCTTCGCCGCATTTTCTCGCAGCCGTTGATGATCTAGTCGCAAAGGCTGCACACTGAGAACGTATTCCTTTTGCACCCTTCGTGACATAAGGCCGTTCTTTCGAGAGGAAATCGGGCTGGTTTAGTTGCTCGCAACAGATAGCAGCCGTTCGAGCTGATGCAGCGAAATGGCGCTTCTTGCGCGTCTCGGTTATCCGAACGGCGTGCGGCGAAAGCACGGTCTCGGGGGCGGCCATAACAACCCCTATGAATGACCGAATCGACGACAGGCGCTGCGTTGCAACAACACATGTGCCGCGACTGCAAACAAATGCTGCGTCAGCAAAGCGCGAAAAATGAATGACGGAAAAGTCCGCAAAGCACTCATTCAAGCCTGTTGCAGCGAAAGACTGCGTTGAGCCCTCACTGTGAATTTGATTTTCTCGCTGCAAGTGCAAACAGCGCAGATTTTGCCGCGTGCGCTTCAATTTGAGCACGGTAATGCGGCGTAGCGAGCGGCCATTCGTGCCGGGCGCAGCGAATTTTCATCAGGCAATGAGTAAAGCGCGGTACTTAGTGAACTATTACCGCGGTCGCGCCAGCGTCCGATTATTGGGCTACCGAGCGACAGGCGGAAGGTTTGATGTTGTGATGTTCAATTGTTACCCGACTGAGCCAAAGTTCACTATGGAACTAAGCCATGTCTACAACTCTGCAGATACTCTCTAAACTTAGCGTTAGACCTTCCTCGCTGATTCCCCCAAAGGCCAGACGTAGTGCATTATCCGTGCCGGGTGGCACTGCATATGGCTCTGCCGAGGAAACTGCGACACCCCTTTCCGCCAGCATAGATACGATCGGATCAGCCCGCTTTCGTTTCGGTAAACGCACCCAAGTGAAGCTAGCGTTTCGATGTGAACAGATACCGTATCCGTTCAAATACTCATGGCAAAGCCGCTGCCCTCTGGCACCGGCCTCCCTACGCCTGTTCTCAAATTCCAAGATTGAGCCATCTTCGATCCAGTGCGTAACCAATGCGGTAATAACAGCCGGTGTGTTCCAAGTTGTTGCCCGGATCGCCATCGTCACAGCTCCAGCCAAGTCCGGAGGCACCACTATGTACCCGAGTCGCAGGCCCGTCGCCAAAACCTTGGACACACCGCCAATGTAAACGGACCGCTCCGGCGCAAGTTGAAGAAAACTTGGCGGCGGGTCAGTTTCAAGAAAATCGTAGGCTCCGTCTTCTATTACCAATAAGTCAAAGTGTCGGGCGACAGCGACAATTTCCCGGCGCGTTTTCTCGTCCATCACCGATCCTAGTGGATTGTGAACGGTAGGGGTGAGATAGACCGCGCGGACTGATTTGGTTTTGCAAAGACGAAGCAAGGATTCCGGATTCATGCTTCCTTCGCTCTCAGCAACTGAGTGTAGCGAAAGGTCCCGTAAACCGACTACTGCGCGAAACCCCGGATAAGTTAGCTGGTCAGTTGCAACGATGTCGCCTCGCTTTAGGAGACCCAGGGCGACAATCGAAAGTCCGTGTTGGGCGCCGGATGTGATGAACAAGTTCTCTGCATCGATCTCTCCAACTCTGTTTGAGAGATAAGCAGCGATGGTCCGCCGCTCACTCAACACCCCGCCATGTGGTTGATAGCGCAGAACAGAATTTAGGTCTCCGCGTCTGGCGAGCCAACGCAAACCGGACCGCAGGACGTCCCCGTCACCGGGATCGGCTGGCATGTTGAACACCAGGTCAATCGGCGGCGCATCCTCAAACTGTTCGATTCCAAGGGTGAGCGGTAATTCCGGGTTTCTGACGAACATGCCACGTCCGCCTTCCCCTACAATGAAGCCCCTTTGCTTCAGTGTTTTGTACGCACGCGTTGCTGTCGCTAAAGCCACTCCGTTTTGCTCTGCAAAGGCCCTGTGTGTTGGCAGGCGCGTTCCAGGGGGGATTTCACCGGATTTGATCTGCGCTACCAATTTTTCTGCTAGGTCCAGATAAACCATGTTTGGCCTCAGCACTTTTCCGCTGTCCTTAGTACAATGCAATAATTGTGATAACGGCGGTTCCGTGTCAACCTCAGGTTTAGTTTTCTGAAGGATGTCACCATGCGAGAGACCATTAGCCACGCGATTCTCGCGTTCGCGTTGTTTACCACAACCTATGCAGTAAATCTGCAAGCTCCGCTGTATTCTGTATATGCGGAGAACAGCGGTGTTGGGGCAACCGCGGTCACGATTGGCTTCGCCGCGTATGTAGCAGGTTTGATGCCCACGCTGATCTTGCTCGGCGGCATGTCAGACCGAATTGGTCGCAGGTCACCAGTGGCGATGGCGCTAGCCTTGGGCGTCGGCGGAACGGCACTGTTGGTTGTCGCTCCTACGTGGCCCTCCTTGGTATTTGCCCGTTTTGTTCTGGGGGTTTCCACAGGATTCGCTACCACAGCCGGGACGGCATACATGGCTGAGCTATTCAGTCAAGATCGTACGAGACAAGCCACATTGCTGGTAACGTCCGCCACCTCATTGGGTTTTGGGGGCGGCGCGCTGGCAACTGGTCTCAGCCTCGCCCAGTGGGGTCCAAGCATTATGCCTGTCAGCTTTGTCGCTCTATTCCTTGTTGCCCCAATTTTGGCGCTGGTAGTGCTTGCTCTACCCAAAGCAGACAACCCGCAAAAAGTGGCCATGCTGCGTTTGCCTGTCTTTCCTGAAAGAACATGGCAATACGGAATGGCGCTGGCGCTTGCCTGGTCTACCACCGGTATGACCATTGCAGTTGTTCCGCTGCAACTTCATACGCAGGGACTCGGGGCATATACTGGGTTGGTCATATTCCTGGCCATCTTCGTTGGGTTTCTGTCGCAGCCGCTGGCCCGTAGGTTGACGAACATAAGCGCATTGCGAGTTGGATTTATTCTCGTGCCGCTCGGCTTTCTCATGGTGTTGGTTGGCGTCGGGCTCCAGGAAATCTGGCTGGTTCTTGCAGGAACGGCGATCACAAGTTCGGCTAGCTATGGATTTACATATCTGTCGAGCCTATCGGAGTTTGCAATCCGCGCGCCGGAAAACCGCGCACGCGCCGCTGCCGGGTTGTTTGTCTATGCGTATGTTGGGTTTTCGCTGCCAACGATTGCAAGTGGCGCCATGGCCGATAAGTTTGGCCTTCTCACAGCAATGTCGGTTTTTGCCTCGCTGCTCGTCGCCGTAACAATTGCGGTTGGATGGTTAGGCAGATCGACCGGCCGTACCGAACCCGCAAACCTAACCGAAGAGCCAACATTCCGCGGCGAGTCGGCACCGGCGGTCAAATCAGGCTAAAGCCGCGAATACGTTGTCGCAGGTCAGGGTAAATCGCACCCATTTCATCAAGGGAAAATTTGAAGCCATGACAACAGATGTTAATGATTTATTGAGCACTGAACAGCGTGTCACAACGAGTGTCACAGTATTGCAATCGCAACCTTACGTTGCGGCAACTGCGCAGGGATGGCACAGGGAAGCCTACGACGACGTTTACGACCGCCTGGCCAACGAAAACGGATTTCCGTGTGTGTTTTCAAAGAACGCGATCCGTAAGGGCCTGCTGAAGTTTATCTTTGTCGAAGGAAATGGCCTGGAAGATATGAAACGTTTGGCAAAGGGGCTCATGGCCTTTGTCGAGGTGAGTTCAGATTGGAATGGCGAGTTAAACACGGCCTATCCACTGGTCGTTGCGTTTTCAGAAAACGCTATCTCGGCCCGCAGCGTCGAAGAATATCACGCCTTTGGATGGCGAACGCTCCTACGCCTTCATTCATTGGACAATCAACCTTGGCCCCAGGATGTACCGTCTGACCCCGGCTCGACGGCTTGGTCGATGTGCTTTAGCGGGATGCCAATTTTTTGCAATATGAGCAATCCAGCTCACCAAAGGCGGGCGAGCCGAAATTTAGGGAAACATTTCAAATTGGTCATTAATCCGCGCGAGCGGTTTGACAAAGTTGCAGGCGATACCCCTGCCGGTCGAAGAGCCCGGGCGAACATCCGCGAACGAATTCTTACTTACGATGGTCAGCCACACTGTCCTCAACTTGGGTCCTATGGGGAAGATAGCCTCGAGTGGTGGCAGTACAGCCTCACCGACAAAAACGAGATCCGTACAGATAGATGCCCCTTCAAATCGACCCGATCGCCCAGCATCACCCAGAAATGCCCACATACCGGTGAACATTTGGCCCCTGGACGAGCTGGAGAGAAAGGAACTGAAACAACCTAACGTCGATTGAACTCGCCTGATTCAGAAATTCCAACCTGATCCCAAAAGGACACACTAGATATGTTCGAACTCATAGTTTCCCAAGGAAGAATAGCAGATCGCAAAGAACGCACAATCGAGGGCGCATTGCAGACCGCGAGAATGCTGGAAGAAGCCCTTGGACTCAAAGGGAAGTATTTCGGAACGCCTGAGCCTGCGAAAACTGACGACTGGACGCTCAGCCTTCCAGAGGCAGAACAGACTTTGGTCTGCCTGCAGGCCGCCATCGCGGACAGCATCGAAGCAAGCCGAACACCTATCATGGTCGCCAATACTTGCTCGGCCAGTCTTGGCTCGCTGCCAACCCTTGCTGAGCGATATCCGGAAGCCATACTGCTTTGGGTCGATGCACACGGCGATTTCAACACGCCGGATACGACAGGCTCTGGATATTTGGGTGGTATGGTGCTGGCCGGGGCTTGTGGTCTTTGGGACAGTGGGCACGGAAAAGGGCTACGCCCTGATCAGGTGATTTTGGTCGGCGCACGCGACATCGACCCCGAAGAGCTCGCGCATCTGCGTAGGTCCGGTGTCCGAATTTTGCCGCCCGAAGAGGCGACGCCTGACGCCGTACGCGAGGCCGTGGGAAAAGCACCAGTCTGGATTCATGTTGATTGGGATGTAATGGAGCCCGGCCACATACCTGCCGATTACAGTGTACCGCACGGGTTTCTGCCGAAACAATTGCGCGAGATTTTCCAGGCGATTCCCTCTGGTCAACTTGTCGGCTTGGAACTTGCAGAGTTCCACGCACCGCTTTCGGAATCCGAGAGTCGCGCACCGTTGAAGCACATCCTGAGCATAATCGAGCCTTTGCTTGAGCCGGAGGTAGTCGTTTGACCGGGCTTGAGCACATCCCATTCACCAAGATGCACGGTGCCGGCAACGACTTTGTCGTTCTTGATCTGCGGGGACGTTCGGAGCCAACGCCCGAATTATGTGCGGCAATGTCCGATCGAAACACCGGGATCGGGTGCGACCTCGTGCTAGGGATTGAGCCGCCACGTTCACCTCGCGCATTGGTCTCGTTCCGTATCTGGACCTCTGACGGGCAAACTTCACGGCAATGCGGAAATGGTGCCAGATGCATCGCTGCATGGGCTCAAAGGACCGGGCTCACCGCTTCTGATGCTTTCGAACTTGATAGCCCGTCCGGGCCACTCGAAATCATGTCGCTCGGTCGCGATACATACTCTGTCAAGTTGGCACCGCCGTCTTTCGATCCGGACGTACTACCCCTTCACGGCTTTAAGAAACAAAGCCCTCCCTATTCACTCGAAACACCTGAGGGCAATGTCATTCGCTTTGGCACAGTGTCCATGGGCAATCCACATGCCGTGATCGAGGTTCAGGACATAAAGGGTGCACCCGTCAAAACAGTCGGACGGCTGCTTCAGAAGATACCTGAACTGCCAGAAACCATCTGTGTCGGTTTCGTAGAAATTGTTGATCCAGATCACTTGCGGTTGCGTGTCTTCGAATTTGGCGCAGGGGAAACCCTCGCATGTGGAAGCGGTGCCTGCGCTGCTGCGTCGTACCTGATGCAGCAAGGCCGGGTCGGTCGAGATGTCTCAGTTTCGATGCCTGGTGGGACGCTTCAGATATCTTGGCCTGACAATCATCAGGCACCAATCACAATGACAGGCCCTGCAGCCTTTGTTTTTGAAGGAGAATTCGCTTATGCCACTATTTGATAGCATTCTAGATACCATTGGCCGGACGCCGATTGTAAAGCTGCACCGAATCCCACCAGAGCATGTAGACATCTACGTCAAGGTGGAGTCTTTCAATCCAGGCGGTTCGGTGAAAGACCGGCTTGCGCTCGCCGTAGTCCTCGATGCTGAATCAAAAGGTCTACTGAAACCAGGCGACACAATCGTCGAATGCACGTCCGGCAACGTGGGCATAGCGCTGGCTATGGTGGCGGCAGCTCGTGGCTACAAATTCGTCGCTGTAATGTCGAATACCTATTCACTCGAAAGGCGCAAGCTGATCAGAGCATACGGCGGCAAGGTGCTGCTTTTTCCTGGTGAATTGGGCAGCAGTGGAGGCAACAAAATCGCTGATGACCTGGCGGACAAGCACGGGTGGTTCCGGGCACGGCAATTCGATAACCCTGCAAATCCAGCCTACCATCGTGAAACGACCGCAACCGAAATTCTGAGTGATTTCGCAGGAAAACGTCTCGATTATTTCGTAACCGGCTTTGGTACCAGCGGAACATTGACCGGTGTTGGTCAAATGATGAAACGTGCTCGACCAGATGTGCAAGTAGTTTGCGCGGAACCAGAGAACGCCGCGGTTCTGGCTGGAAAGTCGTGGAATCTGCATGAAATTCAAGGGTGGGCGCCAAACTTCGTACCAAGCGTCATGGACCAGACCGTCATCGACCACCTTCAACCCATAAACGAAACAGTCGGACGCGACACAGCTCGTCGGCTGGCTGCTGAAGAAGGCATCTTTGTTGGCATTTCAGCTGGGGCAACGCTCGCGACGGCTCTTGAGGTCGCCCATACCGCTCCGCGTGGTTCTGTTTTGTTGGCCATGCTGCCGGATACAGGTGAACGTTATCTATCCACATTCCTCATGGAAGATGTGAGCGAAGGGTCGGATGACGAGTGGCTCGATTCACTGGACCGCGAGTTGGAAACAGCCTGATCTATACACCTCACGCTCACGCGTTCTCGTCAGAGAAGGAGGACATATGCAATGCTGGAACAGCCATTGACCAAGCTACCCACCCATTCCAGTCGTGAATTTATCCCGCCTGGCAGTCGCTTCTTGTCGTTACCTGAGGAGTTTCCCATGAGACGCGGAGGGTGTCTCATGGGAGGTATCCTAGCCTATGAAACTTGGGGGACACTTTCGCGGGGGCGCGACAACGCAATTCTCATACTGACGGGATTGTCACCGGATGCGCACGCCGCCTCTTCGCCCACGAATCGGGAAGCCGGCTGGTGGGAACGTATGGTTGGTCCTGGCAAAGCCATCGACACCGACACATGGTTTGTAATCTGTGTCAACTCGTTGGGAAGTTGTAAGGGCTCTACCGGTCCAGCATCTCTTGTTCCCGACAATACTCGCACGTACAGACTTGATTTCCCTCAACTCAGCATCGAAGACATTGCAGATGCGGCAGCGTTTGCCGTGCGCGCCCTTGAAATCGAGACCTTGGCATGTGTGATTGGTTGTTCAATGGGCGGGATGAGTGCACTATCTCTGATTTCTCGTCATCCGGGTCTCGCTCGTACTCATATTAGTGTTTCGAGCGCCGCGCATGCATCTCCGTTCGCGTTAGCCGTGCGTTCGCTCCAGCGACAGGCTATCCAAGACGATCCAAACTGGCGGTCTGGACAGTACAGCAACGAGAGTTACCCGCTTGCGGGCATGTCGATTGCTCGAAAACTTGGGCTTATCACCTATCGGTCTGCGACTGAGTGGCAAGCGCGATTTGGCCGAAATGTGACCGCAAGTGGTTCGGCCAGCCAACGAGGTGGAATGCAATGTCGCCCAGAGTTCGCCGTCGAGAGTTATCTTGAATTCCATGCAAGGAGATTCCTGCGGGGGTTTGATCCGAATTCCTATCTGTACTTGAGCCAGTGCATTGATCTGTTTGATATTGCAGACCAAGCGAAAGGGTGTGCCGACAGAGCTTTGTCACAACTCACACTGGAACGCGCTTTGGTCCTGGGCACGGATACAGATATTCTATTTCCATTGTATCAACAACGCCAGATCGCCGATGGCTTACGCGCCGCTGACGCAAGAACCCAATTTACTGAATTGGATAGCCATCAGGGCCACGACGCCTTCCTCGTCGATATTCCGTCATTCGGGGCACCAATCGCTAGCTTCCTTTCCGATCTCGGGCGAAAGCCTCCGGTCGTTCGCGCAGCACCAATTGTGGCAGCAAGGGAGGAATTCGTCCTATGAAAAAAGATGCTGGAAAGATTGCTCTGGTGACCGGAGCCAACCGTGGAATAGGATTCGAAATTGCGCGTCAGATCGCACAATCAGGTGCTCACGTTCTGCTGTCCGGTAGAAGCTTTGAGCACGCCAATATTGCGGCTCATATGCTTTGCGGCGAAAAACTGATTGCCACTCCAATCCAGTTGGACGTGACCAACCCAGAATCGGTTAGTCACGCAGCGGAATGGATTGCCAGCACCTTTGGTCGGCTCGATATATTGGTCAACAACGCAGCCATAAGAATTGAGGACTATGGTATCGCGCCATCTGTACAACCCATGTGGAAGTGGCGGGAGACGTTCGAAACTAACCTCTTCGGCGTAGTTGAAGTTACACAAGCTCTGCTCTCACTGATCCGAAACAGCGAAGCAGGGCGCATTGTCAATGTGTCTAGCCTATTAGGTTCAGTTGGAACCCATAGCGATCGCAGCTCTTATGCCTATAGTGACATGTTCAAGTCATTGCCTGCTTACAGTGCGTCGAAATGCGGGGTCAATTCCTGGACCGCGCATCTTGCATACGAGCTGCGGGATACGCCGATCAAAGTGAATGCCGTTCACCCAGGTTACACCAAAACCGACATGAACGATGGGCTAGGTGATCTGGAGATACCCGAAGGAGCCCGTACTAGCGTCCAAATGGCGCTGCTTGGATCGGATGGACCTTCCGGATCATATGTCCATCTCGACCGGATTATTCCGTGGTGAACACCCCCCGCATTCTCAGTCAATAAGGTTTGAAAAAATGAAGCATGTTGCTCTCGTCACCGATTCAGAAAGTTTGCCAATCGACTTCGATATGGACTTGCTGATTGATGCCTGCGTTGCTCAAGGAGTACAGCCCGAAATAGTTGAATGGACTGATCCCAGCGTTCCCTGGGGAAAGTGTGATGCCGTTCTGCTACGCTCGCCTTGGAGCTACACCAAACATCTCAAGAGATTTCGAGATTGGTGCGCTCACGTAGATGCGCAGACTCATCTCATCAATCCTCTGGCAGTAATCAGTTGGGGTTTGGACAAAACGTACTTGAAAGACCTCGAAGCGCTCGATGTCCCTATAGTGCCGACAGAAATCTTGCCTCCAAATGCGAAGATCGGTGACCGCCTCCAATCCTTCCTGGAAGATCACCCGGAATGCAATGAACTTGTCATAAAGCCAACAGTTGGCGCTTATTCCCAGAACGTTGGTCGCTTCTCGCGCCAAAACATCGAAGCTGCCATACGGCATGCCGAAACGCTTTTTGCAACCGGCCACAGCGTCATCATTCAACCATACCTCACGTCGATTGATGAGCTCGGCGAAACGGACATGATCTTTTTCGACGGCCACTACAGTCATGCTATCCGAAAAGCGGCACTTTTAATGCCCGACGGCACAGTAAATGTTCCAAGCACTGACATGCGCTCAGCGCGGGCAGCTTCTCCAGATGAACGGGAAGTAGGAATTAGTGCGCTAAAGGCAGTGACCAAGATATTCGGATTGGATTCACCGCTACTTTATGCTCGCGTTGATTTAGTCGAGGACCAAAACGGTGCTCCTGTTGTTCTTGAACTGGAGATATCAGAACCCTCCCTTAGCTTACAGTTTGCACCTGGAAGCCCGGATCGTTTCGCAAAAGCAATTGCGAATAGACTAGTTTCTATCGATACTGCAGGTGCAGATATCCAACAGCTTAAACAAGGAGTCGGCTCCGGCTGATAACAATCCAGTACCCAATCGACCGTAACACCCTATTCTGCTTTTAGCCCGCCTAACGACGGGCGGGGTATGGCATCCCCGGGACCCCGCGGTTCCTCTCAGCAATGACAGCTATAGTGAGTTAGGCTGCAATGCAGCATATAGACTGCAGCGCATACCAATGAATGCTGCGTCAGCAAAGTGGCCAAACGTCAATGTCGGCAAAGTCCGCACACCTGCCATTGATCGATATTCCCCGAATGTCCGCAACGCGGACATTGCTGCCACCCGCATTTTTCTCCAAAGGACCGCAGTAACCCCAAAGCGGACATTTCCGACTGGGATTTGCAAATTTGGAAAGTCAAAAATGTAAGAACTCGAATGTTTCTGTTGCATGAAATCACTTAGCTAGCGCTTCTGAAATGCGTTCAACCAACGCCTTCTGAACAACGGCAAACCTTGGAGTTTGGGCGATTTCTTCTAGCGTCGCGACCCATAGTGGAACCTCGATCTTAGGATTCACGTCCTTCGACCGTTTAAGGCGGGTATCCACGTCGCCAAAAAATGACGGCAGAAAGGTTTTGCCCACTCCTGAGGCGGCCATCTGCTGTAGCACCAGAAAACTGTCTGCTCCGTTGGTCATTTCGTCTGAGTCCACATTCTCCGCTAGCCATTTAGCTGGGAGTGAACGGCTCAACGCTCCGTCAAGCCTCATCCACTTGCGGTTGGGGCAACCATCGTCAAAGACGCCAAATGACAGCGTTCCCGCGCGCTGCCCGATCAGCCCTTCCCCTAGCTTTATCGATGGGCGCACAGCAATGTCTGCTGTCAGTCGGGAAAGATCATGGTGGCTGTTCTGGCTTAGCAGAGTCAGTTTCAAACCTGGGTAAAGGACTGAGATCTCGTTTATGATGCGAGGGAGAACAACCTGACAAAGACTATCGGTCGATGTAACGCGCACCTGACCCATTGGGGAACGATTTGCTCCGACAACCGCCCGCTCCACCGAAAGCACCGCTTCTTCAACGCTTTCCATGGCCAAAAAGATTGCACTGGCTTCGGGCAGAACCGAATACCCTGACGGGCTTTTCTGAAAAATCCGGCAGCCATTGCGCTCTTCGAATGCGGCCACCCTGCGCAAGACTGTAGCATGCGTGACGCCCATGGCCGTCGCCGCCGCGTTCAACGAACCGTATTTGCTTACGGCTAGCGCGTATCGAATATCATCCCAGTTATCGTTGTTCATAAATTAACAAGTGACGATCAATAACAAACAATTACAAGAAAATTCGTTCAAGCTAACATTCGGAGCATTGAACAGGGAGACACATCATGATGAAGAAGTTCTCAATCTGCGCGGCAGGTCTTTTTTCATTGGCCGCCATTGGCACAGCAATCGCCCACGAAAGTGAAAACCCGGCTGTGAAAGCGCGAACCTCAATCATGCAGCTCTATGCCTTCAATCTTGGTACACTTGGCGGCATGGCCAAAGGCGAGGTGGATTATGAGGCCGAGGCCGCAACACGGGCTGCAAACAACCTTGTTGTGCTAACGCAGATCGACCAATCCGCTATGTGGCCCCAGGGATCTGACAATGTGTCCGATCCGTCCACCCGAGCGCTGCCGGCAATCTGGGAAAACTTCCCTGACGTTGGTGTGAAAGGGCAGGCTATGGCAGATGCCGCTGTTGCGATGCAGGCTGCGGCTGGCCAAGATGTTGATGCCCTGAAAGCGGCTATGGGCAATCTGGGTGGAAGCTGTTCGGCATGTCACAAAGCGTACAGAGCACCGAAAGACTAATTGGTAGATAGCTGTGAAGCGGTTTTTCCTTTTCACCGCTTTCGTTGCACTCTTGGTTGGGTTAGCCGGTTTGGTGCTGACCCGACCACAAAGAATGGATCAATCTAAACTCGACGGTTTGCACCCGGATCTCACCAGAGGTGAAATCGTGTTTCACGCCGCAGGATGCGCATCCTGTCATTCAGCGGCGGATGCGGTTGGTGCGGACAAGCTCATGCTCTCCGGTGGTCGCCGGTTTGAGACGGAATTCGGCACGTTCATTGCCCCCAACATTTCCAGTGACCCAGAACTTGGTATTGGGTCTTGGTCTGCCCTGGACCTGGCCAATGCTCTGATCCATGGAACGGGACCCGAAGGGCAGCACTATTTTCCAGCATTCCCCTATACATCTTACGCCAATATGTCGGAGGACGACGTCGTTTCGCTCCATGCATTCCTTGGCACCCTGCCAGCGTCCGAAGCCGAAAGCCTCTCGCATGAGGTAGGTTTTCCGTTCAACGTTCGGCGCGGATTGGGTGGATGGAAGCTCCTGTTCATGTCGCCAGGTTGGGTGGTCGAAGGTGATCTGACCGACCAACAACGGCATGGCCGGTACTTGGTGGAGGCTCTTGGTCACTGCGCCGAATGCCATACGCCACGCAACGGCTTAGGGGGTATGCAACACAATCTCTGGTTGACGGGAGCGCCAAGCCCCAGCGGAAAGGGACGTATCCCCGGCCTAACCTCAGATCAGCTTGATTGGTCCGAGGCCGACATTGCCGAATACCTGAAATCTGGCTTCACGCCGGACTATGACAGCGCTGGTGGTGAGATGGTGGAGGTCATCGAGAACACGTCACGCCTCACGGATGAGGACCGTTTCGCGATTGCCGCCTATCTCAAAGCTGTTCCTGTTTCGTCAACGGGGCTTCCATCCGAGTAACAGTCCTTTGTCGCCATGCTGCGGGGACCAGATGCTGTTCCTGCCGGACCGGGCCTGGGTCGCCTTGGTCGTCAACCGCCACTCATGGGCCCGACGGTGATACCAGTTGCCTTCCTGCTCCAGTACAAGGAAGCCTTTGTCCTGCAGATCATCGAAAGCACGCTGAACAGTGGCCTTACCTAGGCCTAGAATCTCTGCCGCCTCATTCATCGACACAAACACCTTGCCGTTGTTGCTGCCATTGAAGCGGGTGTGAAGCTCCAGCCAGAGCTTCACTGCAGGTCCGGACAATGCCCGCCACGCCGGGGACTTGATCATCGCGTAACAGCCTAGTAGCCCAGTCTTGAGACATTTCGCGAACTTCTGCCCAGTCGTGGTGATTTATGGGGCAAAACACGTTGAGTCATTCCTTCTTTTTTTTAGATCCGCAAACAAACTTGCTCCAATTAAGGCTCAACTCCCTCCGCCGTTCCAACAAATCCGACCGTGCATAAGCCCGCTCCACGTCAGACCCAATCTGATGGGCCAAAGCCGCCTCAGTCAGTTCACGCGGTGCGTTTGCCGCCTCCGCCGCCCAGTCCCGAAACGAACTGCGGAAGCCATGCACGGTGACTCCATCCTGCCGCATCCGGCGCAGCAGCATCAGCATGGACATGTTCGACAAGGGCTGATGCCGCTTTTGACCCTCAAACACATAGTCAGAGGCCAGCGCCCGCAGCGGCTCCAGAATTACCAGCATTTCGTCGGTGAGAGGCACGCGATGGAACTGACCGCCTTTCATACGCTCCGCAGGTATGGTCCACAGGCGCGCATCGACATCCACCTCGGGCCATTTCATCTCCAGCACCTCTGAGGTCCGGCAGGCAGTCAGAATGGTGAATTGCAACGCCTTGGCAGCCATGGCTGAGCGGGTCTGCAACTCGGCATAGAGCGCGGGCACCTCCTGCCACGGCATCGCGTCATGGTGCTGCACCCTGGCTTTGACGGAAGGCAGTACTTTGCCTTCGCGGATCGCAGTCACCGGGTTCTCGCCCGAGCGGAACCCCTTGGACTTTGCCACGTCGAGTACTGTCTTGATCCGCTGCGACAGTCGCTTTGCGGTTTCGTGTTTCTCGGTCCAGATGGGGGACAGGCACATCAGCACTTCGGGCTGATCAATGCTGTCGACTGGCATGCGCCCGATCTTTGGGAACGCATAGTCGCGCAAAGTGTTGAGCCACTGCTGACCATGCTTGGCATTCTTCCATATTGGCAGGCGGTCGATATGGACCTGACGGCTGAGCTCTTCGAATGTCGGGATTTCGCGCAGGGCGTTGAAGCGCGGGTTCAAACCGACCTTCGCCATCCGCCTGTATTCCAGTGCCCTTTCGCGCGCTTGGTTTAGTGTGACAACATCAGCGCCGCCTAAACCGAAATCCGTGCGCAGTGGTGCCCCCTTTCGGTTCTTCTGTCCTTTGACCGTTACGCGCACAATCCAGCGGCGCGCACCAGAGGGATCAACTACAAGATACAGTCCAGAACCGTCGCCATGCCGACCCGGACCAAGATTCTCTACTAGCTTCTTTGTCAGCTTCCCGCTGAGCGCAGCCATGAAAATACCACAAAATATACCACTCAATGAAAGTATACTTGTGTTATCGGGTAAAATCCAATGAAACCCACCAGCGCTGCTGCAGCCATAAAACTCTAGGGTTTAAACGACCTAGTGTGTCTCTCAAAATTTAGGAGCATCACCAAGTGGCGGACCGAGGAGGATTCGAACCCCCGACCCCTTGATTCGTAGTCAAGTACTCTATCCAGCTGAGCTATCGGTCCGCGTTGGTGAGGCGCTATGTAGACCCGGTGCGGTGGACGTGCAAGTCGATTCTGTAAAAATTCCTCAAAAAGTCTCGTCGCCGCGTGGAAGCCTTATTTCAAAGGTTGTTCCATCGGGTCCGGTGTCTTTCAGCACCAGATCGCCGCCATGGCCGCGCACCAACTCCCATGAAATCGCCAGACCCAGACCGGACCCGCCTTTGCGCACACCGCCCTGGAACGGGGTGAACAGATTCTCGCGCGCTTTGGGCGGCAGGCCGGGGCCGGTATCACGGATTTCAATCGACCAGGTACGATCAAGCTCAAACCCGGCGATGACAATCCGACCTGGTCTACCAAAGGCAACCAGCGCTTGGCGCGCGTTGCGGACAAGATTCATGATGACCCGATACAATTGTTCCGCATCAGCCCGTGCGATCAGATCCTCCGGGACCTCATTCGCAATCTCAACGCAGGCATCGGCCACCGCCAGCTGCTCACTTGCAGCCACATCGGCGGCGATATCGCGAACATTTACCATGGTCAGGGTTGGTGCGGGCTCTTCCGCACGCCCAAAAGCCAAAGTGCCTTCGCACAGGGAAACGGCGCGGGTGATCGAATTGACCAGCTTGGGCGCCATGCGTTTGACCAACGGATCATCGCTCGCCTCAATCCGGTCGGTAAAAAGCTGTGCAGAAGTCAGGATATTGCGCAGATCATGGCTGACCTTGGCCACAGCCCCGCCCAGTTGCGCCAACCGCTCGCGCTGTTTCAACGCCTGTGTCAGGTCGGTTTGCAACATCTGTAGGGCTTCTTCCGCCTCGCGCAGTTCGGTCACCTTCGAGCTGGGCGAGATTATGCCGCGCGCATCCTCGGGCGCACTGGCATAACGCTGCATATAGCCGACAACCCCCTTGATCGGGCGGACGAGGACAACGCGGACCGCCAGAAACAACAAAGATGCGGTGATGATCGAAATCACGAAGGACAGGCCGAGAATGCGAAGACCATAGTCGATCATCGCCATCCGCAAAGGCGCACTGTCAATAGTCACCTCGATCAACAAACCGGCCCTTTTGACCGGCTCCCCAATCACGCGGATAACTTCATTCTCGGCGGTGAATATACGGGCCATCGCGTCACGGATCAGCATCCAGGGGCCTGCATCCCGTAGATCATATGTATTGCTGATCTGTTCCGGGATGGCGGATGACAGCATCAATTGCCGTACTTCATCCCGCCGAAGCACGACATTGTAGACGCCCGCGTTTTCCAGCAGTTCGGCCTCAAGTTCGTCAGCAAGCATGTCATCTGCCAACAACGCCAGAGAGGCGATCTGCGCGCGCTCCAGTCGGTTTAGCAGAAAGTCTTCCCGAAAGCGCGCAATCGACGGGACAAAGATCAGGATCTCAGCCAGCATCACGAAGACCGTCGTCAAGATCAGGAAACGGCCCGACAGCGAGTTCAATTGACGCTCCTTCTTTGGGTCAGGGAATCCAGCGCTGGACGAACCTGACCACTCGTTTAACTGTCTGATTCTCAAACAGCCTCGGCGAGAAATAAGCACCCGCGACGCGTTTGTTAAGCTCTCCGATCGTCGGATAGGGCGAAACCATCGCGGCGATCTGACCCATCTTGAGGTTATTGGCCAGCGCCAGAGACCACAAGTTGATCAACTCTCCGGCCTGATGCCCCACGATAGTTGCGCCAACCGGGCGGCCTTTGACGACCATCACCTTGATGAAACCCCTGGTCTTTCGTTCAGAAATTGCGCGGTCATTGTGGTGATAGTCAAACCGGGCAATTTCCATCGCCTCACCATGTTGTTCGCGGGCCTGCGCCTCGGTCAAACCGACCTGAGCGAGTTCCGGGTCGGTATAGGTTGCCCAAGGAATATGCGCCGTTTTGGCTTTTGAGGGCAGTCCGAATAAAGCTGACCGAATAATGATGCCAGCATGATACCCCGCAACATGGGTGAACTGCAGCCCACCTGCAACATCGCCTATGGCATAAACCTTGCGGTTGGTCGTACGCAATGCGTCGTCGACCTTGATGCCAGTGCGTGTTCGGTCGATGCCTGCAGCCTCAAGGTTCAAACGATCCACATTCGCCTTGCGCCCGGCGGCCATCAACAGATGGGTGCCAGAAACGATATCGCCGCTCTCGGTCACAACTTCGATCTTGCCGTCCTCACCACGTATCTGAGCGACCATGGCTTGCTCGCGGATATCGACGCCTTCCGCCTTCAGGGTGTCCACAACTACAGCCGCGGCCTCGGGGTCATCTTTGCCCAGCGCCTTCGTGCCTTCGATCACTGTGATTTTACACCCCAACCGAATATGCGCTTGCGCCATTTCCATGCCTATGGGGCCGCCACCGATAATCAGTAGATGGTCCGGTTGGTCGCGCAGATCGAAAATGGTTTCGTTGGTATAAAACGGCACCTTGTCCAAACCGGGGATCGGAGGGATCAACGGAGATGACCCGGTCGCAATCACGACCCGGCGCGCAGTAATCACAGTGTCCCCGGCCTGCACCTCGGTTGGCGACAGGAAGGCGCCAAACTCTCGGATGACTGTCACGCCAAAGCCCTCGAACCGCTCCTGACTGTCCATCGGCTCGATCTGAGCGATCACATCATGGACATGATCTTTCGCTGCACCATAGTCGACCTGAGGCGTAACATCCGCCACGCCAAACGGCGAGGCGTGCGCCTGCCCATAAGCCGTTTTGCCGCTCGCGATCAGCGCCTTTGATGGGACGCAGCCAAAGTTCAGGCAGTCGCCCCCCATCTTGTGGCCTTCCAATAGGACCACATCGGCCCCCATCTGTGCAGCCCCTGCGGCAACCGACAATCCGCCCGATCCGGCCCCGATCACCAGGATATCCGTCTTCACTTTCTTCATGCGTTCAGGCGTCCTTTTTGCCGCGCAGGGCTTTGATCACGATGGGCAGAGCTGCCAACACGCAAAGACCGATGATGGGGCCGATCACGAACGGCTCCCACAGCAGGGACACATCAGGCGTTTCACCCCGATCGAACACACCGCCCAGCCCGACGCCGATCCACGTGTAAACAATCCCACCCGGAATAATCCCCAGCGCTGTGGTGATCAGGAAGTTACGGAACTTCACTCCGACCAGTGCGGGCACCAGATTGGCGACAAAGAAGGGAACGACCGGGACCAACCGCAGCAAGAACAGCACCGAGATCTCATTCTCGCGCAGCCTGTCTTTAAGCTTTTTGACCGTGCCTTCCGAGGATTCCAGCCGCACGGTCAGCGATTCACCCAAACCCCAACGGGCGGCCAGGAAAATCGCCGATGCGCCAATGGTTGCCGCAAAAACATTGAATACCGTTCCCGCGAACAGGCCAAACAGGAAGCCACCAGTCATCGAAGCCACGGCTGCACCGGGCAAGGAGAAGGCCACAATCACTATGTAGATTGCGATGAAGGCACCGGCCATGGCCCAGTAATTTGCGTCCCGCCAGGCCAGAAGGGCCTCACGATTATCGCGCAGGGTCTCAAAGCTCAGGTAATCGCCAAGCGTGAAGAACCCGAGCGCTGCGACCGCAAGGATCACCAGCAGTGGGATATGTCGCGCAACGCCGCTGCGCGGTGGCTGGGTTGTTTCACTCATGGGTGCGTCCGGCTTGGTCTGTTTCATTCTGACCCCAACATGCGTTGCCCGACCGCGAAACGACAGGTCCCTCACGCGGCCTTGAACTATGTGGCAGGGAATGTGAGGGTTTCGGGCGCAAAACCCGGAATCTGAAACCTTTTCGACGGCCCGGTTACAGAATTGTTGCAAAAGGTGTCAAAACCCCCGTCTTGGGGTTTGACTTACCCCCCGCTTAGCAGTAGAGGACGGGCTTCGAACACTAGGGCCAGGCGAATCCGCGCCGCACCCGACCGCTATAGATTGGAGACGGAGCGATGAAACGCACCTATCAGCCTTCGAACCTGGTTCGCAAACGCCGCCATGGTTTCCGCGCGCGCATGGCCACCAAGGCCGGCCGTAAAATCCTGAACGCGCGCCGCGCACGTGGCCGCAAGTCGCTGAGCGCGTAAACCGCTCGACCTGTCAGGTTATGAACATGACGCCGCCGGAGGCCCCTGAGGTTGGTAAGAACCACCCCCGGGAGAAGCCCCCGGCGGTTTCTGTTTGCGCGCCAGTATCTTTGACGGTTCTTAAGAACCGGCCAGATTTTCTGAAAGCTGCCCGCGCGCGCAGGCAAGGGACATCTTCGATGATGGTGCAGGCCCGCAAGCGCGCGCACGATGAAGCACCAGGTATTCGTGTTGGGTTCACCTGTTCCAAGAAAGTGGGCAACGCAGTCGCCCGCAACCGCGCCAAACGGCGCTTGCGCGAAGCAGCGCGTGCCATTCTTCCTACCCGAGGTCATGATGGCTGGGATTATGTATTGATCGGACGTGCCGAGGTCACCGGGGCCTGCCCCTATGATTCTCTGCTGAACGATCTGAAATACGCGCTGCGAAAAATCCACGGCACGGGCAAATGACCTTTCTGGCTCAAATCGTCGCCCTGCCCGTCCGGGCGTATCGGTTGATCTTTAGCCCCTGGGTTGGGTTCAACTGCCGCTATCAACCCACCTGCTCGGCCTACGCACTGGAAGCACTTGAGAAGCATGGGGCGATAAAGGGGGCATGGCTTGCCGCGCGCAGAATCGGGCGGTGCCATCCCTGGGGGGGTGACGGGTACGATCCGGTTCCAGAATGCCAGACGTGTAAAGACAAAACCTGATGCTCAAAACCCGGCATTTATCTTGCCGGGGTGACTCAAACTCTTTAGGGCAGGCCCATGTTTGACGAAGCAGATGATATCCACCCGCTATTCGCTGGCGCGCCCTCGACTACCGAGTTCAAGAAGCTGCGCAAACGTATCGTACGCCAGACCCGCGAGGCCATCGAACATTACGGGATGGTGGATCCCTCTGCCCATGACAAGGACGGCAAGCCCCCCCGATGGCTGGTTTGCCTGTCCGGGGGGAAGGACAGCTATACCCTGCTTGCCGTTCTCTATGAGCTAAAGTGGCGTGGCCTGCTGCCTGTCGATCTGCTGGCCTGCAATCTGGATCAGGGGCAACCCGGTTTTCCCGCCACCGTCCTTCCTGAGTTCCTGAAGCGCATGGATGTACCCCACCGGATCGAATATCAGGACACCTACTCGATCGTAGTGGACAAAGTCCCACAAGGTCGCACCTATTGTGCACTGTGTTCTCGCCTGCGTCGCGGTAACCTGTATCGTATCGCACGCGAAGAGGGGTGTTCAGCCGTTGTGCTGGGCCATCACCGAGACGATATTCTGGAAACCTTCTTCATGAACCTGTTCCATGGCGGTCGTCTGGCCACGATGCCGCCCAAGCTGGTCAATGAAGAGGGCGATCTGTTCGTCTTTCGCCCACTGGCCCATGTGGCCGAAATCGATTGCGAGAAATTTGCCAATGCCATGCGCTACCCGATCATTCCCTGCGATCTGTGCGGAAGTCAGGACGGGTTGCAACGCCAGCAGGTCAAACAGATTCTGGATCAGTGGGAAAAGAACAGCCCCGGTCGGCGGCAGGTCATGTTCCGCGCGCTGACCAACGCCCGACCATCACACCTGCTGGACCCGAAACTGTTCGATTTCGCAGGGCTTTCTTTGGAACCAGGCAAAAAACCTGAAAATTCAGGCGAAATTCCGCACCTGCGTTAACGGCTGACTCAGATTGGTTTCATACGGTCAGGGCCTGTGATCACTTCTCAGGGCCTGGAAACCGATGCGGAACCTACCTTCTTTTGACCGTCTGGCGCGCAACCTTGCGTCGCTGCTGAATTCCTCATCCGCCCTTGCCTTCATTCCTGCGCTCAGCCTTGGTGCGTTCTGGATCGGGGGTGAACGCGCGCTTGTCGCCGCAGCTTTGGGTCTGCCGTTGATCGTCGCGGCAGCGGGCCGATTTGGGTCAAAGGCGGGTGGAAAGTTTGGGACAGATCAGGCAGGTGGTCTTCTCACCAACGACCGCTTCGATACAGAGTTGGAGGCGGTGTTTCATGCCTCACAGCAAAGCGGCGAAGTATCCGCCTGTATTGTCATTGCACTGGATGACTATACTCAAATTCTCGATCTGCACGGCCAGGCGGCAACAAGCCTTATATCCGAACAGGTTTGCAACCGCATCCTGACGGTCATCCGCAGCCAGGACTTTGTAACCCGGTTAGCCGGCAACAGGATTCTGATTGCCCTGCGTCCGGCGCAACAACTGGATTTAGAGGCCTGCATACAAATGGCGGGGCGCATCCAGTCGGCCATAGAAGATCCGATACCGCTGAACGGCACCGGTATATATGTCTCATGCTCCATCGGGTTCTGCCTCAGCTCAGGCGAACCTGACGGGACCCCGGAAATGTGGAAGGACGCCGCCAACAATGCACTGGTCGAGGCGCAGCAAAATGGCCCATCCACGATTCGCGCCTATTCGTCAGATACGCGCCGCCGCTCTCGCATTCGCACCAATCTGAAGAAAGAGTTCGCGGCCGCCCTCAACAGTGGGGAAATCCGCCCGTGGTTTCAGCCGCAGATCTCCACCGATACCGGCAGGGTCACCGGGTTTGAAGCACTGGCAAGATGGGAGCATCCACAAAAAGGCGTATTGGGCCCGCATGTGTTTCTGCCCTTTGCCGAGCAGGCCGAGATGATGGAGCGGTTCGGCCAAACCATCCGTCATCATGCCTTCAAAGCCATGCGAGATTGGGATCGGGCCGGAGTTGTCGTGCCGCGGATCGGCATAAACTTTTCATCTGATGAATTGCGAGACCCCGGCCTGATCGACCGCCTGAAATGGGAGATGGATCAATTCGACCTCACTCCGGACAGGCTGGCGGTCGAAATCCTGGAAACCGTTTTTTCGCGTAGGCCCGATGACGTGATCACGCGAAACGTCACCGGTATGGCCGCGCTTGGATGCTGCATTGATCTGGACGATTTTGGCACCGGGCATGCTTCAATTGCGTCGATCAAACGGTTTCAGGTCTCTCGGATCAAGATCGACCGGTCCTTTGTGGCCAAATCTGATCAGGACCCAAGCCAGCAACAGCTTGCGAGTGCGATCCTAACCATGGCGGAACGTCTGAAAGTTGAAACCCTGGCCGAAGGGGTGGAAACCCCTGGCGAACATGCGCTGATGGCGCAGCTTGGTTGCAACCATGTTCAGGGATTTGGCATTGGAAAACCGATGCCCTTTGAAAAAACCCTGGATTGGATTGCTGCGCATCGCAACAAGGTCAACGGTGTTCCGAAGATTGGCCGGCAAACGGGATCACAAGGCGGATTTTAAGCCCAATATGGGTGATCCGTGACGAATTGACAGCCGATTCCGCTTGACCTTTGGGCCTGCACTCTGTTGAACCCTGCGGGTGTCTTTCACTGCTCAAGGTGGCTGTCCCAGATGGACGATCAGAATAAGAACCTCATCCTCGCAACCGCGCTCAGCTTTCTGGTGATCCTGGTCTGGTTCGTCCTGTTCCCCCCGCCGGAGCCCAGCACAGTGACCGAGGATGCCGAAATCGCGGCAATAGGTGAGGCCGAGATTCAAACGCCCAGCGCAACCGCAAGTGGAACCGTGGGCGAAGCTACCGCCGCCGCCGAAGAAACGCTACCCGAAGAACAGGCCCCGCGCGTGGAAATCGACACGCCCCGCCTGAAAGGCAGCCTGTCACTGTCGGGCGGACGTATCGATGAGCTGTTCCTGAAAGATTACAAGGTCTCGATCGAAGAAGACGCACCGATTGTTGAACTGCTATCACCGGTTGGATCAAACTCTGCCTATTACGCCCTTTACGGCTGGGCACCCGGTACGGGCGTTTCGGGCGAAGACGTCCCCGGCCCCAACACGCTGTGGGCTCTGGAACAGGGTGAAACCCTGAGCCCGGACAGCCCCGTGACGCTCGCGTGGGAGAACGGCAATGGGTTGACCTTCCGCCGCACCATCTCGGTCGATGACAACTACATGTTCTCGGTGACCCAATCCGTTGAAAACGCCACCGCATCCGAGGTCAGCATGGCCCCTTATGGCATTCTGGCGCGTCACGGCATTGGCGAGGATGGCGATCTGCCTGGCTTGAAAAACTTCTTTATCCTGCATGAAGGGGCCATGGTCATGGCCGATGGCGTGCTGGATGAGATCGACTACGGCGATGTGCGTGATTTCGACATCGACCCGAACGAGCGCGCGCAGGCCGAAGTCTTTCAGGTGAAAGAGGGTGGCTGGGTTGGTTTCACAGATCACTATTGGATGACAACCCTGATCCCTGCCGAAGGCGCGACGTTCAAGGCCGCCGCAAAATACGACGCTCGGCGCAAAATCTACCAAACCGAGACAGTGCTGCCGACCATCACAGTCGCCTCAGGCGCGACCGAACAGACCACGACGCGGCTGTTTGCTGGCGCGAAAGAGTGGGAAACCATTCGCGAATACCAAGCCGAAGGCGTGCAGAAATTCATCGAAAGCATCGATTGGGGTTGGTTTGCTTTCCTGACCAAACCAATCTTCTGGTTGCTGCACAACATCAACGCGCAGATCGGCAACATGGGCTGGTCGATTATCGGCCTGACGCTGATCATCAAGGCCATCCTGTTCCCACTGGCGTTCAAATCCTATGTCTCGATGGCCAAGATGAAGGAATTGCAGCCGCAGATGGAGGCCCTGAAAGAGGCCGCTGGCGATGACCGCCAGAAGATGCAGCAGGGCATGATGGAACTGTACAAGAAGGAAAAGGTGAACCCGGCTGCGGGCTGTCTGCCGATCCTGATGCAGATCCCGATCTTCTTCTCGCTGTACAAGGTGATCTTTGTCACCATCGAACTGCGCCAAGCCCCATGGTTTGGCCCGTTCCAAGACCTCAGCGCGCCGGACCCGACCTCGATCTACAATTTCTTCGGCTTGCTGCCTTGGGCCGCACCTGCGCCCGAGACCTTCCTGGCACTGATCTTCATCGGCATCCTGCCCTTGCTGTTGGGTATCTCGATGTGGATGCAGCAGAAGCTGAACCCGGCACCAACCGACCCGACGCAGGCGATGATCTTTGCCTGGATGCCCTGGGTCTTCATGTTCATGCTGGGCGGGTTTGCCAGCGGTCTGGTCGTCTACTGGATTGCGAACAACACCATCACCTTCACGCAGCAATATCTGATCATGCGCAGCCAGGGATATTCACCGGATGTGTTCGGCAATATCAAATCGGGCTTCAAGCGCACACCAAAGACGGATGACAAATGAACGGCACCGTAACCTGCATATGGCGACACCCCATCAAAAGCCATGGGCGGGAGAGCCTGAGTGACGTGACATTGATCCCCGGGCAGACCATGCCCGGGGATCGCGTTTGGGCGGTCGCGCATGAGGCTTCGAAAGCTGATGGATCAAAATGGGTACCCTGCGCCAATTTCAGCCGCGGATCCAAAGCGCCCAACTTGATGGCGATATCGGCACGTCTTGAGGGGGATACCCTCACCCTCAGCCATCCCGACAGGCCCGATCTGCGCTTTGATCCGGAGAATGAACAGGACGTGTTTCTGGACTGGGTGAAGCCTTTGATGCCTGCCGACCGAGCCGCTTCGGCACGGATCATTCGTGTGCCCGGTCGCGGCATGACAGACAGTGACTTCCCGTCGATCAGCCTGTGCAACATGGCCTCGCACCGTGCGGTTGCGCAGAAGCTGGGTCAGGATTTGTCTATCGCGCGCTGGCGCGGCAATATCTGGTTCGATGGTCTGCCCCTGTGGGAAGAATTCGACTGGCTGGGCAAGGACGTTCAGATCGGCGAGGCTGTCTTGCATGTGCGCGAACGGATTGTGCGTTGTATGGCAACCACAGCCAACCCTGAAACCGGTGTACGGGATGCAGACACGCTGGGCGCATTGAACAGCTGGGATCATCAAGATTTCGGTGTTTATGCCGAGGTGGTCAAAGGCGGCAAGATCAGCCTGGACGACAAGGTGCAGGTGCTATGACCACCCTGCCCTTCCCACTGGCTGATGACCCAGATGAGATTTCGCTGGAACGTGGGCGCAAGCTGTTTGCAGGCCCGTCGGAATTCATCAAAGGGGTCGTGGCCATGAACGGCCTGCCTGCCCCGGACAGGCTGGAGGTTTGCTTTGCCGGGCGATCCAATGTCGGTAAATCCAGCCTGATCAATGCGCTGACCGGAACCAAAGGTCTGGCGCGTGCCTCAAACACCCCCGGCCGCACGCAAGAGATCAACTTTTTCACCCAAGGCCCCGAACGGTATCTGGTCGACCTTCCCGGTTACGGCTACGCAAACGCGCCGGTCAAAGTGGTTGAGAAATGGCAGCGGCTGCTCAAGCAGTACCTGAGCGGGCGGCAAACCCTGCGTCGGGCCTTTGTTCTGATCGATTCACGCCACGGCGTAAAACCTGTAGATGATGAGATCATGAAACTGCTGGACACCAGCGCAGTGACCTTTCAATGCGTAATGACCAAGGCCGATAAGGTCAAAGCAAATGACCGGGCAAAAGTGCTGGACCAAGTCCGCGCGGCCCTGTCGAAACATCCTGCAGCCTACCCGGAGATCGTGCTGACCTCGTCCGAAAAGGGTGACGGTATCCCGATACTCCGATCCATCATTGCGCATCTCGAATGACCCTGATCCTGCGTTCCATAAGCGTTCTGACCCTGCTTGCACTGCTGACCACCGGTGCCATCCCGCAGGGTTGGATGCCTACGCAGGGCAATGACGGCAAAATCCTGCTGGTGCTCTGCACCGGCGAAGGCACGGTCGCGCAATGGGTCGATCTGGACGCGGATGAGCCACTCCATGACGATGAAGACACCCGGATCATGTGCCCCTTCGCGGGACTGACAGCCGATGCTGATTTCTCTGGGTTCTCGGTCATACTTCCCGCGGATTTCCATATCCAATCCCGTTGGGATCAGTCCGACTTTAGCCATCGCAGCGCGGGTTTCTACACGCGCTATGACGCCCGCGGACCGCCCCAAATCTCCTAAAACAGCAAACACCTACTAAACCTGCATGTTGCCCATGCAGGGTATGTCTGCATATGGAGATTCTCTAATGGCGATGGATAGCCAAAATCCGGGTACACCCCCCCCGGCGCAGAATAGTGCTGCGCAAAAATTCTACTTTGCCGCCTGGCGGTGGCACTTCTACGCAGGGATTTTCGTGATCCCGTTCCTCATCATATTGGCCGTGACCGGCTTGATGATGATGTTCATCACCCAGTTCGATGGGCGTGATGGCGAAAAAATCGGCGTTACGGTTGACGGTGACGCCTTGTCCGTTTCGCAACAGGCTCAGATCGCTCTGCACCAAGTACCCGGTCAGGTCGTGGAATGGATCGGTCCCAAGGCCGAAGATCTGGCCACTGTGTTCCGCGTTAAAACCGAGGCCGGGAATCGTATGGTCGCCGTCGACCCCTACGCTGGTCAGGTGATCGAGATCTGGGATCGGCGTGCGGGTTGGTACGATCTGGCGGACAACATCCACTCGACCCTTTTGATCGGCACCACGGGTGACCGTATCCTGGAAATTGCTGCGGGTCTGAGTTTGGTTCTGGTCTTTACCGGCCTCTATTTGTGGTGGCCCCGTGGTAATGCGCTAGCCGCGTTCATCCCAAACCTGAAGGCGCGCGGCCGTGCGCTGTGGAAATCGCTACATGCCGTTGTCGGCTTCTGGATGTCGCTGCTGCTGATCGTTTTCCTGATCTCTGGCCTGTCCTGGGCCGGGGTCTGGGGCGGCATGATTGTCCAACCCTGGAGCAGTTTCCCCGCCGAGAAATGGGACAACGTTCCGCTGTCAGACGAAACCCACGCCAGCATGAACCATGGGCACCAGAACGATGTCCCTTGGGTGTTAGAACAGACACCAATGCCTGCCTCGGGTTCGGATGTGGGGATCACTGGCGTGCCCGAGGGTGCAAGCGTCGATATCGACGCATTGGTCGAACTCGGCACTGCTCTGGGCATGGCCGGACGGTTCCGTGTGGCCTATCCCAGCGGGGAAGCGGGGGTTTGGACCTTGAACCGCGACAGCATGAGCAGCGACTCGACCGATCCGGTGCACGATCGAACCGTGCATGTGGATCAGTACACAGGCAAAATCCTGGCCGATGTGCGATATGCGGATTATTCGCTGATGGGCAAGGCCATGGCTGTTGGAATCCCACTGCATATGGGGCTGATGGGCATGTGGAACTTTGTCCTGAACCTGATGTTCTGTCTGTCGGTGATCTTTGTCTGCGTCTCGGGCGTAGTGATGTGGGTCAAACGGCGACCGCAAAAGGCCGGGCGTCTGGCGGCACCTCCGATGCCAGCAGAACTGCCCCTTTGGAAAGGTGCGGTTCTGATCGGGTTGTTCACGGCCATGGCTTTCCCACTGGTGGGTTTGACCTTGCTGGTTGTTCTCGCCTTTGACCTGCTCATCCTCAGCAACATTCCCGCGATGAAACGCGCGATGAGCTGACCTGAACAGAGGCCGCGCCAATCCGGCGCGGCCTCAGATTTCAGCAATTGCCCGGTATGGTCTTGGCAGTCCGGTCCAAACGCCCTAACAGGGTGGATCAGAGGACTGACAGCCATGAAGACACGAGACATGAACCGGGACTGGATCGCCACTGCTGCAACCCTGAACAGCGCCTTGCCGTATCTGCAGCGCTATGACGGCGCCATCGTCGTCATCAAGTTGGGCGGGCACGCTATGGGCAGTGACGAGGCGATGGACAGCTTTGCCCGAGACGTGGTTCTGATGCGTCAGGTCGGTGTGAACCCGGTCGTCGTGCATGGCGGCGGGCCAATGATCAACGCGATGCTGGAACAGTTGGATATCCAATCGGACTTCGTGAACGGCAAACGCGTTACGGACAAAGCCACCGTTGAGGTGGTTGAGATGGTCCTGTCCGGCCTGGTCAACAAACGCATCGTGCAGGCGATCAACCGTCAGGGCGGCACCGCAGTGGGCCTGTCTGGCAAGGACGCCAATCTGATGACCTGCGAGCAGACAGATGCTTCTCTGGGATATGTCGGTACGCCGTCCGAGATGAACCCGAAGGTCCTGCATGACCTATTCTCGCACGATGTGATCCCAGTCATCGCGCCGCTGGGCGCTGGTACGGACGGAGAGACATTCAACGTCAATGGCGACACAGCTGCCGGGGCCATCGCCTCGGCCCTGAAAGCGGATCGCCTGTTGCTGCTGACAGACGTGTCTGGCGTTAAAAACGCGGCCGGAGACGTGGTGACCGAGCTGAAGGCAGGGCAAATCCGCGAAATGACCCGCGAAGGCACGATCGCAGGTGGTATGATCCCCAAAACCGAAACGGCGCTAGACGCTTTGCACAGCGGCGTTCGTGCGGTGGTCATTCTGGACGGGCGCGCGCCCAATGCGGTGCTGCTCGAGCTGTTCACCGAACACGGCGCCGGGTCTTTGATCCGGCCTGATTGATCTGAGCGCGGAGGCGATATGACAGACCAGGCAGACTCCGCAGAGATCACATATGAACGCGTTGAACAGGCGGCGCAGCAGGTCGGCCTGATTGTCATGGGCGCGCTGCATCCGCACCTGACCGACGCTAAGCAGCTTGAAGGCGGAACGTTGATCTTGCTGGGTGCAGGGCCGCAATTTTGGCTCACGCTCAAAGCGGCGCCTGAGTGGCAAGGTCTCGATCCGGTAGACAATTGGTCTTTGCGCGTTGTCGGACAGTTGGCGCAACAGATGCAGGCACAGGCACATTTTCCATTCGGTGGCCCACCCTATGCTCCTTTCATCGATTGGGCGCTTAAATCCGGGCGAACCTTCGGTAGCCCTGTTGGCGCCTTGGTTCATGACACTATGGGCATGATGATCTCATTTCGGGGCGCGCTGCATTTTGTGCAGGAGTTTGAAATCCCCAAAGCCGAAGGGGCATCTCCTTGCACCACCTGCCCCGCGCCTTGCACACGAACTTGCCCGGTGGGGGCCTTGAACGATCAAAGTTTTTATAATGTGGATGCCTGCCACCGGCACCTTTCCACGCCCGAAGGCCAGACCTGTATGACAGGTGGATGTCTTGCGCGGTTGGCCTGCCCGGTCAGCGCATGCTCTGGGCGCGACCCGGAACAATCCGCCCATCATATGAGGGCATTTCACCCGTCATGACCTGCACCTTGATCCTGACCCGCCATGCAAAATCCAGCTGGGATAGCCCCATGCTGCCAGATCACGACCGGCCCTTGAACAAGCGCGGGTGCAAATCCGCACCGGCGGTCGCCGAATGGCTGCGCAGCAATGGCTGGCTGCCGGATGAGGTGCTCTGTTCCACCGCAGCCCGTACGCGTGAAACCTGGGATCGGATGGGGCTGCAAGCCGAGAAGGTGCGTTTCCTGCGCACGCTCTATCACGCGAGCCCGGAGGATATGCTAGACGTGCTATCCGGGGCCACCGAGCCCACCGTTCTGATGCTGGGGCACAATCCCGGCATTGCAGACTTCGCCAACCGTATTGTTCGCCAGCCACCGGATCACCCGCGATTCTACGACTACCCAACCTGTGCGACGACTGTGATCCGCTTTGAAAGCGATGACTGGGCGCAAGTGAATTGGAACAGCGGGTTGGTTCTGGGCTTTACGATCCCGCGCGAGCTTCTGGCATGAAAAAAGGCGGGGCTAAACCCCGCCTTTTCTGTTCGTTTCTCCGGGATCAGTGCCCCAGAATCTGGCTCAGGAACAGCTTGGTCCGTTCGCTTTGTGGATTGTTGAAGAACTCTTCCGGTTCGTTCTGTTCCACGATCTGCCCCGCATCCATAAAGATCACGCGGTTGGCAACCTGACGGGCAAAACCCATCTCGTGGGTCACACAGAGCATGGTCATTCCTTCCTCGGCCAGCTCGATCATGGTGTCGAGCACCTCTTTGATCATTTCAGGGTCCAGCGCCGATGTCGGTTCGTCGAACAACATGATCCGGGGCATCATGCACAGGCTTCGTGCAATCGCCACACGCTGCTGCTGACCCCCGGACAGCTGACCGGGATACTTATCCGCCTGTTCAGGGATTTTCACCTTTTCCAGGAAGTGCATCGCGCGCTCTTCCGCCTCTTTCTTGGGCGTCTTGCGCACCCAGATCGGGGCCAGCGTGCAGTTTTCCAAAATGGTCAGATGCGGGAACAGGTTGAAGTGCTGGAATACCATGCCAACTTCGGACCGGATCTTGTCGATGTTCTTGAGGTCATTCGACAACTCGATCCCATCTACAACAATTGTGCCCTGCTGGTGTTCCTCCAGCGCGTTCAGGCAGCGGATCAGGGTGGATTTGCCCGAGCCTGATGGGCCCGCGATAACAATCCGCTCGCCTTGATTGACGGTCAGATTGATGTCGCGCAGCACGTGAAAGGACCCGTACCACTTGTTCATCTGGTTGATTTCGATGGCGACCTCGTCGCTCACCTGCATTTTGGAGCGGTCGATTTCGCGTTCTATTGCAAGTTCAGACATGTGTTGAACTCCTTAACGATGATCTGTGGCAAGGCGACGCTCGAGCCACTGAGAATATTGAGAAATGCCGTAACAGACGACGAAGAACAGAAGCGCGGCAAAGCCCAGAAGCTCCCAATAGACGCCGTTCCATTCGGTCGACGCCAGGATAGGACCCCGGATCATGCCCACCAGATCGAACATCGAGATGACCGAAACCAGCGTAGTATCCTTGAACAGGCCAACGGCCACGTTCACGATACCAGGGATCGAGATCTTCAGAGCCTGAGGCAGGATGATCAGACGCATCGCCTGAGGGTAATCCAAGCCCAAACTGTCCGCTGCCTCGTACTGTCCACGTGGAAGCGCTGCCAGACCGCCGCGGATCACCTCGGCGATATAGGCGGCTGAGAACATGGTGATCATGATCACAACGCGCAGGAACAGGTCGACCGTGCTGTCAGGCGGGAAGAAATAGGCCAGCATCACCGAAGCCACAAACAGTAGCGTGATCAGAGGCACGCCACGGATGAATTCGATGAAGATGACACAGACCCACTTGATCAGCGGCATGTCGGACTGACGGCCCAATGCCAAGGCAATACCCAGAGGCACCGACAGGGACACACAGGTCACGCCCAGCATCATGTTCAGCATGAAGCCGCCCAGATCACGACTGGGCACATAGGGCAGCCAGGCATCCTCTGACGCCCCTTCGGGGATCAGAGCCGCGCCCACGTTCCAGACGACCAACGCGACAACGATGGCGCCAAAGAAGCCGGCGGCAAAGCTGTTCTTGCCGAACTTCTGAAACACGGCACCAGCAGCTACACAGCCCACCAGAGCCACCAACGGCGCCAGGATTGTGCCACCCCAGATCAGCCAGAAGGCAATGAAGGGATAGAGGCCGGTAAAGATCAGCATCTTGCGGGGCAGATCGAAGAACAGCACCGGTGCGAAGGCAACCAGCATCAGCACAAAGGCCAGATTTGGGCGCCAATAGGCTTCCGCAGGGTATTTGAACCCATAGATCAGCTGCGGCCAGCGTTCCGTCAGAACCGCGAAACACGCCCCTGTCTTGCCCGCCAAAATCTCCCGACACTCGGCCAAAGAATTGGCATTCCAGACCCCATTCAGGATCCACGGCAGGGTGTTTTTCAGCAGGATATAGATCAGGATCAGCGACAGAACTGTCAGGACAGTGTTTGCAACACCCGAGAACAAGTTATCCCGCAGCCATTTCACCACACCGGTCTGGTTTGCAGGCGGTGGCGAGGGCGGAATGGTCCCATCAGCCACGAATGCGATCGGATTTGTTGATTGATCGGCCATGGCTCAGCGCTCCTTCAACTTGACGGATGCGTTGTAGATGTTCATCACCATTGAGATCAGCAGCGAGGCTGTCAGGTAGAACAGCATCAGCAGCAGAACACACTCGATCGCGCGACCTGTCTGGTTCAGCGTGATACCACCCAATGTTGCGGTGATATCAGCGTAACCTACGGCAATCGCCAGCGACGAGTTCTTGGTGATGTTGAGGTACTGCGAGATCAGCGGCGGGATAATCACCCGCAAGGCCTGAGGCAGAACCACAAGGTTCATGATCCGACCCGGACGCAGACCCAGCGCCGCTGCGGCCTCGGTCTGACCTTTGTTGATCGCCTGAATACCTGCCCGCACGTTTTCCGCGATGAAGGCACCGGTGTAGATCGACAAGGCAAACCATAGGGCGATCAAGGGGCCGCCAACTTTGATGCCGCCGCTAAAGTTAAAGCCCTTTAGCTCGGGAATGTTCCAGGTCAGGCCCATCAGAACCATCAAAACCACAAGTGGTCCGAACCACACAGCCAGCTTCACAAGTAACGTCTGAGGGCGTTCACCTGTTTGTTCCTGCTTCAAAGCCGCGCGTTTTTCGATCTCACGTGATGCAAACCACGAACCGACAAGGCCCGCGATCACCAGAACCCAGCTTAGCAATGTCGAGCCAAACAGCGCATTTGCGAATTCTGGCCGTGGAACATAGACACCCCGGTTGGTAAAGGCAAACGCGTCAAACAGCATCGTCGACGTTGGATCTTCACCCCGGAAGGCACGTGGCCCCGGCAGCACGGCTGTCATGATGGTGAAAATGATAATGATCCAGATCAGAACCGGAATGTTCCGGAAGATCTCGACATAAACCGCCATCAACTTTGAGACGAGCCAGTTGTTGGACAGGCGCAAAACACCTGCGATCACACCGAAAACCGTGGCAGTGATACAGGCCAGAAATGCAACCAGCAGCGTGTTCAGAATCCCGACTACAGCAGCACGGCCATGCGAGGCCTGGCTGTCATATTCGATCAGTCGCTGGTTGATGTCATATCCGGCGGCATCGCCAAGGAATGTGTATGAGATGTTGAGCCCTGCGGCCCGAAGGTTCTGGATCAGGTTGTTGCCCAGATACCAAATGGATAGCGCAATAGCGATGGCCGCAATCACCTGGAATGTCAGTGATCTGTAGCGGGTATCGTTAATGAGCATCGACAACCGAAAATCAGCTTTCGGTGGGTCAGTCATAGTCGACATATATGGAATCCCCGTAGCTTGCGGACTTTTAACCCCGGCGAGGTATTCCCCGCTCTGTAGCATCCGCAGCAGTTATGAAAGAAAAGGGCGCAGGTTGCCCCGCGCCCTTTCCCGTGGATGTCTTAGCGGAACGGCGGCGAGTACAGCAGGCCGCCTTCGGTCCACTGTGCGTTCAGGCCGCGTGCCAGACCAATCGGGGTTTCTTCACCGATGTTCTTGGCAAACACTTCGCCGTAGTTACCATCCGCTTTGATGGCGCGCATGGCCCACTGAGCGTCCAGGCCCAGCATCTCGCCCAGCGTACCTTCGGTACCCAGCAGGCGGTTCACTTCCGGATTGTCGGTGCCAGCTGCCAGCTCGTCGATATTCGCCGAGGTCACGCCCAGCTCTTCAGCCGAAACCAGCGCGTTCAGGGTCCAGCGGACAACGTCGCCCCACTCGTGATCGCCATGGCGGACCAGTGGGCCCAGCGGCTCTTTCGAGATGATTTCGGGCAGCAGAACGTGGTCACCAGGGTTTTCAAACGTGGCGCGGGTTGCGGCCAGGCCCGAAGCGTCGGTGGTGTAAACGTCACATGCGCCAGCCAGATACTGCTGCTGCGCTTCCGCGTTGGTTTCGATCGGAACCGGCTCGTAGCTGATGTTGTTGGCACGGAAGAAATCGGCCAGGTTCAGCTCGGTTGTGGTGCCAGTCTGGATGCAGACGGTCGCGCCGTCCAGTTCCTTGGCTGAGGTCACGCCCAATGCCTTTGGAACCATGAAGCCCTGACCATCATAGTAGTTCACGCCGGTGAATTCGAATTTCAGGTCAACGTCGCGGCTGAAGGTCCATGTGGTGTTACGGGCCAGCATGTCGATCTCACCCGATGCAAGCGCGGTAAAGCGCGTCTTGCCAGTGGTCGGCACGAACTCGACAGCGCTGGCATCGCCCAGAACTGCGGCTGCAACCGCACGGCACAGCGAGACGTCAAAGCCTTTCCATTCGCCATTCGCATCTGGTGCCGCAAAGCCAACCAGACCGGTGGTCACACCACAGTTCAGAGTACCGCGCGCCTTGACGTCATCGATAGTACCCGCCACTGCAGCGCTTGCGGCCAGACCGGCAACTGTTGCCGCGCCCAAGATTACGGATTTTTTCATTTTTACCTCTTCCTGATTTTCCGCCCCTTTTCGGGACGGCTCTATCCGGCAAAGTGGATGCCGGTAAGGTTACCCCAAAGGTGTCTCCCCTTTAGTGGGCACGAGTTTGGTCGCATTCATAAACAAACGTCAAGTGCCCGATCATGGAAATCGATTTATCACACCCTACGGCAGCGTTAACACGGCCAGTTTTTTAGCCGAGAGCGATCAAAACGATAGATCAAAGAAGGATTTAGCATGCAGAAAGGCCGCTTTCTTGGTCTCGGCTGTGGCGTGGGCCTCGTCATCTTGGCCCCATTGTTCGATCTGCCAGTCTTCGTCCAGGCGCGAAATGCGCCAAATCTGATCCGGTTCGCGCCAATTCAAGGCTGCTGCAAAGCCCAGAATCAACGACCCCGACAGACTCACCAGATCATGGAACGCGGCCAATTGAAACGCATCCATCCCATGAACCCGTTCCCGCAGCCGCGCCAGCGCGTCTTCGGATTGCGGTTTGTGCAAAACCCCCGACACAGGAACCAACCGGGCCGACAGGGTTTCAGCGGCCCAATCCAGGGCCGGGTCCCATTCGACCGCTTGACGGTCTTGCAGCGCCTGAGGATGCGTTGCGCGATAGCAGAGCAGATCGGAATCGCCATAATCGGACAACATGTCTGCAACTTCGCCATGCTGGGCTCGAACCTTGTCGATGGCGGCATTGGCCGAGCGCGTGTAAGGCATGGTGGCGGGATCCACCTCATTCTCTTGCGCGTCCCATTCGGCGGCAACTTCCTTGGCCATCGCCTCTGTGGGCAGGATCAACGCCTGTTTAGCTGGGGTTTTGACCCGGCGACCATCCAACTCGACCGTGTGGCCACCTTCGGTTTTGACCACCGCGCTCCGCGTCCAAAAGCGTTTCGGTTTCCAATCGCTCATATGTCAGTTCCAGATATGGGCCAGCGCGTCAGGCAACTGGTCAAAGGTTTCAATCACGCAGGCAGCTGCGTTCAACGCAGATCGATCATGGTAACCCCAATCGACACCGATCCCGGTCACACCCGCCGCTGCGGCCATATCCATGTCATAGCTGGTATCCCCGATCATCACGGCATTCACGGCCTCAACCCCGGTTTCAGCCAATGCGGTCTGCACCATTGAAGGGTGCGGTTTCGACGGGTGATGATCGGCCACCTGTCGGGTGACGAAGTACCCTTCGAGCCCATGAGCCTCAATCAACGCGTCCAGGCCCCGTTGCGACTTGCCCGTGGCCACGCCCAGCAGGATGTCCGGCACCGCATGCAGGGCCTCGATCGCCGCGCGCGCACCGGGATAAAGCGGTGAGCTTGCCGCCCCAAGGTTCAAGCGATATGCGTGGAAGGCCTGCTTGTAGCCATCGACCAATTGCTCCCGCACCACATCGGACTGATCCGGCGCAAGCTGCGCAATCGCCTGTGGCAGCGACAAGCCCACAATCGACAGGATCGCCTCACGCGACGGGGCTGCGACCGAAGCGGCGTGAAAACTTGTGGTCATGCAATGAACAATGCTGCCCTGACTGTCGACCAGCGTACCATCGACATCGAACAGAACCAGCCGCAAGGGTGAGGTCATTGCAGTTCCTCAAACGGGTCATCCGAGGCCAGGTCCTCGGTCCAGCCGAACGTGTCCCAGCTGTGTTTCATATGCTCGGGCAGAGGCGCTTCGATTGTGATCGGCTTTCGCGTCACTGGATGCTGGAACGACGCGCTGCGGGCGTGCAGATGAAGTTTCTTGCTGATAATCCCGCCCAGCTGCGCGCCCCAGCCATCGCCGAGGTTTTCCTGACCAGATCCGCCGTATTTGCCATCTCCGATGATCGGATGCCCGATCGCCGCCATATGCGCGCGCAGTTGATGGGTCCGACCTGTAATTGGCTCCATCGCCACCCAGGCGGCACGACCTGCTACCCGGTAGAGCGTGGCATAAAGCGTATGGGCACGTTTCGCACCGGGCGTGCTGTCGATGTCACCCATATGGACGGGGATCATCTTCTCACCCTCGCCCTGCTTGCCATGACCTGAAGCTTTGACCAGACCTGTCTTGATCTCACCCAGATAAGGCGTCGGCACGCCAGCGACCAAAGCCCAGTAAATTTTGCGCGTATCACGATGACGGAATGCGGCAGTCAGGCCCTTGGCAGCCTCGCGCGTGCGGGCCATCAGCAAGACACCAGAAGTGTCCTTGTCCAACCGGTGTACCAGACGTGGGTTTTCGTCATAGCCAAAGCGCAAAGCCTCGGAGAGGCTGTCCACATGGCGCGTCTGACCGCTGCCACCCTGGACCGGCAGGCCGTGCGGCTTGTTCAGCGCCAGCACGTGATCGTCGCGGTAGATCACGCAGGATTGGATCATCTTTGCATCTGCATCGGACACACGCCGTTTCACCTCTACCGGTTTGTGATCCGCATCAGGCAAAGGCGGCACGCGCACGACCTGCCCAGCCTCCAGCCGAGTCGAGGCCTTGGCGCGGCTGCCATCCACGCGCAGTTCACCCTTGCGGCACATCTTTTCGATGCGCCCCTGGCTGACATGCGGAAACAGACGGCGCAGCCATCGGTCGACCCGTTGGTCTCCGTCACCCTCTGCGATTGTAATCATCTGAACGCCGCTCATGCTCGTATTCCCATTTCCGGGTTCAGCTGCAGGAACATCTCCGTCGCGCCAGCCAAAGCCTTGTGTAAAAGCGAAATCAACATGGGCGGTCTGTCGCGCGGGTGGGCATGGATGTCAAGTTTCCGCAACACCGGGACTTGTCCAAGCTGACCAACCAACCCAGCTATGATCCATAGATGTTTCACAAAGGGTTTTTGTTTTGACTTTATTATATCACCTGGTTTTCGCCAGTACCCTGGCCGCAACCGTCGCCTCTGCCGGTGAGATCGAGGACTCTCTGCAAACAGCCTTTGACGCCGGAAAGCTGACCGGCCTGCACGGCGTGCTGGTTCAGCAGCGCGGGGGCACACTGGCAGAGATCTACTTTTCCGGCGTAGATGAACGTTGGGGCAGCCCGTTGGGCAAACGTGACTTCGGGCCGGAGGAATTGCATGATCTGCGGTCCGTGAGCAAAAGCATCGTCAGCCTGTTATACGGCATCGCGCTGGATCAGGGCCTGGTTCCACCGCCCGATGCGCCCCTTCTGGCGCAATTCCCTGAACATGCCGATCTGGGCAGCCCGGAACGCGACGCCATCACCATCCGGGACGTGCTGACCATGCGGATGGGACAGGAGTGGAATGAGAGCCTGCCCTACAGCGACCCCAGAAACTCGGAGATCGCGATGGAACGTTCAGACGACCGGATACGCTATGTCCTATCACGCCCCGTGGTCGCACCCCCCGGCACACAATGGACTTATTCCGGCGGCAGTACAGCCCTTTTGGGCGCATTGATCGCACGCGGCAGCGGTATGGATTTCGTTCAATTCGCAGAGGCCAACCTGTTTACGCCGCTTGGCATCACACAGGTGGATTGGGTGCGCCGCTTTGATGGCACGCCCTCGGCGGCCTCGGGCCTGCGACTAAGCGCGCGCGATTTGGCTCGGATCGGCGAGATGCTGATCGATGGCGGGCAGTACAATGGCAAGCAGATTGTGTCCGAAGACTGGCTGACACAAAGCTTCGCTGCCCATGCCGATACGGGTGATCTGCGCTATGGCTATCAATGGTGGCTGGCCCCTCAGGGAAACCCGCCCAACTGGATCGCAGGTTTCGGTAACGGAGGGCAGCGGCTGAACGTCGTGCCGAACGAAGGCATTGTGGTCGTAATTCAGGCCGGAAATTACAATCAGCCAGACGCCTGGAACGTGCCGGTGGCCGTGATAACACAACACATCCTGCCCAATTTGGAACGATAAAGCCCCGCTCAGCTGTTCCGCTGCGCCCGAAGCTTGGCGAAATAATCCAGCCGCTTCTTCAACTCACGCTCGAACCCGCGTTCGACGGGTTGATAGAGCGGTTCTCGCTCCACGCCGTCGGGAAAGTAGTTCTGACCAGAAAACCCATCCTCGGCGTCGTGGTCATAGGCGTAGCCCGCACCATATCCCTGATCCTTCATCAGCGAGGTCGGCGCGTTCAGGATGTGTTTGGGCGGCGGTGTGCTGCCCGTCTTCTTGGCCAATCGCATCGCCGCCTTATAGCCCACATAGGCCCCGTTCGATTTCGGTGCGAGCGCCAGATAGACCAGCGCCTGTGCCAAGGCCAGTTCCCCTTCGGGTGAGCCGAGCCGTTCGTAGGTTTCCCAGGATTGCAGACAAACTGCCTGTGCCTGCGGATCGGCCAGCCCGATATCTTCGACCGCCATCCGGGTGATACGGCGTGCCAAAAAGCGCGGGTCTTCACCCCCGGCCAACATCCGGGCAAACCAGTAAAGTGCGGCATCCGGGTCCGAACCCCGCACGGATTTATGCAGCGCTGAAATCAGGTTGTAGTGCTCATCGCCCGACTTGTCGTATTTCGCCGCCCGGCGCATCAGGCGCGTCGACAGCGCATCCGGGTCCAGCGGCGCATCCACCGTCCAGGCCCCCACCTGTTCGATCAAGTTCAACAGAGCCCGCCCGTCCCCATCTGCCATCTCCTGCAACGCATCCCGCGCGGCGGGAGTCAAAGGCAGCGCTTTGCCAAGTTCCTTTTCCGCGCGCTGTGTCAACCGTTCCAGATCAGCCAGTCCCAGCCGTTCAAGCACCAGCACCTGAGACCGGCTGAGCACGGCAGCATTCAGTTCGAATGAGGGATTCTCGGTCGTTGCCCCAACCAACAGGATCGTGCCGTCTTCCATATGCGGCAGAAACCCGTCCTGTTGGGCCTTGTTGAACCGATGGATCTCATCAACGAACAACAGGGTGCCCTGTCCGTTTTGGCGTCGGATCTTTGCAGACTCAAACACCTTTTTCAGGTCCGGAACACCTGTGAAAATCGCGCTGATCTGGACAAAATGCAGATCGGTTTCCTGCGCCAGCAAGCGGGCAATGGTTGTCTTGCCAACACCAGGTGGCCCCCAGAAGATCAGACTGGACAGGCTGCCAGAGGCCAGCATCACCCCAAGGGGCGCCTCCGGCCCAAGCACCTGTTCCTGACCGATGACCTCGGCCAGTGTCTGCGGCCGCAGCCTGTCTGCAAGCGGACGGTGCTTGGCCGACGCGGGGTCAGGGCCGCCACCGGTATCGAACAGATCACTCATGACCTCATAGCCTGAACCGCAAAGACAACGAGCGCCCATCACGCTCAAGCGTCATTTGCACCCGGCGCCCGGGATTGGTCAGGGCGCGAACCGCATCGCGCGGGCGCTCAATCCTGTCACCGTTGATCTCCCCCAAGATGTCCCCTGCGCGCAAACCCGCACGCGCACCATATGGGCCGGGGTCAACTACAACGACCCCGGTTTGCGACATGCGCAGGCCCAGATCAGAGGCCACTGCGGGATTGACCCGTGCAATCGTCAATTCGGGCAGCACGGTATCATCATTCAGAGTGGTCTCTTCCGCTTCCGGTATTTCCGGCGCTTGGATCAGGGCAACTTCGACTTCGGCGCTCTCGTCGCCGCGCAACCGGGTCAGGATTGACGTCCCGCCAACGCCCGCAACGGACATGCGGTACTTCATTTCAGCAGGAGAGTTCACCTCGTCCCCGTCCACATGGGTCACGACATCGCCAACCCTCAATCCAGATTCTGCCAAAGGACTGAGCTCATGCAGGTTTGAGATCACGACACCCGATGGGACGGCCAGACCCAGCGACTCGGCGATATCAGCGCTCATATGCTGGCCGGTGATCCCCGCCCATGGGCTGATGAAACTGTCATTGCCCGCCTGTGCCTGCCGAAGAAACTCGGCCACCAAATTCGCCGGAATGGCAAAGCCGATCCCGTTAGACCCACCCGACCGGGTCAAAATCGAGGTATTGATTCCGATCAGTTCGCCATTCACATCAATCAGCGCACCGCCGGAATTGCCGGGATTAATCGCCGCATCGGTTTGAATGAAGTAACCCCGCGCGTTGCCCGTGGCCGTTCCCGTACGTGCCAGCCCTGAGATGATGCCCGAAGAAACAGTCTGTCCGACCCCGAACGGGTTACCAATGGCCAGCGCAAGCTCACCCACCTCAACCTGATCGGAATCGCGCAAACTCAGGTGGGGTAAATCGGAAGCCTCTTCAAGTCGCAGGATCGCGATGTCGCTTTCCTCATGCCCAAGAACAACAGATGCTGAAAACTCCCGCCGGTCAGTTGTGACCACACGAATTTCTGTCGCCGAGCCTACCACATGGAAGTTCGACACAACATAGCCGTCGCCAGATAGGATTACGCCGGAACCCAGAGAGTTCTGCACGCGCGGCTGCGGTTCACCGAAGCCACCGCCGAAGAAATCCTGAAAGAACGGGTCCGAGAACAAGGAATTGGTACGTCCCTGTCGGATGATCTTGGCATAGATGTTCACCACCGCCGGCGCCGCCTGTTTCACAACCGGCGCAAAGCCGAGGCTGATTTCAGCCCGCGATTGTGGAACCTGTGTTTCGGCACTGGCAAAGGATGCCGATAGAATGGACAAAGCTAGTACTGTCGCACGAAGCATTCCGACCTCAACCTTCAGAGACCTGTAGGATATGCGGCCAAGCAGCAGCTATTGCAAGCACAGCACCCGCGACGGCCCTTAAGAAAAATAAAAACCCCCGCGTCCGGGACGCAGGGGTTTCACAATCAGCCGACGGGTCGACTTATTCTTCTGCAGCCTCTTCGGCAGCAACGCGGGCTTTGTCAGCCGCGCCTTTGGCATCGAGGTCACGATCAACAAATTCGATGATCGCCATCGGAGCCATGTCGCCATAACGGAAGCCCGCTTTGAGGATGCGGACATAACCGCCCTGACGCTCGGCATAACGAGGGCCCAGAACTTCGAACAGCTTCGCGACGTCTTTGTCTTCTTTCAGCTGTGCTGCGGCCTGACGACGGGCGTGCAGGTCGCCGCGCTTACCCAGAGTGACCAGCTTTTCGATGATCGGGCGCAGTTCTTTTGCCTTGGGCAGCGTTGTTTTGATTTGCTCATGTTCGATGAGCGAGCCAGCCATGTTTGCAAACAGAGCCTTGCGGTGCTCATGAGTACGGTTCAGGCGGCGGTAACCACGTGCGTGACGCATTTTCTAGTTCCTTCTTCAGCTTTTGCTTTGTCTGGCCGGCGATGCGTGTCACCGGCTCTCCTTGGGGCGGAAGTGCCCATATGGTCCCCGGATAGTCCCAATTTCGGGCCGGGCATTTGGGAAGACGCGCTTAGAACGCGTCTTCGAATTTCTTCGCCAGATCTTCGATGTTGTCGGGCGGCCAATCCTCGACATCCATGCCGAGGTGCAGACCCATGCCGGACAGCACTTCCTTGATCTCATTCAGCGACTTGCGGCCGAAGTTCGGAGTGCGTAGCATCTCGGCTTCGGTCTTCTGGATCAGGTCGCCGATGTAAACGATATTGTCGTTCTTCAGGCAGTTTGCCGAACGGACCGACAGTTCCAGTTCGTCCACTTTCTTCAGCAGCAGCGGGTTGAACTCCAGACCATCGTCCTCGTCCTGGCGGCCAGCCGATTCCGGCTCATCGAAGTTGACGAAGATCGACAGCTGATCCTGCAGAATGCGCGCAGCAAAGGCCAGCGCGTCTTCCGGCGTGATCGAACCGTCAGTGTCAATCTTCAGCGTCAGCTTGTCATAGTCCAGAACCTGACCTTCACGGGTCGGCTGAACGTCATAGGCAACCTTTTTGACCGGTGAATAGATCGCATCGATCGGGATCAGGCCGATAGGCGCATCTTCGGGCTTGTTCTTCTCAGCCGAAACGTACCCTTTGCCGGTGTTGACGGTCAGTTCCATGAACAGGTCGGCGCCATCGTCCAGGTGGCAGATGACGTGATCGCGGTTCAGAACTTCAATGCCAGCGCTTTCGCTGATGTCGCCAGCGGTGACAACTGCGGGGCCTTTGGCATTGATCGACAGGCGCTTGGGCCCTTCGACTTCCATGCGCAGCGACACGCCTTTGAGGTTCAGGATGATGTCGGTGACGTCCTCACGCACACCGGCAACCGAGCTGAACTCGTGCAGGACATTGTCGATTTGAACGCTGGTGATGGCCGCGCCTTGCAGCGAGCTCATCAGGACGCGGCGCAGCGCGTTGCCCAGGGTCAGACCAAAGCCACGTTCCAGCGGCTCGGCAACCAGGGTTGCCTGACGCGCAGGGTCGTTGCCCGGCTTGCCGTCAAGCTGGGTCGGCTTGATCAATTCTGCCCAATTCTTGTGGATCATGTAATCCCTCCATTCCTGTCCGCGCCCCATGACCAACAAGGTGCAGACGCCCGAGGTTCAAAATGACGTGCTGGGGCCGCGCAAAAACGCAGCCCCAGCTGAATTCAAAATCGCTTAGACGCGGCGACGCTTCGGCGGGCGGCAGCCGTTGTGAGCAATCGGGGTCACGTCACGAATCGACGTGATGTTGAAGCCCACTGCAGCCAGCGCACGCAGAGCAGATTCACGACCCGAACCGGGGCCCTGAACTTCGACTTCCAGCGTCTTGACGCCATGTTCCTGCGCCTTCTTGCCTGCATCTTCTGCAGCCATCTGAGCAGCGTAGGGTGTCGATTTCCGCGATCCTTTGAACCCCATGGTACCGGCAGACGACCATGAAATGGCGTTGCCCTGTACGTCCGAGATCAGGATCTTGGTGTTGTTGAAGGTCGAGTTCACATGGGCAACGCCCGATGCGATGTTCTTGCGCTCTTTGCGCTTAACGCGAGTCTTGTCACGTGCCATCAGTCAGACCCTCCCTTATTTCTTCTTACCAGCAATGGCCTTTGCGGGGCCTTTGCGGGTACGAGCATTGGTGTGGGTACGCTGACCGCGAACCGGCAGGTTGCGACGGTGACGCAGACCGCGATAGCAGCCCAGGTCCATCAGGCGTTTGACGTTCATCTGAACTTCACGACGCAGGTCACCTTCGACGGTGAAGTTTTCGTCGATGAATTCGCGGATTTTCAGAACTTCGGCGTCGGACAGTTCGTTGACGCGACGGGTTGCTTCAATGCCCACGGCTTCGCAGATCGCTTTGGCCGAGGTGTTGCCGATACCGGTGATATATGTGAGGGCGATAGGTACCCGCTTTGCAGTCGGGATGTTTACGCCGGCAATACGTGCCACGTGTCACTTTCCTTTTTTGTTGCGGTTCCGTAGCTCCAGAACCTTTTTTCACAACACTTGACCGTGGCAGTGAGGCCAGAGGGTCCAGCATTTATACGAGGTGGTCGGGGCAATTGGGACGAATCCCGCATGCGGTCTTGATTCCCTTTAGGGATGGGGGTCGATATGGGCTTTTGGCGCCGGCGTCAAGGATATTTGATCACTTCACTTGTCTTCAAGTCCTTCAATGTCAAACTTTGTGCCTTTAGCTTGAAAAATCCTCAGCCCATGCTGCGAAAACTCGGCTTCAATTTCTAGCTTCTTTTCCTCAAAGGGTCTCTAAATAGTTCGAACGACGGACCAGAGGACGACGAGAAATACGCCCAAAAAAACAAATGACACAAGCGAAAGATCACTAAAGGTATGAGGTGCAGCAAACCACTCGAAAAATAGCATAGCCGCTGGAAAGAACACGAGAAAGCCGACCAAAAGTACAAACGCACAAATGCGAAGTTCGAGCCGGAGGAGATTGCCGTACCTTGCGACTGAAATAGTCAGCGTCTCAGGTACGGCAATAGATTCGCGTCGGCTCAACCCAGAACGGCCTCGATCGAAGCGGTAACGTCACCAATGTCCGCCAGACCATCCACCGGGCGCAAATCACCCTTGGCGTGATAGTAGCCAATCAACGGAGCGGTCTTTTTGTAGTATTCCATCAGGCGGATGCGTACGCTGTCTTCGTTGTCATCTGCACGAACAGGCTGACCAGCGGCGCGGGCTTCTTCGGCGCGGTTGACGATGCGCTGCACCAGTGTTTCGTCATCTACTTGAAGCTCGATCACGAAATCCAGTGTCTCGCCCTTCTCGGCCAGCAAGGCGCCCAATGCATCTGCTTGCGCCAGGGTCCGGGGAAAGCCGTCGAAGATAAAACCACCTTCGGCACCCTGCTCCAGCTTTTCGCGGATCAGGCCGATCACGATCTCATCGGTGACCAGTTCGCCCTTGTCCATCACTTCGGCTACGCGTTTGCCCATTTCGGTGCCGCTGCTTTTGGCTTCGCGCAGCATATCACCGGTGCTCAGCTGAACCATGCCGCGTGTATTGACCAGATGGGAGGCTTGCGTCCCTTTACCCGCCCCGGGGGGGCCAAGAAGAATAATGTTCATCGACGAGAGGGTCCCTTCCTACCGCGTTTCTTGTTTTTACCGCGCAATTGGGACTTTTCGATAAGACCTTCGTATTGGTGCGCGAGAAGATGGCTCTGCACTTGTTGGATGGTATCCATGGTCACAGAGACGATAATCAGAACCGAAGTGCCGCCAAAATAGAACGGGATGGCGAACTGGTTCCGCAGAATCTCAGGCAGCAGACAAACCGCTGCCAGATAGGCCGAACCCAGAACCAGCACGCGGTTGACCACGTATTCCAGATATTCGGCTGTCTTTTTGCCCGGGCGGATACCCGGCACAAATCCGTTTTGCTTCTTCAGGTTGTCCGCCACATCATCCGGTTTGAACGACACGTTGAACGTGTAGAAATAGGCGAAGAACACGATCATCGCTGCAAAGAACAGCAGATAGAGCGGCTGACCCGGGCCAAAATTGGCCAGCAACCACGACATGATCGGCCCGTTGGTCGCCCCGGCCGAGAAGGTCGAGATGGTGACCGGCAGCAGCAGCAGTGAGCTTGCGAAGATGGCCGGGATCACGCCCGCCGGGTTGACCTTGACCGGAAGGTGGCTGGATCCGCCCTCATACACTTTCATACCGGCCTGGCGGCGCGGGTACTGAATGTGGATCTTGCGCAAGGCGCGTTCCATGAACACGACAAAGGTGATCACGGCGATCACCATGACAATCACGCCAACGATAACAGCAGGGCTGATTGCGCCCGAACGGCCAGAGGCAAAGAACTGCGCCAGGGCAGCGGGAACTTCGGCAATGATCCCGACGAAGATGATCAGAGAGATACCGTTGCCGATACCCCGCGCGGTGATCTGTTCGCCCAGCCACATCAGGAACATGGTGCCGCCAACCAAAGTGATCATGGTCGACATGCGGAAGAACAGCCCCGGATCGGTCGCCAGATCGCCCGATTCCAACGAAACGGCCAGGCCATAAGCCTGAACGGTGGCCAGCGCCACGGTGCCGAAACGGGTGTATTGGTTGATCTTCTTGCGGCCCTGCTCGCCCTCTTTCTTGAGTTGCTCAAGCGCAGGAACCATGGATGTCAGCAGCTGCACGATGATCGAGGCCGAGATGTAAGGCATGATGCCGAGGGCAAAGATACCCATTCGACCCAGCGCCCCGCCGGTGAACATCGAAACCATACCACCGATGCCCTGCCCCGCCTGTTCCATGAACTCGCGCAGCGCTTGTCCGTCGATTCCCGGCACCGGAATGAAGGTGCCCAGGCGATAGACAATCAACAAACCCAGCGTGAACAGGATGCGGTTGCGCAGATCGGTGGCTTTACCCAAAGCAGCCCAGCTTGTGTTGGCTGCCATTTGTTCTGCTGCTGATACCATAAATCGGTCTCTCTTATGCAAACGCCGCCCGGAACCGTTTTCCGGCTCGGACGGCGTCTTGGAAAACTCTGACGTCTATGTAAGCGGGTCTGGGCCCGCTCACAAGCGCTTACTCTGCCGCAGCAGCTTTTGTGACTTTCAGTGAACCGCCCGCTTTTTCAACCGCCTCGATGGCGGTTTTCGAAGCACCGGTCACTTCCAGGTCCACTTTGGCGGTGATTTCACCTTTGGCCAGAACGCGCACGCCATCCAGTTTGCGGCGAACCAAGCCGGAGGCAACCAGCGCGTCTTCGGTGATCGCGGCTTTGGCGTCCAGCTTCTTGGCGTCGATGAATTTCTGGATCAGGCCCAGATTGATAACAGCAAAGGCCTTGCGGTTCGGCTTGTTAAAGCCACGCTTGGGCAGGCGCTGATACAGTGGCATCTGGCCGCCTTCGTAGCCATTGATGGCCACACCCGAACGGGATTTCTGGCCTTTGATACCACGGCCACCCATTTTACCTTTGCCGGAACCCGGACCACGGCCAACGCGAGTGCGTTTCGGGTTTGCGCCGGGGTTATCGCGCAATTCATTCAGTTTCATTTCGCTTCTCCTAAGCCGGATGTGACCCCCGAAGCGTGATGGGCCAACCACGGCATTTCTTGGTTTTGATTCTCGTGGATGGAAATCCACCGGAGCGCTCTACAGCGTTGCGGCCTTTGATGCAAGGTTTGTTATCAGTTGGGGCGCAATGCAAAAGAGGCGCCCGAATGGCGCCTCTTTCACTGTGAGTGGTGGGGTGTTGTTAGGAGCAGTACGCGTGCTCGCGCGCGATATCCGCGATGTCGCAACGACGGACGCCAATATCGTCCAGCTCACGGTTGGTGAGACGCTGCAGCTCAGAGTAAGTGCGCTGATATTCCGCCGCGCGTGCGCGGGCCGCTCGAACGCGCTCAACCAGGTTCGCGAAACGGGCGCTCAGGTTGAAGCCGCCATGTGTAAGTGTAGCTGTATGTGCCATATCTCTATTCCTTTCTGTGCCGAGGCGTATTCCCCGGTTGTTTCCATGAGTTCCTTTGTGGATAAGGATCAGATAGGAGCGTTCGATATCGCTAACAACGTGCGTTTTGGTCTAGCCGGTATGCAAAAGCGGAATGGCAAAACAGGAGTTTGCGCGCCAAGCTACATGCGATGAATGTCCACTTTACGGACGAATACTGCCGTTGCGATCGCCGCTTCAAGTGCGAAATGCTATGAATTTTGGGTGAGCCAGCAGTTCGCAATTCAGAAACTGATAGATGTTCCGCACATTGCAAATGAATGCAGTCGGTGGCTATTCGGGGAATGGGGCCATCGAAAGAAATCGACGCTCAGCGAGGCGCAAGAACGGTTTGATGTGCCTGAATTGGTGATCATAGCGCGGGCGCTCGATGTTCCTGCGGAACACTTTTTCGATGTAGTCATTAAGGCTGTGCCACCTGGTGAACGGCTTTAATACCCTGATTTAAATCAATTATATCGAACATCACAAATGGTTATTGCTGCTTCGGGTGTGACCAAAGCATGACTTTCAGGACCCCCCCTAAACCCCATACTCAAAATAGAGACGGCTTCCCCCGAAAGAATCGTTGTGAAGCCGCTCAATGTACAAGCTATGTGTAGATAATGGGCCCAAGCTAGAACGAAATGGGCAAACTATAGGTCATTTCACACCACAAAAAGCTACATCATCATGTGGCTAACCACATTTGGAATGCCCGCAACTCCTGCAGGTCATGCAGCCCTCAATCATCACCATGTCATACTGCCCGCATGAAGGGCAGGCTTTGCTGCGTGGGGCGTCCATATTGACGACCTGCGCCTGGGGGTCGGATTTCAGGCCCATCCCCTCGCCTTCCAGAAAGCCGATGTTGATCATGTGCTGTTCGATGACACCGCCAATGGCGGCCAAAATCGAAGGGATATACTTGCCTCTCACCCAAGCGCCGCCGCGCGGATCGAAGACGGCCTTTAACTCTTCCACAACGAATGACACATCCCCACCCCGGCGGAACACTGCTGAGATCATTCGGGTCAGTGCCAGTGTCCAGGCATAGTGCTCCATATTCTTCGAGTTGATGAACACCTCGAAGGGGCGGCGCCGGCCGCCAATTACGATGTCGTTAATCGTCAGATAGATCGCGTGTTCGCTGTCAGGCCATTTCAGCTTGTAGGTCGACCCTTCCAGAGATTGCGGGCGGTCCAACGGTTCGGACATGTAGATCACATCGCCGCCGTCCATCTCATGTGGTGCACTGGCGCTTTCACCCGGTGCAGTGTCTTGGCTTTCGGAAACGGTCAGAACTGACCCAGTTACGTCGTTGGGCCGATAGGTGGTACAGCCTTTGCAACCCTGATCCCAAGCCTGCATATAGACGTCCTTGAACGCGTCAAAGCTGATATCTTCGGGGCAGTTGATCGTCTTGGAAATCGAACTGTCGATCCATTTCTGCGCCGCCGCCTGCACCTTGACATGGTCGGAGGGCGGCAATGTCTGGGCATTGACAAAATAGTCCGGCAACTCCGCATCACCAAACTTGTCGCGCCACATCTGGACGGCGTAGTCGACCACTTCTTCCTCGGTGCGCGAACCATCTTTCTGCAGCACCTTGCGGGTGTAGGCATAGGCAAAGACCGGTTCGATCCCTGACGACACGTTGCCAGCGTAAAGAGAAATCGTCCCCGTCGGTGCGATCGAGGTCAGCAGCGCGTTACGGATACCATGTTCGCGGATCGCCTCACGTACGTCTTCATCCATCTGCTGCATCGTGCCACTGGCCAGATATTTCTCGGCGTCAAACAAGGGGAACGCCCCTTTCTCCTTCGCCAAGTCGACCGACGCCAGATACGCGGCGCGGGCGATGGCGTGCAGCCAGCGCTCGGTCTGGCGCGCCGCCTCGTCGGACCCATAGCGCAGCCCCAACATCAGAAGCGCATCGGCCAGCCCGGTGACGCCCAATCCGATGCGGCGTTTATCCCGCGCTTCGGCCTCTTGTTCGACCAGAGGGAATTTCGATGCATCCACTACGTTGTCCATCATGCGGACAGCGGTCGCTACAAGCTCCTGTAGCGCGGCTTCGTCCAGATGCGCTGCGTCCTCAAACGGCTCCGCCACCAATCGGGCCAGATTGATCGAACCCAGCAGGCAAGCCCCATACGGCGGCAAGGGCTGTTCGCCACAAGGATTGGTGGCCGCGATGGTTTCGACGTAGCTTAGGTTATTGGCCTGATTGATCCTGTCTATAAAAATGACGCCGGGCTCGGCATAGTCATATGTGGCCTGCATGATCTTGTTCCACAGATCACGCGCCTGCACAGTATGATAGACCTTCCCATCGAACACCAACTCCCACGGGCCATCGGCCTTGACGGCTTCCATGAAGGGATCAGTCACCAGAACGGACATGTTGAACATGCGCAAGCGCGCGGGGTCAGATTTGGCGGTGATGAAGTGTTCAATATCCGGGTGATCACACCGCATGGTGGCCATCATCGCCCCACGGCGTGAGCCTGCGGACATGATGGTCCGGCACATGGCATCCCAAACATCCATGAATGAAAGCGGGCCAGAGGCATCCGCAGCCACCCCATGCACATCCGCGCCGCGGGGACGAATGGTCGAGAAATCATAGCCGATCCCCCCACCCTGCTGCATGGTCAGGGCCGCCTCCCGTAGCATGTCGAAGATACCACCCATGCTGTCCGGGATCGTGCCCATGACGAAACAGTTGAACAGGGTTACCTGACGCGCGGTGCCTGCGCCTGCGGTGATGCGACCGGCGGGCAGATATTTGAAATCCTCCAACGCATCGTAGAACTTGCTTTCCCACTGCGCCGGGTCTTTTTCCACCCGCGCCAGATCGCGGGCGATGCGCCGCCAACTGTCTTCAACGGTCTGGTCGATGGGCGTGCCATCCGCTTGTTTGAAACGGTATTTCATATCCCAGATTTGCTCGGCGATGGGGGCAGCAAAGCGGCTCATTGGTGATTCCCTATCTGAAAGAGACGTAAACACTACCCTAAATCACACCGCTGCCACAACACCTTGATGACAACACTCAGCAAGCTACAATATAAGGACAAGCCTCGGGACGACTCTGTGGGAAAGCTGTGGATAAATACATCAACCTCATCAAACTTTCAGTCGGGTCAGACAGCGTGGACACGTTGCAGGCGTGGCAGGACAGTCGCAAACCGCTGTATGAGGATGGCTGCCCGCGCCATGTCACCCGCATGTGGCCCAAGCGCGAAGCCGAAATCCTGAATGGCGGATCCATCTACTGGGTCATCAAGGGTATCGTCCAATGCCGCCAGCGCATCCTTCGGCTGGACGAGGTGCGCGGCGAGGATGGTATCCGACGCTGCGCCATAGTGCTGGACCCCGAGGTACATCGCACCCAAAACGCACTGAAACGCCCGTTTCAGGGGTGGCGCTATCTCAAACCCGAAGATACACCCGCCGACCTGCCAAAGAACCGCGCGCTGGAAGACGCCCTGCCAGATGATCTGAACCGCGCACTGGCTGAAATCGGCGTTCTGTAGCTACTGCAACCGCTCCAGCAATTCAGTCAGAACCGCTTTGTCTGCCGTATCAAGCGAAGCCACTCGACTGCGCCACAATGTGGCCTGCGATTGCAGGATCAGCCCATCTGACAGAACCTTAAGGTGGTTGGCTCGCAGTGTTTCTCCGGTAGACGTTATATCGGCAATTGCCTCGGCAGTTTCGTTCATCACCGTACCTTCGGTCGCGCCCTGGCTGTCGACCAGAGTGTAATCCGCAACACCCGCATCTGTCAGAAACTCGCGCACCAGCCGGTGAAATTTGGTGGCGATCCGCAACCGGTGGCCATGCACCTTGCGGAATGCGGCGGCCGCTGCATCCAGATCGTCCAACGTATCCACATCGACCCAGCACGCCGGGGTCGCAATAATCAGGTCCGCCCGACCAAAGCCCAGCGCTGAAATCTCGGCAACCTGCTGTTCCCAGCGCGGTAGCTTTTCCTGCACCAGATCGTTGCCGGTCACGCCCAGATGAATACGGCCAGAGGCCAGTTCGCGCGGGATTTCTCCGGCCGAGAGCAGGATCAACGACACTCCATCTACCCCGTCAACCGTTCCCGCATATTCCCGATCCGATCCGCTGCGTGACAGGGTAATGCCGCGCTTTTCGAACCACGAAAATGTCTTGTCCATCAACCGGCCCTTCGAGGGTACGCCCAGCTTTACAGTCATTGCGCGGCCTCCTCGATTTCCAGCATCAGGTCGGGTCGGATCACGCCGCCAATTGCGGGGATTTCAGACCCGTCACCCAATTGCCGTGTCAGCGCATCATAGCGCCCGCCCGTGGCAATCGGCGGCAGATCGGGTCGGCCCTCGGCATAGAAGCCAAAAACAAACCCATCGTAATACTCCATCGAGGTCCGGCCATAGGACGCCTCAAAATCCAACCGCTCGACATCCACGCCGCGCGCCTGCAACGCAGCAACCCGCGCTTCAAGTCGGTCCAGCGCCGAGGTGATTTGCGGCAGATCGACCGCCACATCCCGCAGCTGTTCCAGCGCAAAGGGCATCGTCTCGCGCACATTCAGCAGAGTTTCCAGCCCAACCAATTCATTGTCAGAAATCGGCGGCGCATCACGATCCTCGCGCAGGGCTTCGATCCGTTCGGCAATCTCGGGCGCGCGCCGTTTTCCGATCATCGGAAAATCAAATGCCATCGGGTCAGCAGAGTCCAACAGCGCATCGCGCCCTTCGGGCCCACGCTTGCGACCCGCATACCGATCCAGCAGCACCCGGAACCGGCGTGGCCGCCACAGATGGCGCATCAACGCGGCCTTTCGGCGGTCTGTTGTGCGCAACCCTTCGACAGCGGCGATCAGAATTCCAATATCCCCAGTCGCCGCGCGCAGAGGCAGCCCGCGCAATTGCAAAGCGATAAGCGAGAACACTTCGGCATCCGCCCCGGCCGGATCGTCGCGGTCAAACACCTCATAGCCGACCTGAATGTATTCGTTAGATCGGTCCGGGTCATGCTCCTGCCTGCGGAACACTTCGCCCGAATAGGTATAGCGCGCAGGCTCGGCCCCGTCGCGCATGTGCATTTGCACCACCGGCAAGGTAAAGTCCGGGCGCAACATCTGCTCGCCCCGCAAAGCATCCGAAGTGATGTAAGCGCGGCCGCGAATATCCTCGCCATAGAGGTCCAGCAACGTGTCTGCCGGCTGCAACAAAGGCGTATCCACCACCTGAGCGCCCGCAGCCTCAAAACGGACACGCATCATCGCGGCGCGGGCCTGTATCTGGGAACGGTTGGGCATGGGTCAGTCCTGACTGTCCAGAATTTCACGCACTTTGGCGACCAGATCATTGCGCGGCACTTCAAACTGGCTGGGTCGTTCCTTCCATTCCTCAAGCGTAGCGCTTTCGGCAATCTTGGCGCCCAGGTTCAGGTCCTTGATCTGAACGATCCCGTTGGCCTTTTCGTCACCGCCTTCGATCACTGCTATCGGAGAGTTCCGCTTGTCCGCATATTTCAGTTGATTGCCGAAATTCTTTGGGTTGCCCAGATAAACTTCAGCCCGGATACCCGCATTGCGCAGTTCGGCCACCATCGCCTGATAATCAGCCATGCGATCACGGTCCATGACTGTGACGACCACCGGACCTGTGGCTTGTGCGCTCAGGCGACCTTTTTCGCGCAGGGCGGCCAGCAGGCGATCAACGCCGATGGAGATGCCGGTCGCAGGCACTTCCTGCCCGGTGAATCGCTTGACCAGATCGTCATAGCGCCCTCCGCCAGCAACAGACCCAAACTGTCGCTTGCGGCCTTTCTCGTCGAAAATCTCGAAGGTTAGTTCTGCCTCGTAAACCGGACCGGTGTAGTAGCCGAGACCACGCACAACCGATGGGTCGATCTCAATCCGGTCAGACCCATAGCCGCCTGCATCCAGCAGCGCACCGATCTGCTCCAGTTCTATAATGCCGTCGGCGCCGATCTTGCTGTCGCCCACGGCGGCACGCAAGTTGGCCAGCGTACCGGCCGTATCACCAGCTTTGGACGTCAGGAAGGCAATGACCGGCTCGGCCTGATCTTCGCTGAGACCGACACCATCAATGAACGCACCAGAGGCATCCAGACGCCCTTTGGTCAGCAGCTCGCGGACACCGGCCTCTCCCACCTTGTCGAACTTGTCGATGGTGCGCAGGACATTGTCGCGGGCGGCAGCATCTTCGCCCAATCCCATCGCCTCCAGCACACCGTTCAGGACTTTGCGATTGTTCACGCGTACCAGATAGTCACCGCGCGGAATGCCGACGGTTTCCAGCGCATCCGACAGCATCGCGCAGATCTCGGCATCCGCAGCCATCGACGCCGTGCCAACTGTATCCGCATCACACTGATAAAACTGACGATACCGTCCCGGCCCAGGCTTCTCGTTCCGCCAGACCGGCCCCATCGCGTAACGTCGGTACGGCGTCGACAGGTCGTTGCGGTGCTGCGCATAGACACGTGCCAGAGGCGCGGTCAGGTCATAGCGCAAGGCCATCCAGTCGCCATTACCACCTTCGTCAAACTCCTGCCAAGCGAAGACGCCCTCGTTCGGGCGATCCACGTCAGGCAGGAACTTGCCCAGCGCTTCTACTGTCTCAACCGCACTGCTTTCCAAGGCGTCGAACCCGTAACGATGATACACGCCCGCAATCGTCCGCAGCATCTCGGTACGCTGCGTGACTTCCTTGCCGAAATAGTCACGGAACCCTTTTGGCGTTACGGCCTTGGGGCGGGGCTGTTTCTTGGGCTTGGCCATGTGGGGCGTCCTTGGGGCATAGTGTTCCGCGCGCGGTCTATCCCATGGTCTGTTTCGGGGCAAGGCGGGGTTTCTCTGGCCAGGGCGTCACAGGGTCGCTATGAGACGCCTGTAAGGAGAACCCAATGCAGCATCTGGAAGAACAGATCGCCCATCTGACCCGCACGGTGGAAGAGTTAAACTCGGTCGTCACAAGCCAGCAGAGCGAGATCGACCGCCTGACCCGGCGTGTTGAGATGCTGTTACAGCGCGAGGCCGAACGTGCGCAGGAAGGGTCCGGCGGGGTTGTCTTTGGAGACGAACGCCCGCCGCATTATTGATACATCAAAGGCCCAGCGTCGATCTGACGGCGTCGTCCACGACCCCGCCCAGTAGCGCGTCTTTATCCTCGGCGCAGCCCGCTCTCAAAGCGGCGATGAACGTCTCACGCAGCTGAGCTTTGTCTTCGTCTGAGCCCGCATGCTCAGTGATGTCGATCTGACGGTTGTAGATCGACAGCGCTGTCATCTTTTCGACGACCCCGTAGATAAACGTCTCATCGCCATCAGCCTCTTCCACCACCGTGGCGCAGGTGTGATACATGAGCGGCAGCGCATCCTGCACCATCTGTTCAGCTGCTTCGTCAGCATGGGCCAGACCTGGCAGAGCCATGCAAAAGCAGGCCAATACGGGTTTCAAGGTGTTCACACGCATCACACTCATTTCCAGTTATGTCCGATGAAGGCCCCGGCCACGCCACCAATAGCCGCACCCTTGCCATCGCCCAGCAGCGCGCCGACCCCAGCGCCGATCAAGGCGCCTTCGATGGTGTTCTTTTTCTTCTTGTCGTCCGCCATCCCAGCCGACGCCAGCGCAAGGGACGCCACAGCCGCTAGTGCAAGGGATCGTATCATCACAGCCGATATCTTCATAAGGAAACCCTCCTGCGTAATTCCAGAACCAATCTGCAAATCAGCCTAGCGGGGCGGGTCTGGTCTGGCAACAAAAGCCGGGGTTAGAACTCCTCGACCGACATGACGCCTTCCAGCGACTTGATCGCGCCTTTGATCTGCGGGTTAATCGGAAAAACCTGCCCCAAATCCATCTCAACTTCGCCCGGAAGGCCGGGATCCATCAGGCATAGTTGAATAGGCCCGCGTGCGGCGCCCTTGGCAGCGCTGGCCGCGTCATCCAACACTTTGGCCACAGTGGGCAGCACCTGAGGCTGATCCACAAAGATACGCAACCCGGTTGCACCAGCATCGGCCACGACAGAATCCACGGGTCCAACAGACCTGCCCAGCAGCTTCAACTGATCAGCCTCCATCGTCGCTTCGGCTGTCAGCACCACTTGCGCCCCGGTTTCAAGGAACTCGCGACACTTCTCCAGAGTGTCTGAGAACAGCGTGACCTCATAGGCTCCGGTCGGATCGGAGAGCTGAGCAAACGCAAAGCGATTGCCGCGCGCAGATTTCCTTTCCTGACGTCCGGCGACAACACCCGCCATTTTAGCAATCAACGGCCCCGAGCGTGCTTTTTCCATCACCTCATCCAAGGTCAGTACCTGCTTGCGTTTCAAAGCTGGCATATAGTCATCCAGCGGGTGCCCCGAGAGATAGAAGCCGATCGCCTTGAACTCCTCACTCAAACGTTCCGCAGGCAACCAATCCGGCGTTGGCGACAGGCGCGGTTCGGGCAGGTCATCGCCCGCTTCACCAAACAGCGACACCTGGTTCGAGTTTTTCTGTTCATGAATTGCGGCTGAATATTGCACCAGCGGGTCGAGACTTTCGAACACGCGGCGACGGTTTTTGTCGAGCTCATCGAAGGCCCCAGCTCGCGCCAGCATTTCAAGCGGTCGCTTGCCGACCCGTTTCAGATCGACCCGCCGGGCAAAATCGAACAGGTTCACGAACGGTTTCCCGCCTCGTCCTTCGACCACCAGGTTCATCGCCTCAACGCCCACGTTTTTCAACGCGCCCAACGCATACACCAGATGCCCGTCCACAACATCGAAAGTTGCCTGAGAACGGTTCACGCAGGGCGGCACATAAGGCAGTTCCAACCCCTTACGGACCTCTTCGAAGTAGACAGCCAGCTTGTCGGTCAGATGGATGTCGCAGTTCATGACCCCTGCCATGAACTCAACCGGGTGGTTCGCCTTCAGCCAACCTGTCTGATAGCTGACCACCGCATAGGCCGCCGCATGGGATTTGTTGAAACCATAATTGGCGAACTTGTCCAGAAGGTTCCAGACCTCGGTCGCCTTGGCCTCATCCACATTATTCTCGGCGGCACCTTTCAGGAATTTGGGCCGTTCGGCGTCCATCGCCTCTTGAATTTTCTTGCCCATCGCGCGGCGCAACAGATCTGCCCCACCAAGGCTATAGCCTGCCATTTCCTGCGCGATCTGCATCACCTGTTCCTGGTAGACGATGATGCCTTGGGTTTCGTCCAGGATATGATCAATCGAAGGGTGCAGCGTGTCCCGTTCGCTGAGCTTGTTCTTGACCTCGCAGAACTTGGGGATGTTCTCCATCGGGCCGGGACGGTAGAGCGCGACAAGGGCGATGATGTCCTCGATACAGTCGGGCTTCATTCGCTTCAGCGCGTCCATCATGCCCGAAGATTCCACCTGGAACACTGCCACCGTCTTGGCTGCGGAATAGAGCTTGTATGTCGCCTCGTCATCCAGCGGGATCGCGTTAATCTGGTTAACGGCTCCTTCCGCTGGTTCATACAACTCTGTACCATCCGGGGCGATGTGCAAGTCTCGCCCAGACTTGAAGATCAAATCCATCGCGTTCTGGATCACGGTCAGGGTTTTCAAACCCAGAAAGTCGAACTTTACCAGCCCGGCCTGTTCCACCCATTTCATATTGAACTGGGTCGCGGGCATATCGGATCGCGGGTCCTGATACAGCGGCACCAGCGCGTCCAGCGGCCGGTCTCCGATCACCACCCCCGCCGCGTGGGTCGAGGCGTTGCGTAAAAGCCCTTCGACCTGCTGGCCGTAAGTCAGCAGGCGATCCACGACCTCTTCGCTGCGCGCTTCTTCGCGCAGGCGCGGTTCATCTTTCAGCGCCTTTTCGATGGATACCGGTTTGACACCTTCGACCGGGATCATCTTGGACAGCCGGTCGACCTGACCATACGGCATCTGCAGCACCCGCCCGATATCGCGCACAGCAGCTTTCGACAGCAACGCACCAAAGGTGATGATCTGCCCCACCTTGTCGCGCCCGTATTTCTGCTGCACGTAGCGGATCACCTCTTCGCGGCGGTCCATGCAGAAGTCGATATCGAAATCCGGCATCGAAACCCGTTCGGGGTTCAGGAACCGTTCGAACAGCAGTGAATAGCGCAGCGGGTCAAGATCGGTAATCGTCAGCGCATAAGCCACGAGCGAGCCCGCGCCCGAGCCCCGCCCCGGCCCCACCGGAATATCGTGATCCTTGGCCCATTGGATAAAGTCCGCAACGATCAGAAAATAGCCGGGGAACCCCATGCCTTCGATGATCCCAAGCTCAAAATCCAGCCGTTCCTGATATTCCTCGGGCGTTACCGCATGAGGGATCACAGCCAACCGTTTTTGCAGCCCCTCATTCGCGATACGGCGCAATTCGGCGACCTCATCATCAGCAAATTTCGGCAAGATCGGATCACGACGATAGGCCATGAAGGCACAGCGCTTGGCGATCTCGACCGTGTTTTCGATGGCCTCAGGTAAATCGGCGAACAGAGTCGCCATCTCTTGCTGCGACTTAAAATAATGCTGCGCAGTCAGGCGGCGACGGCCTTCCTGTTGATCGACATAGGCACCCTCGGCAATACAGATCAGCGCGTCATGCGCCTCATACATGTCCGAGGTCGGGAAGTAGACGTCGTTGGTGGCAACAAGCGGCAGGTTCTTGGCATAAGCCATCTCGACATGGCCGCGCTCGGTCAGGCGCTCGGCCTCGGGCTGACCGTCCTCGCCGGGATGGCGCTGCAATTCAATATAAAGACGGTCCGGGAACATCCCCGCCAACCGATCCACCAGAACCTCAGCCGCTGGGCGCTGACCTTGCTGCAGCAAAAGACCCACAGGGCCTTCTGGCCCCCCGCTTAGGCAGATCAAACCCTCCGAGCGATCCGCAAGTTCGTCTAGCGTGACCTGCGGCAGCTGCCCGCCCTTGTCCACATAAAGGCACGAGCTTAGCTTCATCAGGTTCTCATACCCGACCTCCGACTGTGCCAACAAAACCAGCGGCGCAGGCGCCTTGGGCTTTTCCCCAGGCTGCGCCTGCACATAGGTCAGATCGACCTGACATCCCATGATTGGCTGTATGCCCGACCCGCTGGCCGTGACCGAGAACTCCAAAGCCGAGAACATGGAATTGGTATCCGTCACCGCAACTGCGGGCATCTCTGCCTTCTCGCAAAGCCCCGGCAGCTTTTTCAGCCGTACGGCGCCTTCCAGTAGGGAATATTCAGTGTGAACACGGAGGTGAATGAATCGGGGAGTACTGCTCATGTCACCTAAGCTACCTCAGCCGGACAGGCGGCAAAAGCCGGAACCGCAGCGTCGAAACGCCTAAATAATCAACAGCTATTATTCGGCTTTTTCAGAAGGTGCTTCGGAACTCCTCGGGCGGCACGACGAAAAATTGCTTTCATTACAAGCAACTATTCTGCAGATAGGTGCAACACACGTAAGCTGCGGATGTTCAATAGTGTATTATGTAGGCAGTTTTTCTTGCCAGATAAGCCATGCTGTTTCTAACATCACACGGCAAGCTATCCGCCCGCCACTCTTTCTACGTCGCATCGAAGGAGGGCACCGAAGGGCGCAACAGGGTAAGGCGACGGGTTTCTCGAATGAATATCACGTTTCTTCTGAACGGAGAGACAGTGGAGCTGACGGACATCAATCCGACAGCCACCCTGCTGGACTGGCTGCGCGAGGATCGCGGCCTGACCGGCACCAAAGAAGGCTGCAACGAAGGCGACTGCGGCGCCTGCACCGTCATGGTGACGGACGCAGATGGTCACAAGGCGCTCAATTCCTGCATCCTCTTCCTGCCCCAATTGCACGGCAAAGCCGTCCGCACCGTCGAAGGGGCCAATGGCCCGAATGGTGAGGTGCATCCCGTTCAACAGACCATGGTTGATCTGCACGGTTCGCAATGCGGCTTTTGCACACCCGGCTTTGTCATGTCGATGGTTGCTGGCCATACGAATGGCGTAACTGATCATGACACCCAGCTTGCTGGGAACCTGTGCCGTTGCACGGGCTATGCACCCATTGTCCGCGCAGCAAAAGCGGCTGAAGTTCGGCCTGTACCTGTCTGGGTGAAAGACAAACCGATCGAGACGCCAGCCCCTTCCCCGATATTACCGGGCTCATGCGACGAACTGGCAGTGGCTTACGCGGAACACCCGGACGCCACGCTTGTCGCCGGGGCGACTGATGTCGGCTTGTGGGTCACCAAGCAGTTGCGCGATCTCGACCCGGTGATTTTCCTCAGCCGCTGCGACGACCTGAAACAGATCACCATTGCAGATGACGAAATCCGCTTCGGGGCCATGGTCGATATGAACCGCATGGGCGAGGCGCTGGCCGATCTGCACCCCGCCTACGCCGAGATGATCCGCCGCTATGCCAGCATTCAGGTGCGCCATGCGGCCACCGTCGGCGGCAACATCGCGAACGGCTCTCCTATCGGGGACAACCCACCCGCGCTGATTGCTTTGGATGCAACTTTGCACCTTCGCAAAGGCGGCGCCCGCAGGTCCCTTCCTTTGGAAGATTTCTTCATCGACTACGGCAAACAAGACCGCGCTCCCGGCGAATTTGTCGAGGCCGTCAGTTTCCCGCGTCAGGCGGATCGACTGAAGGCTTACAAGCTCAGCAAACGGTTCGATCAGGATATCTCGGCCGTGTGCGGGTGTTTCAATGTCACCGTTTCAGAGGGCACGGTTACACAAGCGCGCATCGCGTTTGGTGGCATGGCTGGCACTCCGAAACGAGCAACCCATGTAGAGGCGGCACTCATCGGCAAACCTTGGTTGCGCGAGGTGATTGACGCCGCGCTGCCCGCGTTTGCCGAAGATTATTCACCACTTACGGACATGCGCGCCTCGGCGACCTACCGACTGGAGACCGCCAAAGCGATGCTGGAACGGTATTTCCTAGAAGATCTGGGCGAAGTGACCGACGTGCTGAAGGTGACGGCATGAGCGTGACCAAACCCCTCCCCCACGACGCTGCCCCGCTGCATGTGGCAGGTGCCGCGCGCTATGTGGATGACATCCCAGCGCCAAGGGGTACGCTCCATCTGGCTTTTGGTCTGAGCCCGATTGCCAAAGGCACGATCACCGCAATGGACCTATCGGCGGTGAAAGCTGCGGATGGCGTGGTGCAAGTGATGACGGCGGAGGATCTACCTTTTGCCAACGATGTCTCGCCCTCGATCCATGATGAGCCACTGTTGTCGGATGGCACGGTGCACTACATCGGTCAGCCCGTGTTTCTTGTCATCGCTACAAGCCATTTGGCCGCCCGCAAAGCCGCGCGTCTAGGCAAGATCAATTATGCCGAAGACACCCCGATCCTGACGGTCGAAGAGGCGCTGGCCGCCGACAGCCGGTTCGAAGATGGCCCGCGCATTTATGCTAAGGGGGATGCGGACGCAGCTATTGCAAGCGCAACTCATGTGATCGAGGGGACGTTTGAACTGGGCGGACAAGAGCACTTCTACCTCGAAGGTCAGGCCGCACTGGCCGTTCCGAATGAAGGTGCGGATATGCTGGTCCACAGTTCCACCCAGCATCCAACCGAGATTCAGCACAAGGTGGCCGATGCTCTGGGCGTTCCCATGCATGCCGTTCGGGTCGAAACCCGCCGGATGGGCGGCGGCTTCGGCGGCAAGGAAAGTCAGGGCAACGCCCTGGCCGTGGCCTGTGCCATCGCTGCCTGCGCCACCGGTAAAGCCTGCAAGATGCGCTATGACCGCGATGATGATATGACCATAACTGGCAAGCGCCACGCCTTCCGCATTGCCTACAAGGCCGGGTTTGATGAGAACGGCCATGTTCAAGGCGTCTCATTCCATCACTATGTCATCTGCGGCTGGGCGCAGGATTTGTCGCTGCCCGTCGCCGACCGTGCGATGCTGCATTCGGACAACGCCTACCTGCTGCCCAATGCTCGGATAGAGAGCCATCGTCTGAAAACCAACACCCAATCCGCCACCGCCTATCGTGGGTTTGGCGGACCTCAGGGCATGGTGGGCATCGAGCGGGTGATGGACCATGCCGCGCATGAGTTGGGACTGGACCCGGTCGAACTGCGCCGTCGGAACTACTATGAACCGGCGCATCTCGTGGCGGACCCGCCAGTACCGGAGAAACCGCTGGGCCACCCCGACCCGCATGAAGACCTGACCAGCCGTGGCGCGGTTGAAACCGGCAACGCCCCGGTGCGCGCCCTGCCCGCAGACGGCAACACGACGCCCTACGGCATGGAGGTCAGCGACTTCGAGCTGCACGGCATGACCGAAGCTTTGCTGAAATCCAGCGATTATGCCGCGCGTAAAGCCGCCATCGAAAAATGGAACACCGAAAACAGTGTGATCAAGAAGGGCATCGCCTTCTCGCCAGTCAAGTTCGGGATTTCCTTCACGCTGACCCATCTGAATCAGGCGGGTGCGTTGGTGCATGTGTATCAGGACGGCTCGGTTCACCTGAATCATGGCGGCACCGAGATGGGTCAGGGCCTGTTCCAGAAAGTCGCGCAGGTCGCTGCGTCGCGCTTTGGCATCCCGCTGGAGATGGTCAAGATCACCGCAACCGATACGGCCAAAGTGCCCAACACCTCGGCCACGGCGGCGTCTTCGGGCAGTGACCTGAACGGTATGGCAGTCAAAGCGGCCTGCGATACCATCATTGATCGAATGGCCGATTATCTGGCAGAGCGCCATCAGACCGACCCGTCGACGGTGGTCTTCGCCGATGGCCATGTGTCGGTCGGTGCAGAGCGATACACATTCGCCGAAGCCGCCGCGCTGGCCTATCAGGGTCGCATCAGCCTATCGGCCACCGGGTTCTACAAAACCCCCAAAATCGAATGGGATCGGATCGCGGGACGAGGTCGGCCATTTTATTACTTCGCCTACGGGGCCTCCGTCACAGAGGTCGCCATCGACACGCTGACTGGTGAGAACCGCATCCTGCGCACGGATATCCTGCATGATGCGGGCGCGTCGCTGAACCCCGCGCTCGACATCGGACAGGTTGAAGGCGGTTATGTGCAAGGCGCAGGCTGGCTGACGACCGAAGAACTGGTCTGGGACGGCAAGGGCAATCTACGCACCCATGCGCCCTCCACCTACAAAATCCCCGCCTGCTCGGACCGGCCTGATATCTTCAACATAGCACTTTGGGATGGTGAGAACCCAGAGGACACGATCTATCGCTCAAAAGCGGTGGGGGAACCGCCCTTCATGCTGGGCATCTCGGCATGGCTGGCCTTGTCAAACGCGGTCGCAGCTTGTGGCGATGGCTACCCGGCGCTGAACGCTCCTGCCACAGCTGAAGAGGTCTGGCGCGGCGTCCAAAGGATGAAGGGAGGCATCTGATGGGATTTGACCTTGAGGCTTTGAGGGAGGCGGTCAAAACCCACGGGAAAGTCACCCGCGTGGTCATCGCTGCGATCAAGGGATCGTCACCACGCGAGGTCGGAGCCGCAATGTTGGTTTGGCCCGAGAAAAACGGCGTTGGGCAAAGCGGCACAATAGGCGGTGGTGCACTGGAATATCAGGCCGCCCAAGCCGCGCGAAATCAAACCACTGCTTGCCGCCTGACCCATCACGCACTTGGCCCCGACATGGGGCAATGCTGTGGTGGCGCGGTTTCACTTCTCAGTGAGGTCTATGACCTTAAGGCGGTTGATACGCTCGACGACACGGTTATCGCGCGATCCGCATCCGAAGGCGCCATGCCGCTGTCCATCAAACGACTGCTGGCAGCTGCGCGTGGACAGGGCATTGCCCCTGAACCGCAACTGATCGACGACTGGATGATCGAGCCGGTTCACAAGCCAACCCGCCACCTATGGATATGGGGCGCAGGCCATGTAGGCCGAGCACTGGTTGACGTTCTGTCCCCCCTGCCCGAAATCGCGATCACCTGGGTCGACACCGGACCCGAGCGCTTCCCGACTTCAATCCCAGCAGGTGTCACCACCGTTCCAGCGGCCAAACCAGCCGAGCTGGTTCGCCATGCACCGCTTAATGCCGAGCATCTAGTGCTTACTTATTCACACAATCTGGATTTAGAGCTGTGCAACCGGCTGCTTACTCACGAATTCCGCTTTGCGGGGCTGATCGGCTCAGCTACGAAATGGGCACGGTTCCGGTCGCGTCTGGCAACCCTTGGGCATTTGCCTGAACAGATCAGCAGGATCACCTGTCCAATCGGCGATCCCGCTCTGGGCAAACACCCACAAATCATCGCCGTTGGCGTCGCCGCGCAACTTCTGCGTCCGGCCCGACAGACTGAGTTGAAGAAGGACCTGAGCGCGTGACCACTCCACTTTTAAGCCTGCAAGGGCTGACCAAGGCCTATCCCGGCGTCGTGGCCAATGATCAGGTGTCATTCGACATCGGTGAAGGCGAAGTTCACGCGTTGTTGGGCGAAAACGGCGCTGGGAAATCCACACTGGTCAAGATGATCTATGGGCTAGTGAAGCCGGACAGCGGCACCATGATGCTGCGCGGCCAACCTTTCGCCCCAGCGGAACCCCGCGCGGCGCGGGCAGATGGGATTGCGATGGTGTTCCAGCACTTCTCACTGTTCGATGCGCTGAACGTGGCCGAAAACATCGCACTGGGGATGGAGAACCCGCCTGCGATGGGTGATCTGGCCTCTCGTATCCGCGAGGTGTCGGAAACCTATGGGTTGCCGTTGGACCCCTATCGCACCGTGGGTGACCTGTCCGCGGGGGAGCGTCAACGTGTTGAAATCATTCGATGCCTTTTGCAAGACCCCAAGCTTTTGATCATGGACGAACCGACCTCGGTTTTGACCCCGCAAGAGGTCGAAATCCTGTTTGAGACGCTAAACAAGCTGCGGTCTGAGGGCACCTCAATCCTCTATATTTCGCACAAGCTCGAAGAGATCCGCACGCTGTGCGACCACGCCACAATCCTGCGTTTGGGTAAGAATGTGGGAGAATGCGTGCCGTCTGAAACTTCAGCCCGTGACATGGCCGAGATGATGGTGGGATCAACTTTGCAAACCCCGGAACGGTCTGGCCGCGCATTTGGCGAGGTCGCGTTGGATGTGAGCGGTTTGTCGGTGCCTTCCCCTTCGGAATTCGGAACCGCGCTGAAGAACGTCCACATGACCGTCCGCAAAGGCGAGGTTCTGGGGATCGGTGGCGTCGCTGGGAACGGGCAGGATGAATTGCTGGGCGTGTTGTCTGGTGAAATCCAAACCGCCGCTGATGCGATCAAGTTCAACGGCCAACCGATTGGCAAGCTGGGCCCCACCGCGCGTCGCAAGCTGGGCGTGCTGACCGCGCCCGAGGAACGGCTGGGTCATGCCGCCGCACCCGATATGAGCCTGACGGAAAACGCCCTGCTCACGGGATCGGTAAGGGAAGGGCTGGAGAACAACGGTTTTCTGAAATGGGCCGATACTAAGAGCTTTGCTGAGAAAATCATCAGCGCGTTCGATGTGCGCACGCCGGGACCCGAAAACGCCGCGCGGTCGCTGTCAGGGGGAAACCTGCAGAAATTCGTAATTGGTCGTGAGGTGCTGCAAAACCCGGATGTTCTGGTGGTGAACCAGCCCACATGGGGCGTTGATGCGGCCGCTGCGGCGTCGATCCGGCAAGCCATTTTGGACCTGGCGGCCAAAGGAACCGCCGTCATTTGTATCTCGCAAGACCTGGATGAGTTGATGGAAATCTCGGACAGTTTCGCCGCGTTGAACGAAGGCCGGCTGAGCGCCCCGCGCGAGACCACGGGCCTGACGGTCGACGAGATTGGCCTGATGATGGGCGGCGCGCATGGCATGGAGGTGGCCCATGTGTGATCCGATATCCGACTTTGGCGAGACTGATAAAAAAGACAAAGAACAAATGAGAACGCGCAGGGGGATGGGCAGATGATTGTGTTGGAGAAACGGCCGCAGCCGTCCAAAGCGTGGTCTTATGCGACCCCTCTGGTGGCTGTCGTGGCGACGATGGTGTTTGGAGGTGTCCTGTTCGCCATTTTGGGAAAGAACCCGGTCGAAGCGATCGGCACGATCTTCTGGGAACCGCTGTTTGGTGAATTCGCATTCTACTACCGTCCACAGTTGCTAGTGAAAGGCGCGCCTTTGGTGCTGATCGCCATCGGCCTGTCGCTGGGGTTCCGGGCGGGGATCTGGAACATCGGGGCCGAGGGGCAGTACATAATGGGGGCCATTTTCGGGGCGGGGGCTGGGTTGGCTTTCTACCCGATGGAAGCGTTCTACATCTTTCCGATCATGGTACTTGCCGGGGCGTTTGGTGGCTGGCTCTGGGCGATGATCCCGGCCTTTCTGAAGGTTCGTTTCGGGACGAATGAAATCCTCGTGTCACTGATGCTGGTCTATGTGGCCGAGCAGATGCTGGCCTCGGTCTCGTTAGGTTTGCTAAAAAACCCCGAGGGGTTCGGCTTTCCCGGGTCGCGTAACCTGCAATCCTATGACAGCGCGCATAATGCCGAGCTGATCGCAGGTTCCGGAATGCATTGGGGTGTTGTCGCGGCCTTTATTGCGGTGATCTTCGCCTATGTGCTGCTGAACCGGCATATGCTGGGGTTTCACATTCGACTTACCGGCGAAGCACCGCGCGCCGCGAAGTTCGCAGGGGTAAACCCGGCCCGTCTCATCCTGTTCTGCCTTGGCATGTCTGGCGCACTGGCCGGGTTGGCCGGGATGTTCGAAGTGTCTGGCCCCTCTGGGCAGGTCAGCATCGACTTCAACGTCGGCTATGGCTTCACCGCGATCATCGTGGCCTTTCTTGGCCGCCTGCACCCGGTAGGCATTCTGCTGGCCGGAGGCCTGATGGCGCTGACTTACATTGGGGGTGAAATCGCGCAGTCTCAGCTGGGCCTGCCGGCCGCCGCCATACAGGTATTCCAGGGGATGCTTTTGTTCTTCCTGCTGGCGTTCGATCTTTTGACAAACTACCGCATCCGTGCGGCCCGTAGCGAGGTGGCCTAATGGACCTTGGTGAAATCAATCCCGTCCTTCTGATCGCCTCGCTGATGGTGGCCGCAACCCCCCTACTGCTGGCAGCAATAGGAGAGCTGGTTGTCGAGAAAGCAGGCGTTCTGAACCTCGGTGTCGAGGGCATGATGATCGTTGGTGCAATCAGCGGGTTTGCGATATCGGTCGAGACCGGCTCTCCGTGGCTGGGCTTTGTCGCTGCAGCGATTGGAGGTGCGGTGCTATCCCTGTTGTTTGTTTTGCTGACGCAAGTGGCGCTGGCCAACCAGGTGGCCAGCGGACTGGCGCTAACCTTGTTTGGCCTCGGCTTCAGCGCGTTGATGGGCCAAAGCTATGTGGGCATCAAGCCGCCTAGCATGGGGGATATCCATATCCCAATACTCAGCGATATTCCTGTCATTGGCCCGATCCTGTTCCAGCATGATCCAATCCTCTATGTGGGCATCGCGCTGACGGCGGCAGTCTGGGCCACGCTGAAATACACCCGCGTGGGTTTGATCCTGCGCGCAGTGGGTGAAAACCACGATGCAGCCCATGCCTTGGGCTACAAGGTCATAAAGATCCGCATTCTGGCGATTCTGTTCGGGGGTGCCTGTGCGGGTCTCGGTGGCGCCTATATCAGTCTGATCCGAGTGCCGCAGTGGACCGAAGGCATGACCGCCGGTGTTGGCTGGATCGCCCTGGCGCTTGTGGTCTTTGCCAGCTGGAAGCCATGGCGCGCACTGCTGGGTGCCTATTTGTTTGGCGGCATCACCGTATTGCAGCTTAATTTGCAGGCAGCGGGCGTTGCCATTCCTGTCGAGTATCTGGCAATGTCGCCCTATATCATCACGATCCTTGTGCTTGTGATCCTTTCGGCCGACAAGAGCAGCGCACCTGCCTCACTGGGCCGAATATTCCATGCCTCACACTAGGGGCCAACTGAACCAACTTGGGGAGTAACACATGAAATTCACTACACTTCTGGCAAGTGCCGCCATGGCGCTGGGTCTGGCCTCAGGAGCCATGGCCGAAGACAAGACAAAGGTCGGTTTTGTCTATGTTGGTCCCGTGGGCGACGGTGGCTGGACCTATGAGCACAACAAGGGTCGGCTGGCGGTTGAAGAACACTTTGGCGACAAGGTCGAAACCGTATTTGTTGAATCCGTACCCGAAGGCCCGGATTCCGAACGCGTCATGACCCAGATGGCATTGGAGGGGGCCGATCTGATTTTCACCACCTCGTTCGGCTATATGGATCCCACGATCAACGTGGCCAAGAAATTCCCGAATGTGAAGTTCGAACATGCGACCGGCTACAAGACCGCCGAAAACGTCTCGGTCTATTCGGCACGTTTCTACGAAGGTCGCGCCGTTCAGGGTCACATCGCGGGCAATATGACCAAGTCGAACATCATCGGCTATATCGGTTCCTACCCGATCCCCGAAGTGATCCGGGGCATCAATTCGGCCTTTATTCACGCGCAACGGGTTAACCCGGATGTCGAGTTTAAAATTGTCTGGGCTTACACTTGGTTTGACCCCGCAAAAGAAGCTGACGCGGCGAAGGTTCTGATCGAACAGGGTGCTGACGTGATTCTACAGCACACCGACTCGACCGCGCCGCAGGCTGCTGCGCAAGAGGCGGGCAATGTTGTCACCTTTGGCCAGGCCTCGGACATGAGCGAATATGCTCCGTTCCCGCGCGTCTCCTCGATCATCGACGACTGGGCGCCCTACTACATCGCACGCACTCAGGCCGTGATGGACGGCACCTGGGAGTCCGTGAACACCTGGGACGGTATCCGCGAAGGTATGGTCGCCATTGGCGAAATCTCTGATGCGGTTCCCGCGGATGTCAAAGAAGAAGCACTAGCGCTAAAAGCAGCCATGGCTGCAGGCGAATACCATCCCTTCACCGGCCCGATTAAGAAGCAAGACGGCAGCGACTGGCTGGCTGATGGTGAAGTGGCCGATGACGGCACACTTGCCGGTATGAATTTCTATGTCGAAGGTCTGGAAGGCGAGATCCCACAATAGGCCACTGGCATAGAACCAAAATGAAAGCCCGCGCTTGGCCGCGGGCTTTTTCATAGGTACTGACGCAGGTCGCGCCCCGGGATTTGTGATTTCACTGGCATGCTTTTCACGCGGCTTGCAATCGGTTGCAGAGCCGTTGCTTTGATGCATAATGGTTTGCAATCACAATCCCAACGCCCGCACAGCACAGACGGTATCAATCTTGAGCGTTACACTGAAAGACGTCGCAGCACTTGCAGGCGTATCCCGGTCCGCAGTTTCGCGAACCTTTACCGAAGGCGCCTCGGTCTCGGCCAAGACCCGCAGCAAGGTCGAAAAAGCCGCGCAAGAGCTGGGGTATAGTCCGAATGCGCTGGCCTCATCGCTGACAACCGGACGGACCAAACTGATTGGTCTGATCTCGAACAACTTCCACAACCCAATTTTCCTTGAGGTGTTCGACCAGTTCACACGCGCCTTGCAGGAACGTGGGCTGCGTCCTTTGATCGTGAACCTGACGGATGAGACAGAGCCGGCCAATTCCGTTCGCATGCTGCGTCAATATTCGGTCGACGCGGTCATAGTGGCCTCCTCGACCCTGCCCCCCAGCTTTGCCAAAGCGTTCCATGATGCCGGTGTGCCCGTAGTGCATACGTTTGGCCGATCGGCAACGTCGCCCGAAGTGCATGTGGTTGGCATCGACAATGTGGAGTGCGGGCGCATGGCAGCGCGCGAGCTTGTCTCGCGTGGGTACAAGCATATCGGATATCTGGGCGGGCCGAAAAGCGCGACCTCGGCTCTGGACCGATATCGCGGATTCATTGAAGAAGCCGAGCAGCATCCGGACCTGCAGGTTTCCTACTCCTTCGCCGACAATTATTCGTTTGAGGCCGGACGGGCCGAGATGTTGCGCTTGCTAAGTGGCACCCCGGCAGACGGGTATTTCTGCGGTGACGATATCCTGTCTGTCGGCGCGTTGTCCGCCCTTTCAGATCATGCGCTGAAACCGGGTCAGGATATTGGCATCATCGGATTGAATGACATGGAAATGGCGCGCTGGGAAAGCGTTGACCTGACGACCATTCACCAGCCAATCAAACAGATCATTACGTCTTCGGTCGATCTGGTCGAAGAGATGTTGAAAGAGCCCCAAAGATACCCTGAGGCCCGGATATTCCCCTGCCGCGTGATTGAGCGGGGCACGTTGCGGCCCCGCCCCTGATTAGCGAAACATTGGCGGACGCGCATCTTTCCACGCGCCGTCTTCTTTGCCTGACGCCACGGCGGCATGAACGGCGGCGATGGAACGAACACCATCGGCGGCGCCTGGCAGACCATCCCGCACCTCGCCCCGGATCGCATCGGCTAGATCACAGTAGATATTGGCCACTGCCAGCGGGAAACCTTCGGGATGGGCGATGGCGACACGCGACAGGCGCTGAACTTCGTCATGCAGCCCGCCTTCGCCCTTTTCGATAATCTGGGTGCGCCCGCCAACAGGTGTGTAGATCAGTTGGTTGGGTTGTTCTGACGCCCAGCGCAGACCGCCGGTTTCGCCAAACACCTGAATATCAAACCCATGCTGTCGCCCAATCGCCACCGACGAGGTCCAGAGCCGCCCAACGGTGCCGCCTTCCATCCGGAAGTTGACCATCGCGTCATCTTCCAACTCCCTGCTGGCAATGGTCGAGGCCATATCTGCCGACAGGGATTTAACCTCATCATCACAGATGAAGCTGGCCATATGCAGCGCGTGAATGCCGCAATCTGCAAACTGGCCTGAGACACCGGCCATGGCCGGATCATAGCGCCAGCGCACGCGCGGATTGTCTGCGTCTGTGGCGTCGCCATGATGCCCATGGCTGAAATTGGTCACGACCAGACGAATCTTGCCAATCTCTCCTGCCCGCACCATGGCACGGGCCTGGCGCACCATTGGATAGGCAGAATAGCAATAGTTCACTGCGCAAATTTTACCTGACGCCTCGGCCACGCGCACGATCTCTTCGCCCTCTGCCACCGTCATGGTCATCGGCTTTTCGCACAGGACGTTGAAACCAGCCTCAAGAAACGCCTTAGCGATTTCGAAATGGGTGGAGTTCGGCGTTGCAATCGTGACCAGGTCAATCCGGTCGGGGCGGTCCCTTTCGCCCGTCAGCATGTCCTGCCAGCTGCCATAGGCGCGATCGGCCGCGATACCCAATCGCTGGGCAAATTCGCGACCTATCTCGGGCCGATGATCCAGAGCGCCAGCCGCGAACTCAAACATCCCGTCGGCCTGTGCGCCCAACCGATGAGCGGGTCCGATCTGGCTGCCCTCACCACCGCCGATCATACCCCATTTCAACTTTGCCATGGTCTTCAGTCTTTCTTCAGAACGTGTTGTTGAGCGATCAGAAATCGCTGGTGTTTTTCCACTGCCGCTGGTCCGAGGACGCCATTGCCGCCGCCAGCACACGGTTTACCTCATGCCCGTCTCGGAAGGTGGGCCAGATCGCCTCGCCGGTGTGGATTGCCTGCAGGAAATCCTTAGCCTCGATGATGATCTGATCCTGATAGCCGGTGCCGTGGCCTGGGCCCTGACAGAAGGGCTCATAGTCCGGATGCGCCGGGCCGGTCAGAATCTTGGTGAACCCCTGCTGCGCCTCTGGGCCTTCGCGTCGATACAGCCATAGTGCATTCTGATCCTCTTGGTCAAAACGGATTGCGCCTTTTGTGCCCGATATTTCATAGGCATATCCCATCTTGCGGCCCGTCGCGACGCGGCTGAAATAGAGATTGCCCATCACGCCGTTTTCGAACCGGCACATCATCTGGGCGTGATCATCATTTGTGACCTCACCACCCGGGCGGGTGCGGTGTACGGTTTCCACATCGGCCATGACCTGCGCAATCGGACCGATCAAGGCCAGTGCGCCATTCACCATATGAGGGGCCAAATCGCCAATCGTCCCGTTTGCCACACCTGTTGTCCGCCAGGTGGCCGGGGCCTGCGGGTCGGCATAGAAATCCTCGGTATGCTCTCCGCGAAACCAGGTGACATCGCCGATCTCACCATCGGCAATCAGCTTGCGCGCGTATTGGCTGGCAGGTGTGCGGATGTAGTTGAAGCCGACCATGTTGACGACGCCCGCCGCCTCAGCAGCATTGACCATCGCCTGACTGTCCTCCAGCGAGGCGCCCAAAGGCTTTTCGCACAGAACCGGTTTGCCCAAAGCAAAGGCCGCTTCGGCAATTTGACGATGGGTTTCCTGTGGCGATGCGATGACAACCGCCTCGACCTTCGGGTCATCGACCAAGACCCTCCAATCGGCGGTTGCGCGCTGAAAACCGTATGCTGCGCGGTAACGCTCTGCACTTTCGGGGGTTGAGGCGCAAATCACCTCGAGCTTGGGTCTGAGCGCTGTGTTGAAAACTGCGCCCACAGCGGACATGGAAACGGAATGCGCCTTGCCCATATAGCCGCCACCCACAATTCCAATTCCGATATCAGGCATCTTTTTGCGGCTCCGAACATTGTATTTGCAACCGGTTGCAAAATGAGTATCGTGTGAATCGATTCAGCGCAAGGTCCAAACTTTGCCATCATCCCTGTCGGAGGACTAAAGACGTGAGCGCCCTGATCGACGGCATCAAAGGAAACCGATTTGCCATTCTGGGGCGCGCGGGCATGGATCTGACTGCGGCCCCCATTGGAGCAAAAAGTGAAGAAGCCGATACCTTTCATGCAGACCTGGGCGGATCATCCGCCAATATCGCGGCCGGTCTGGTCAAGCTGGGCAGTCAGGCGGCACTGATCACTTCAATCTCGGATGATGCGATTGGACGGTTCTGCATGAACCGCCTGCATCATTACGGCGTAGATACGTCTTGCATTCGCACCATCGGCGGTGAGCATCGCATGTCGCTTGCGATCTATGAAAGCCGAACGGAAGATTTCCAGAACGTCATCTACAGAAACAATGCGGTCGATTTTCAAGTCACCGAAGAAGATATGGACCGGGTTGATTTCAGCAGATTCACCGCCTTGCTGTCCGCCGGAACCGTTTTCGCCGCCGAACCCTCGCGCAGTGCGACGTTCCGCGGGTTTGAGATTGCACGAAAGGCCGGTCTGCCTATCATCTTCGATATCGACTATCGCCCGTATAGCTGGCCATCGCCCGAGGTTGCTGCCGATGTTCTCTCGCGCGCAGGTGAGGCAAGCGATCTGATCGTGGGTAACGATGAAGAATTCGGTTTCATGGCTGGCGGCATCGAAAAGGGCTTTGCCAAGGCGCAGGAACTTGCGGAAAACCCGGGCCGGGTCGTCATCTACAAGATGGGCGAAAAAGGCGCTGTAACGCTGGCAGATGGGCAGGAAACCCAAACCGGCATCTACCCGGTAAATGCCATCAAGCCGGTCGGGGCTGGCGACAGCTTCATGGCCGGGCTCTTGGCCTCAATCGCGGCAGGATATCCGCTGAAAGACGCCGTGATGCGCGGCTCAGCCTGCGCATCTATCGTGGTCTCAAAACCCGGTTGCGCCCCGGCCATGCCTACGACTGCGGAACTCGACGCATTTCTGGCCGATCATCCCGGCCCGACCACATAGGAATATCCCATGCATATTGCGCCATATGACAACAAGAACACCGCCATCGTTGATATCGATGACCCCATGGTTCCCCTGAACTATTTCAACATCGTGAAACTGCAAAAAGGTGAAGCGTTCGAATATCAGGTGCCCGGCTACGAAACCTGCATCGTACCCGCAACCGGTACCGTAGATATCTCTGTCGAAGGAGCGCAGTTCCCCAAGCTTGGTAACAGGGGGGAGGATGTCTGGGACGGCGATCCCGAAGGGGTCTATGTTCCAGTCGGCGCAAAGGTGCAGATGGTCTGTGTCTCGGACGCGACCGAGGTTTTCGTTGCAGGGGCGAAGTATGACAAGGTACTGGACCCCTTCGACGTGCGTGAACACGACCTTGTGCAATACGGTAGCGATGACACTAAAACCCATCGCAAGATCAAGCACATCCTGGGTCAGAAGCAACATGATAAAGTGGGGCGTCTGCTGGTCAGTGAACTTTTTACCGTGGGTCAGGGCGGTTGGTCAGGCTTTCCCAGCCACAAGCACGACACCAACCGGCTGCCAGATGAAACGCGCCACGACGAGACCTATAATTTCCGCTTCAAACCCAACTGGGGCTCGGGCCTGCAAATGCTACAACGTGAAGACAATGAGCCGGGGGATGCATATCACATCGTCGATGGCTCGACCGTTTGCATCGACAAGGGATACCATCCCTGCTGCGTATTGCCGGGGTATGAGATGTATTATTTCACCATCCTTGGCGGGCTGACGCAGCGCTCATTGGTGCAGTATTTCCAACCCACCCATGCCTATCAGGTCGAGACAATCCCGGGCATCAAAGACATGATTGCAAAGTTCAAATGACCCTCGTGACATTGAAAGACGTGCTGCAACCCGCCTATCAGCAGGGCTATGCGGTAGGCGGGCTTGTGACCCTGGGCTGGGAAGATATGCGCGCCTATGTCGCCGCTGCCGAGGCCGAAAACGCGCCGGTCATCCTGCAAGCCGGACCCAGCTGCCGCGAGCACACGCCCCTGCCCATTCTGGGTAAGATGTTCCGCCATCTGGCCGAAGGGGCCTCAATCCCCGTCGTTGCTCATCTGGATCACGGTTATACATTTGAAGAGTGTAAAATCGCGTTGGACAGTGGCTTCACCTCGCTGATGTTCGATGGCTCGCGCAAGCCGTTGCAACAGAATATAGACGAGACCGCAGCTATTGCCGAAATGGCTCATGCAGCGGGGATTTCCTGTGAAGGTGAGATCGGGTTCGTGGGCTATTCCGGCGGCGAGGGATCAAACGGGACCGATCCGTCCGAGGCCGCACAATTCGCCCGTGACAGCGGAGTGGACGCGATGGCGATCTCGGTTGGAAATGTCCATTTGCAACAGGATAAAGAGGGCGGGCTGGACGAAGACCGTATTGCTCAGATCGACACCATGACCGATGTGCCGCTTGTCATCCATGGTGGCTCAGGCGTGCCGGTCGAACAGCGCGCACGCCTCGCGCGCGAGACGTCTATCTGCAAGTTCAACATCGGTACCGAGCTGCGCATGGCATTCGGTCAAGCCTTGCATGAAGCTGTGAACGCTGACCCAGATCGATTTGATCGTGTGACCATCCTAAAGGAAACGCACGACCCGGTTGAGGCGGCCGCGCGTCTGGTAATCCGCGCATTCGGTGCACCGCCACAGGTTGGGTAGTCTGGCGCTTCGCGCTCTTTGCAAACATCTGGAAATATATCAAAATTCTGGCACAATCCTGCGCCAATCAACGGATATGACCAAAAGCGCCAGCCAACTTGTCGATAAATTCCTTTGGGGGATTTCGACGCACCATATCGAAACCATCCGGGACACATGGCGAGCGCTCTTGCAATGCCCCGAAAGCGCGGTGCCCGAAGTTCAAAAAAGGCTCTCATCCAAAGCCTGGAAAGATAACCCGCGCGGGCCTTCGCCCAGATATTTCGGCGCGCTCCTTACACTCCTTGATGAACTGGACTCTTCTGTTTTCCGGGAAGAAGTCTGTCGCCTTAAACGACTAAAACTACATCCCGTTCATCGTCGGACGCTGAATATTCTCGCAAAACACATTGATGACCAACCAGCCACTGTCCTGAGCGACGATACCCCCGTGTTCATAAGCGACGACATCGTGGATCGCGCGCGGGTCATCAAAGACATGATCAAATGGAGCAGGACCAAGGATATCACCCTTGAACAAGTAACTCGGATCGATGTGATCGCCCGACGGGCCGACATGGACTACCTCGGCAAGTACAATCTGTTTTTCTCCTGCATCATCCTGACCTGGCCCTCGCCGTCCCCCAAGGGCCTGCAATTGTGGTGGGCGCGTATGATGGCAGAGTTCACCTTTTATCATGAAGTCGGACATCACGTTCTGGGGCACAGCGAAGACGGTCAGGTGGCTGATCAAGAAAAGGAAGCCAACGAATTTGCGAGTTCGATGCTGCGCAATTCGAGGCCTGTGTTCGTGCTGAGCAGGCGCGCGATCATTTGGCCGTTCAAACCGCTGCTTCGACGTCTTCTAAAACGTCCGGGTCGCGAAACCGCAGAAAACACTCCTCTATAGAGCAACCTGTCCGGTTTTGGGCAAAGCTACGAGCTTAGCTATCCCGTTCCATGATCCATTCGACCTCTGGGGCCGGGACGAACCGCCATTTACGTAACGGTCCGGCCATGACGTTCAGGTAGTACATCTCAAACCCGTAGGGTGCACCGCAAGGGTGATGGCCGCGCGGGACGAGTACAACATCGCCATCGGACACCGCCATCGTTTCGTCCAACTGCCCATCATCGGTATAGACCCGCTGGATTCCGAAACCGTTGGCCGGGTTGAGGCGGTGATAGTAGGTTTCTTCCAAATAGGTGATGCGGGGGTAATCGTCCTCGTCGTGACGGTGGCTGGGATAGCTGGACCAATGCCCGTTCGGGGTGAAGACTTCGGTCACCAGCAGGCTGTCGGCGTAGTCTTCATTCTCCATCGCGATGTTGTTGATATAACGCGTGTTCACGCCCTTGCCGCGTTCGGTCAGAGTAATGCCATCCGGCCCAATGCGCCGGGCCTGATGCCCGCCCATGCCCGGCGCAGAGCAAACGGCGATGACGCAATCGGTCTCGGCCACCGCCTCCCATTCGGCCCCGTTGGGCAGATAGAGGCAATGCGGCGGTGTTTTCTCGAACACATCCATCCGGTCACCCAGAACGCCCCAATCCTGCCCTGCCCCAGTGATCTGCGCTTTGCCCTCGACCATGACCAGAATGACCTCACGATCGCCGGTTGGCTCTGCCGCCTTGTCACCGGCGCGCAGGTGATAAAGACCGAACCCCACATACCGCCACCCGGCGCTGGCCGGGGTGATATCGTGAACTTTACCGCGCTTGCCGAGGGGTTTTTTGTGCAAATCCGCCATCTTTTCTCCTTGCGGGCGACCCCATAGGCCGCCCGGCTATTGTTTCAGGCAGCTTGCCTTTGGGTCAGAGCCAACAACGCGTCAGCCAGTCGCGCCTCGCTCCATCCCACCGAAACCGCGTGGTGCAGGATATCCGCCTGGCTTTCCGGCGCGTTGCCCCCGACCGGGGGGTCCGTGTCCAGATTGGTCGGGAACGGATATCCTTCAGCCGTGGCTGCAATCGCTGCTTCCAATTGAGCCGCACCCAATACCCCGCGTTGCTTCAAGGCAATCAGCGCTGGGAAGACTGCCAGAGACATCGCCTGACGGTCCACCACCTCCATCGCGCGCCCAAAGGCCGACGAGATTTGCAGCAAGTTCGCCATCCGGTGAATATCAGCGCTGCTGTTCTCGCCCGCCGCATGGAACAACGCCGGATTGAAGAACACCGCGTCACCTTTTTCTAACGGCAACTGGATATAGCTATCCTCGAAATGCGCCCGGTGGGCTTCATCGTGGAACGCCAGATAACCCGGCGGGTAGAGTTGTGAGAATGGCAGCAGTTTGGTCGGCCCGCTTTCCACCGGCATATCGCAATGGGCCACCGCACCCTGCAAGGTCAGCGAGGCTGTCACCAGATGCGCATGGGCCGGATATCGGGCGGCATTGTCTGCACTTTGGAACCCCAGATGGTAATCCCGATGCGCCTGCTGCGCCTTGCCTCCTGGGCGCACCTGATTGACTTGCGCAGTCACCTGATAGTTTGGCCCAAGCCACGCTTCACAGGCCGCCGCGATAGCCGTGTTGCCGAAATAAAGCGCGAAGCCTTCGGGATCGCGCAGGCACTGTTTTTGCAGCGCATTCCAAATCCGGTCGTTGGCGCCAGAGGCGGCGAAGTGATCGCCTTCACCAGACCCGCTTTGACGTTCCTCGTCAATAATCTGACGAAACACATCCGTCGCACGGTCGATGACGGACGTATCTGCATACGCCCCTTTCAAGGCGATCACCCCCGCGGATTTATCCAGTACCCGACCCCATTCCGCCAGCAAGGCCCGGCGTGTATCAGGCTGATCCAGCATCGGACATAGCGCCTGCATGTCATAGACGGGCACATTCTTTTCGACCGACACGGCATGAGGCACCGCCTCGGCCAGAAGGTTCTGTGAGGTCAACACCTTGAATTCATCCAGATCACAGGATTCCCGGTCGAAATAGCCGACATATCCGAGGTCTTGATCTACCATGACAGACTCCTTTCTCATGGCCTTCGGTGTTGCCCCTTGGGGCAGAGAGTTACGCCGCGATCTCCAATCCGGCCTGTGAGCAGACCTCAACAATGTGGTCATAACCCAGTTTGGAGTATTCATAGGGTGGTGCTTTGGCCGGGTCCTGTTCGGCCTCAACCACGATCCAACCGCTATAGTCCATGGCCTTCAGCGCGTTTGCGACGGCCTGAAAATCGATGCAGCCGTCACTAGGCACGGTGAAGGCCCCCGCGATCACTGCATCCAAAAAGCTGCGATTGTTCTCGCGCACATCCTGTACAACGTTCGGGCGAATATCCTTGAAATGCACGTGACGCACGCGATCTCCCCAGCGGTTCAGGGTTGCCATCACATCGCCACCTCCGAACAGCAGATGGCCGGTGTCAAAACACAAGCCCACCTCGCGGCCTGACCCTTCCATCAGCCAGTTCACGTCATCTTCACTTTCGATGATCGTGCCCATGTGATGGTGATAGGCCATCGGCATGCCCTGATCGGCCATCCATTTTGCCAGTTCGGTAATCTTGGCGGCGTAGGCCAGCACCTCATCCTTTGACAGTTTGGGCCGGTGATTGACTGGCGTACCTGCCTGCGTCTGGATGGTGTTGGAACATTCCGCATAGACAATGCACGGGCTGTTCAGCGCCACGAACTGCTCGACCTGTTCGCGCACGGCCTCACGCTCGGTTGCGAAGTCATTGAGCAACGATGCGCCGGAACACCAGCCGCCACACAGGGCAATATCGCTGGCATCCAGATAAGCCCGCAACCCTTCGGTATCGCCGGGCATCCGCTGGCCGCGCTCGACGCCCGTATAGCCAATCTCTCGCGCCTCTTTCAGCGCCTGTTCCATGGTGTAGGCCGCCGTCAGGTCGGGCAAATCATCATTCTGCCACGCAATCGGAGAGATGCCGATCTTCACGCTCATTTCGTGTTTCTTTCCTTGATCGCAACTTCATAGGCCGCGCGTTTTTCATTGACTTCGGGACGGATCGAGACCTCGGGCACGGCGACCTCCCACCACGTGCCGCCATATTCGGTGGACGGGTATGGATCGGTGTCGATGACAACCACGTATGGCCCTTTGATGTCGGCGCGTTTGACCAAGGCGTCTTCCAATTCCGCAATCGAACTGACCTTAACCGACGTTGCCCCCATTGCCGCCGCGTGGGCCGCAAAATCAATAGCTGAGGGCGTCTCGTGCACTGCGTGATCCAACAAGTTGTTAAACTCGGCCCCGCCAGTGCCCATCTGCAAGCGGTTGATACAGCCAAATCCACGGTTGTCGGTGATCACCACGGTGAAGGAGACACCCATCATCGCGGCAGAGGCCATTTCCGAGTTCGCCATCATATAGGTGCCGTCGCCGGTAAAGCAGATCACGTCGCGATCCGGCTGGGCCATCTTGATGCCCATCGCACCGGCGATCTCATACCCCATACAGCTGAACCCGTATTCCATGTGATAGGCCCCGGGTCGCGGGGCTTTCCACAGCTTGTGCAGCTCACCCGGCATGGTGCCTGCCGCACACATCACAACCGTATCGTCATGCGAGGCACGCTGAACCGCGCCGACCACTTGCATGTCGGTGGGCAGCGCATTCCCGTCGCCGGGCGCGTCAGTCAGCTTGTCGACCTTACCGAACCATTCCGCTTTCAGCGTGTCGGCCACTGGATCGGCATTGTAGCCTTGCAAGTTTGCGCCAAGTTCTTCCAAACCCACGCGCGCATCGGATTGCAATGGCATCGCCCCGTGCTTTTCGGCGTCATAGGCTGCTGTGTTAAGGCAGATCATCTCGCGTTCTGGGTTCGAAAACAGGCCCCAGGACCCGGTCGTGAAATCCTGCAACCGCGTGCCAACCGCCAGAACCAGATCAGCCTCGGCGCAAACGTCATTGGCCGGTTCGCCACCAGTTACACCGATGGGGCCGAGGTTAAGCGGATGATCCCAGGCCAAAGCGGACTTACCAGCCTGCGTTTCAGCAATAGGGATATTGTGGGTTTCAACAAAGCTTTGCAGCGCGTCGGTCGCACCCGAATAGTGCACCCCTCCCCCAGCCACAATAACGGGGCGTTTGGCGGTTTTGATCGCGGCGACAGCGCGGGCCAGTTCGCCTTCATCCGGGCGGATACGGCGCTGATACCAGACGCGCGGTTCAAAGAAGCTTTCGGGGTAGTCATAAGCCTCGGCCTGAACGTCCTGACAGAAGGCCAGCGTCACGGGGCCACAATCGGCCGGGTCCGTCATGGTTCGGAAGGCGCGCGGCAGGGCGGTCAACAGATGTTCAGGGCGCGAGATGCGGTCATAGTAGCGGCTGACCGGACGGAAACAATCATTAGCGCTGACGGTGCCGTCGCCGAAGTTTTCGATCTGTTGCAACACCGGATCAGGGCCGCGCGTGGCGAACACGTCACCGGGGATGATCAGAACCGGCAGGCGGTTGGCATGGGCCAAGGCCGCCGCCGTCACCATATTCGTGGCCCCCGGCCCGATGGACGACGTCACCGCCATCGCGCGCGTGCGGCGCATCTGTTTGGCATAGGCAATTGCGCAATGCGCCATGGTCTGTTCATTGTGGCCGCGATAGGTGGGCAGGCTGTCTTTGACAGCGTGCAAAGCCTCACCCAACCCTGCCACGTTGCCATGGCCAAAGATTGCCCAGACACCGGCGATATAGGGCTCTCCGGCCTCATTCATCTGCGCCCCGATGTAGCGCACCAGAGCCTGCGCCGCGGTCAATCGAACTGTCTTGCTCATCATGATCCCTTTCAACACGAAGCCACCATGGGCATTCCGTCGGTTTTCACATTCCTGAAGGTTTCAGGCCATCTAACTGACCCAATGTTTGTGTGATCTCGCACCACTGAATGGCCTGATACCCCGCATGTTTGCGGAGAATTGGTGTTTAAACTGTTCCGCCCAGCGAGCCTTCCAGTTGGGCCAGTTCCTGCCCCCCTGCCATCAGGTCCTGAAGCTCTTCTGGCGTGATCTCACCCCGTTTCGCAGTGCCGAGCGTTTGACCCCGGTTCAACACGGTAAAGCGGTCGCCCACGGCCAACGCGTGGCGCACATTGTGGCTGATGAACACCACGCCGACGCCCTGACTGCGCACCTTGTCGATGGTCGCTAATACGTTCGAAGTTTGACGCACCCCAAGGGCCGAGGTCGGCTCGTCCAAAATCAGGATTTTCGCCCCAAAATGCACGGCACGCGCAATCGCAACCGTCTGACGTTCACCGCCCGACAGGGTGCCAACGGCCTGGTCCGGGCCCCGCAGATTGATGCCCATCTTGCGCATCTCTTCCATGGTGATCTCATCCGCCAGCTTCTTGTCGAAGAAGTTGATACCGGCGACTTTGCGCGTCGGCTCATTACCCATGAAGAAGTTGCGGCTGACGCTCATCAACGGGATCATGGCCAGATGCTGGTGCACCGTAGCGATGCCCGCAGAAATCGCGTCGCGCGGATCTTCGAAATGCATAGGCTTGTCTTCGAAGAAAATCTCACCCGCTGTTGGCTTGTGCACACCGGACATCGTTTTGATGAAGGTCGACTTACCCGCGCCATTATCGCCCAGCAGGCAATGACACTCACCCGGTTTGAGGTCGAAACTGACACCGGCCAGCGCAATCACAGACCCAAAGTGTTTCTGGATGTCGACCATACGGATGATCGGTTTTTGCTCTTGCGCGTCGCCATGATGGAATTTGGTGTCTTCAGTCATCTCAGTGTTCTCCTGTGATGATGCGACGGATATAGGTGTTCAAGATCACCGCACCCAGCAGGATCACACCCAGGAACACCCGGAAGAGCGAACTTTCGACTCCGGCAAAGAACAGCCCCTGCTGCACTACGCCAAAGATCAGCGCGCCGAGCGCCGCGCCCAGAACCGAGCCATAGCCGCCGGTTAGCAGCGCACCGCCAATGACCACCGCAATGATCGCCTCGAACTCTTTCAGCAAACCACGATCCGCACCAGCCGAGCCGAACTCCATCACCTGACAGGTGGCAAACACGGTGGCGCAGAAGGCGGTGAACATAAACATCAGGATTTTCACCTTGTTCACAGGCACACCCGAATTCCGTGCGGCCTCGGCGTCTCCACCTGCGGCAAAGATCCAGTTTCCGAACTTGGTTTTAGTCAGCAAAACATGGCCAAAAATGATGATGCCGATGGCCCAGATGATCAGCATCGGAATGCCGTCCACCACTGGTTCGCCTAGGCGCGATCCGCGCTCGAACGTGGCAATGATCCCATTGTCACCCAGCCAAACGAAAAGGCCCTGAAACACCTTGCCGCCAAAAACCGAAGCGAGCCAATCGCCTTCTGCTGCATCCTTGATGCCGCCGATGATGGTCTTGCGTTCAATCGTCTGCGGCAGAAAGATCGTAAAGCCGCGCAGGATGAACAAAAACGCCAGCGTCACAATAAAGCTGGGCAATCCGGTGCGCACGACAATAAAGCCGTTGAGGGCACCGATAGAGACACACAGAACAAACGTGACGATGATCGCCATCCAGACCGGCCAAGTCAGCGTGACCGAGAAGATGGCAATCATCATCCCGGCAAACCCGATCATCGACCCGACGGACAGGTCGAACTCACCCGCGATCATCAACAGGCAAGCCCCTACGGCGATGATCATGAACTGGGCTGAAACGATCGACCAGTTCATCACGCCTTGAGAATTGAACATGCCGCTGTCAAAGGCAAACAGCAGAAAGAAGGTGAAAACGGCGACGGTTCCGACCATACCGCCCAGTTCCGGGCGGATCAGGGCGCGGCGCAACGGCGAGATCTCTTTGATCCGTTCGTCGCCGCCTGCCGTGGATTGAGCTGACTCTGACATAAAGGTCCTCCCCTCGCGGGTGATCCCGAAGAATAAGAAAGTTGGGTTGAGCGGGCGTCAGATCGCGCCCGCTCGGGTGTGAAGATCAGCGGTATTCGCCCGCGAATTCTTCGATTTTCTCAAGGCCGTCAGCAGTTACAAAACCGGGGCCCGAGTTGATGTTGTTGCCGGGCAGAACGCCATAGCGGTGGTAATTGGTCATCACAACAACCGGCAGGTAAGCCTGCAAGAAGGGCTGCTGGTCGATCCCCCACTGAATGGTGCCGTCTTTGATCGCCTTCACGATTTCACCACCCAGATCGAAGGTGCCGAAGTAGATGTCGCCAGCCATGCCGTTTTCCTGCAGCGCCAGGATGGTCGGATCAGCCGATGTCGGGCCAAGCGTCAGAACAGCATCCGTATCCGGATTGGCCGACAGATAAGCCAGAACGCGGTTCTTGATCTCAGCCGGGTCCTGACCCGCATCGATCATCTGCTCGCCCAGTTCAATACCCAGACCATCTGCGAAACCCTGGCAGCGCTCTTGGCTGGATGGCTGAACGATATAGTGGTTCACGCACAGGAACGACCCGATGCCATCGCCTTTGGCACGCAGACCGGCGGCATATCCTGCATCATATTCGGGCTGCCCGACATACATCAGCGCACCCACTTCGCGCGCCTTTTCGGGCGTGCCGGTGTTCATGATGATCACGTCGATACCGGAATCCACAGCGGCCTTAATGGGGCCTTCCAGAATATCCGGGTCAGCCAGAGTGGTGATGATCCCGTTCGGACCCGAGGCTGCCGCCTGATCGATGATCCGCGCCATGTCGGCAAGGTCTCCGGTGGGCGGGTTGCGGTATTCAACCTCAACACCCATCTGATCACCCGCGAGCGCGATGCCGTTCTTGATCGTGTTCCACCAGCTGTCACTGTCAGGCGCATGGCTGACCAGAATGTACTTCTCGCCTTCTGCGGCAGCGCCTGTCGCGGCTGCAACCGCAAGCGCGCTGGCCGCAAGAACACTTTTGACAAATTTGTTCATTTGGTTTCCTCCCATAAAAACCGTCGATTTTTTGCTCTGGGCGTTTACCCCTGTTCATCCGGCCAGGCCGAATCTCCAAGGCTCGGGCTAGGTTCCGAGCTGCGTTCAGTTTGAATAAATTCACTCATTTTGCAACCGGTTTCAAAATATCGCTAAGTTGAACCGGCCTTCCGGACCCGGCGGATTGGGTCGCCGCCTCGGCCATGGCCAGCGCCGCGACACCGTCTTCCAGCGTGACCGGGACGGCTGTACCCGCAGTGATTGCCTCGACAAAAGCGGCCCATTCAGCCTTGTAGGCAGTCATGTACCGTTCGAGGAAAAAGTATGTCGGCTTGGCACCAACAACGCCATCGGCGGTGGATTTGATCACGGTGTTTTCCAGCACGTTCTGGGCCTGCAACAGACCTTCAGACCCCAGCATCTCGACCCGCTGGTCATAGCCATAGGCTGCGCGGCGCGAGTTCTTGATGACAGCGATCCGACCATCCGAATAGGTCAGTGTCGCGACAGCTGTATCAACATCCCCGGCCTGTCCGATTTCGGGATCAACCACCGCTGAGCCAACGGCGGAAATCGCCACAGGCAAGTCACCCATAAGGTAGTTCGCCATATCAAAATCGTGGATCATCATGTCCCGAAACAACCCGCCAGACACTTTGATGTAGCTTACAGGTGGCGGTGCCGGATCGAAGGACGTGATCGAAAGCAGCTCGGTCTTGCCAATCTCTCCGGCATCCGAGGCGGCTTTCATCGCCGAGAAATTCGGGTCGAACCGGCGGTTGAACCCAATCATGATGGGCTTTTGGTGATCCGCCACGTTTGCCTGACACGCCACCGCACGCTGCAAATCCAGATCCACCGGCTTTTCACACAAAACCGCCTTGCCCGCCTGCGCCGCCACCTCGATCAGGTCGGAATGCGTATCTGTCGGGGTTGCGATTAGAACGGCATCAATCGCGGGATCTGCAATGATTTCATCTGAACTGCGTACCTGCGCGCCATATTCGCCCGCAAGCTGGCTCGCCGCGTCGGCGACCGCATCTGAGACCGCAGAGAGGGTGCTGTCAGGATGCGCCGTAATCGCCTGCGCATGAACGCGCCCAATCCGACCGGCCCCAAGCAGTCCAACACTCAGCATGCATCTCTCCCGAATCCTGTTGCGCTTCACAATGTTAATTTTTGCAACCGGTTGCAAGATGTTTTTTTAGGCGATCCCTCCATATCACCAAAGCGCCGGAACCACTTGGAAATTTCAGGCCTTTTGGGCGCGACAGCCTGTTGGATTCTCGATGTTTTCCCGCAGCATTTCCCAGAGACCAAACAAAAATCGTCTGTTCTACGGGAATCCCCCAATTTCGCGGATCGTCGGCTTTCGCTAGATTGTGAATCAGCGGTTAACATTACCACTGAATAACCCCCTTGCGAGGGGCTGGCCCAAACCCCCTCACCCAGCCCCTCGAACCCCCTTGTACAATACGATAATTGCTAAGGCTACTTGTGGGGTGGTGTTTCATTGGTTTTGTCTGGCAAGCAAATGGAAGACGGTGTCTGAGATGATGGCGGCAGATGCATTCTGCCTCAAACAAGCCTCCAAGCAGACAGGCGTCGTCAGAGTGCCCCCGGAACCAAACCCTTGCTTGCCACCATCACTATAATGTCAAAAAGATACACGGTGGCAATGACAGCATGGGACTACCACAAGCCTAGACCTTCGTCACATTCTTGCCCGATTACTTCGCTAACGAAAGCAACGTTTTTTCTATGCGCCCCCCAATTTCGACTGGGTTGCAATAGTTTGTGTAGGTTAGATCGGGGTATCGTTATGTCTCAACTCAGTGGAATCCTCTACTATAGCTTTGCCCGAGATGGTATCTCAGACGAAGCTCTTCAAAATATCGTCACGCGCGCCAGAGCACGGAACAGCGCTCTCTCGGTGACGGGTCAACTACATTTTGAGAATCGGTTGTTTTTGCAATGGCTTGAGGGGGAGAAAGCGGAGCTGAACAAGATATGGGATATCGTCTCTGCCGATCCGCAGCATTCAAGCCTGTCGTTGGTTTTCCAGGGAGAGATACCCAAAAGGTATTTTCCTAAGTGGAAAATGGCCCATACTAACCGTAAAGATGCTCTTCTCCTTCACTACCTACAAAAGAGGGGGCTAATACTAAGTGACAAAAAAGAGAGACTGAGTGAACCACTACTTGAGTTCCTCTGCAACATGGCCGTCGCGTCTGACCGTCCGATCCGGAATATTCGTAGCCTGCCAGATAGCCATCCTGTCAAAGACTACTACCTACTTGCATCTGCTCCTTCGAAGTAGCTTAGACGAGCATCGGAAGGTTCGGCGACGCTGATGCCCATGAGAGGTTGCGGGCTATTCGATGAAATCGCCGGAACAGAAGGTAGATTTCAAAACAATGGTAGCGTTCCGCCTCAACGGTTTGTTTGCAATTGGCGATCCCTGAAGGACTCGAACCCTCAACCTGCTGATTAGAAGTCAGCTGCTCTATCCAGTTGAGCTAAGGGACCGCTGCGCCCTTCTTGCGGTTTTTATGGGCGGGGTTCAAGAGCCAAGCGCATGAACGCGCTGTTGGGATCTTCTTCATAGCCGTAGATCGGACCGCAATAGGAATATCCCAACGCCTCGTAGAGTTTGCGCGCAGCGTCATATTCGGAAAGATGGGCCGCGCCAGTTTCCAGTACCAGCGCGGAGACTCCTTCGGCTCGGGCCAAGTCAGCCAAATGCGTCATGATCTCACGCGCCAGGCCGCGACCGCGCGCCGCTGCAACAACATGAACCGATTTCACCTCGGCCGTGCCATCGGGAAGGGTTTTGAGAGCACCGCAGCCAAGCGCAACATCATCTTCGAAAGCGCCCCAAAACCGAATCTCGGGCGCGCGCAGCGCTTCCACATCCAGCGTATGATTTGAGGTTTGAGGCGTCGCCTCCCAACTATGCGCAAGATGGGCCTGTATAATCGGACGCAGAGCCTCTGATCCGGGATCAGCGGCACGAATCTCGATCATTTAGTGGGTCCAGGGCGCGCGACGATCGGTGGCAAAATTCTCGCCATAGCCGCGTTGCCGCAGGTTGGGTTTGCGCTTGTGCGGCTCGCTTACCTGTGCGTCGATGCCATTGTCCTTGGCATAATCCAACGCTTCTTCTTTGGTGTCGAACTTCAGGCGCACCTGAGTCTGCGTATCATTGGACGATGTCCAGCCCATTAGCGGATCAACCTCACGCGCCGAAGCTGGTGCATATTCCAGCACCCATTTGCGGGTCTTGGCCATGCCCGAGGTCATCGCATTTCGGGCGGGCTGGTAAATCCGTGCGCGCATGTCGCCTCTCCGTACTTACTTGGCTAGCGTGTTTATGCGCCAGTGTGCAGTCAGGGGCAAGACTGCACGCACAACAGTTAACAAACTGTCGCGCAAACATGGTATCCTTGGAGTGTTTGTTTCAATTGATTGGAGAAGCCCGATGTCAGGGACATCTTTTACCGCTCGTGTGGACCGTGTAGTTGATGGGGATACCGTTCGTGTCTTTCTGGACGACGATGCCGACAAAAGCGAAAGCTTGCGCATTTTGGCGCTTGATACCGAAGAAGTATTTGCTGGCAGTAAACCGGTTACCCCGCTTGGTCACGCTGCATCCGACCGCGCCAAGGAACTGATTGCACCCGGGGATACGATCAAACTGATCCTACCGGGAAACGAGCCACGTGCCGAAGCCTTGCAGAAATACCGTGGCAATTTTGGTCGGGTTCTCTGCTATCTCGAACTGGAAGACGGCACTGATTTTCAACAGGTGATGATTCAGGAAGGCCTTTCACCCTATTTCCAGAAATACGGCTATGCCGAATTTGCCCATTTACATGACCGGTATCGCGAGGCCGAACGCACAGCGCAATCCGCCACGCTGGGCATCTGGGACCAGGTGGCCAACAATGGCTCGGTCATGCGCAACTATGCCGCCCTGACAACATGGTGGGACCTGCGGGCACGCATCATTGAAGGCTACCGCGAAATCAAGCGCCGGAACCCCGAGATCAACATGTTCAACACTCGGCTGGATTACGATCGCCTGGTCGAGATTGCCAAGGCTGGTCAAGAAACAACCGTATTCATTGAATTGCGCGATTTCACGCCCACCTCGGGCGATCATATCCTGTTTCACACCGGCAGCCTGACCCAGCCCTACCAGTTGTTCATTCCAAACGGGAATGTCGGCGGCGGCGAGGATGTGATGAACCTGATCCTGAACCGCTATCGCGCGGATGGAGAAGAGCAACCGCGTCGCTCCTACGCGTATGTCACAGGCCCCACCAAGATGTTCCCGGATGATGACACCGGGCGGCCGGAGATTATCGTGACCGACCCCGCGCAGATCACGGATTGGCCCGGCCTGGCATTGGAACGGGCTGGCGTATCTGGATAGGACCGCGTCAGCATGTTGGCCCATCCCGTACGGTCGGGCCAACACTTTGCCAACCATCGGAAATTTTGGGACCCAGCTTATGACAAAAACTGTCATCAGCTGGGTTTAAGTGATCATACGAGCCCAGTTTTCAGGATCGATCGCATGTATCCACCAATACGGCACGGGTAGCCGCTACGCCGCTGCGGCCTGATTTCAGCCGCATAAGTCCATATCTTACCAGGATCAGCCCTTGCAGACGGACAAAATAAGAACAAATGTAGGGGCCTGACCCGGAGCCTGCCCATGCCATACGCCCATTCCGACAAGACCCAAATGACAACAGAAGATGTTCGCGCACGCCTGAAACTGGAAGGCGGCAAGCAGTTTGTCATGCACACCGAATTCGCCCCCGCAGGCGACCAGCCGACTGCGATTAAAGAGCTGGCGGGCGGTGTTCTGGACGGCGAGCGAGATCAGGTTCTGCTAGGTGCGACCGGCACGGGCAAAACCTTCACCATGGCCAAGGTGATCGAAGAGACTCAGCGCCCTGCGATCATCCTTGCACCGAACAAGACATTGGCGGCGCAGCTCTATGGTGAGTTCAAGGGCTTCTTCCCTGAGAACTCGGTCGAATACTTCGTGTCCTACTACGACTATTATCAACCCGAGGCCTATGTCGCGCGCTCCGACACCTATATCGAAAAAGAATCCCAGATCAACGAACAGATCGACCGGATGCGGCACTCGGCAACGCGGGCTCTGCTGGAACGCGATGACGTGATCATCGTGGCCTCGGTGTCCTGCATCTACGGTATCGGCTCGGTCGAAACCTACGGGGCGATGACGCAGGACCTGAAAGTGGGCAATGAGTACGACCAGCGACAGGTGATGGCTGATCTTGTGGCCCAGCAATACCGCCGCAACGATCAGGCGTTTCAACGCGGCTCGTTCCGGGTGCGCGGAGATTCCTTGGAAATCTGGCCTGCTCACCTGGAGGACCGCGCATGGAAGTTCTCGTTCTTCGGTGAAGAACTGGAGACCATCACCGAATTCGATCCGCTGACCGGTGAACGCGCTGCCACGATGGAACAAGTGCGCGTTTACGCCAATTCGCACTACGTGACGCCTAAGCCGACGATGAACCAAGCGATCATCGGGATCAAAAAGGAACTCCGCATCCGGCTGGATCAGCTGGTGGGTGAAGGCAAACTGCTGGAGGCCCAACGGCTTGAACAACGCACCAACTTCGATCTGGAAATGCTTGAGGCGACCGGCGTCTGTAACGGAATCGAGAACTATTCGCGCTACCTGACCGGCCGTGCGCCGGGTGAGCCGCCCCCAACCCTGTTTGAATTCATCCCTGACAATGCCATCGTCTTCGCCGATGAAAGCCACGTGAGCGTCCCCCAGATCGGCGGCATGTACCGGGGCGACTATCGGCGCAAATTCACGCTGGCCGAACACGGGTTCCGTCTGCCGTCGTGCATGGACAACCGCCCGCTGAAGTTCGAGGAATGGGACGCCATGCGCCCGCAATCTGTCTTCGTCTCGGCCACGCCTGCGAAGTGGGAAATCGAGCAAACGGGCGGCGTTTTCACCGAACAGGTGATCCGCCCCACCGGCCTGCTGGATCCCGAGGTCGAAATCCGCCCCGTCAGCATGCAGGTCGATGATCTGCTGGACGAGGTCCGCAAGGTCGCCGCCGATGGTTACCGCACGCTGGTCACCACGCTGACCAAACGCATGGCCGAGGACCTGACCGAATATTTGCACGAACAGGGCATCAAGGTCCGCTACATGCACTCGGATATCGACACGCTGGAACGGATCGAAATCCTGCGCGACCTGCGGCTGGGGGCGTTCGACGTGCTGATCGGTATCAACCTGCTGCGCGAGGGGCTCGACATTCCCGAATGCGGGCTGGTCGCCATTCTGGACGCGGATAAAGAGGGCTTCCTGCGGTCCGAGACCTCGCTGGTCCAAACCATCGGCCGCGCCGCGCGGAACGCCGACGGCCGGGTGATCATGTATGCCGATAAGATCACCGGTTCGATGGAACGTGCCTTGGGCGAAACCAACCGCCGCCGCGCCAAGCAGATCGCTTATAACGAGGAACACGGCATCACGCCTGCGACGGTGAAAAAGAATGTCGAGGACGTTCTGGCCGGCCTTTACCAAGGTGACGTCGACATGAACCGCGTCACCGCCACCATCGACAAACCGATGCACGGCGCCAACCTTGAGGCCCATCTGGACGGGTTGCGCGACCAGATGCGCAAAGCCGCCGAGAACCTTGAGTTCGAAGAGGCCGCCAACATCCGGGATGAGATTAAACGTCTGGAAGCGGTCGATCTGGCCATCGCTGACGACCCCATGGCGCGCCAATGGGCGGTCGAGAAAGCCTCGGAAGACGCAGTGAAATCGCGCGGACGGTCAACGGCTGGCCGACCGGGACAGCGGGGTGGGAATGTGAAGCGGCGGAAGAGTTAGAACGATGTTTGAAGAGTTGGTAAAACTGATACCGCAGGAGATATTGAACTATTCAGGAGAAGTTGCTTACTCGGGGCTTACTGCTTTTGAGAACCGTTCGAATACTTACATTCTTGGCATACAACCGGGCGGTCATGCTCATGATAAGAGGCTTCCATCAATTTCTGAAGCGATAAACAGGACACAAAACACTACCAGCGACTATTCCGCTTATCTTGATGAAGTTTGGCCGCCGAGAACAGAAGCGGGACAGGCTCCCATGCAAAAACGCGTAGCTCATCTGGCTAATGTGTCTGGCCTGAATCTGCGGCACATACCCGCTAGCAATCTCTGCTTTCGCAGGTCTCCAACAGTCGCAGCTAGTGATTTTGATTTGCAGACTGAAATTGAAGCTTGCTGGCCCTTTCACGAGCAAATCATCCAGCGGCATTTAATTCAGAACATTATCGCATTGGGTCACGATACTGGACGTGCGCTTGAAGCAAAGCTTGGAAATGGGCGTATTGTTGACGAGTACTTAGAAGAAGGCCCTCGTGGCTGGCGATCGTTTGTATTTTCTTCGCAAGGAATCCAAGTATTTGTCCTTACTCATCCCGGAAGGGCAAACTGGCTAAATCCTAAGCTTGACCCGAGTTCTTTGGTCGCAAAACACCTTCGACAGCAAGCGTAGGATGGGTTTCCAACCCATCACTTCGGGGCGACCCATTTCGCGAGATGGGGAAAACCCCCATCCTACACGCCACTCATCACTCCGCCCTTGCAGCCCAGCGCGCACTCAGCCACGTTTGTATTCACAAATTGTGAGTCCAAACGGTTGCCATGACGACCCCGAATAGCCTGCCCAGCCCGCATGAGGCCCAAAGCACCATTCACCGGGTGCGCTACACCCGCGTGGTGCTGACCGAGCATCTGGCGCGCCTCTCAGGAACATCCGTAAGCGCCTTCAATCATGTCGTATCGCGTAAGGTCTGCCTCAGTCGTTGAAGCGGATCACCATCCTTGCCCGAGGCCCATTGGCAGCTAAGTTACCAATCATGCGTACCGTCCTGCTCTCAATAATCCTCGCCACCCCGGCTTCTGCATGGGAGGCGACAGTCGGGCAAATCTGCACCCTGTCACACAGCACCGACCAAGCAGACATCTTCCTGACCTACGACCCGTCTCAGCCGCTTTATACACTGACCGTCACCCGCAAGACCGCGGGTTGGACTCAGACCCCATGGTTTGCCATGCGCTTTGACGGCCCGAACCCGATTGAAATCGCCACGCCGCGCCATGTGTTGTCGGACAATGCGGCCTCGCTGACCGTCACGGATACCGGGTTTGGCAATGTTCTGGATGGGCTGGAATATAATCAGACCGCCTATGCCTTTACGCAGGACGGTCTTGCCGAGTTTCCATTGGATGGCGCCGCGCCCGAGGTGCGCATCTTTCGCGATTGTGCGGGCGCTCAGCTCTCTTAGCAGCGGCCGGTCACCCCGACCTTCAGATCACGGCCGCACGAACTTCGCGTTTCCGACCGAGCGCACGGGCGCATCATTGCTGCGTTGCGCCGGGGTGCTTTGAACCTGCACCGAACCCGATCTTTCACAGGATACACCGTTCCCGTCCGGGTCATAGCGTTCGTGATAGCCCGCGTAGCCTTTGCGGAACGGGCCAAAGCCAATCGCCTCGGGCGCTGAGCAACCTGTTAAAGCGATCAGATGCAGGAGGGCCCCGTTGCGGTCATATTCGGACGTCCGGATATAGATATTCACAGCCAGCAACAGCGTGGTAATGGGCAAAGCAAGCAGCATGAGCGAAATCCGGAAGGGCGACAGCGCCTTGCGGCGTGTCGCTTCGGCTCGCAATTGCCGCTTTGTCGGTGTCTGGCTTTGGCTCTCAGGCTTTTGCATCGTGTTATCCAGATCCATGGGCCGAATCTAAACCTCATTTGTGGCGAAGCCGAGGCGATTCCCGCCTAACAGCTCAAAGCTGTGACACATACGCCCATCTGGTCATTGGAAGACCGCCGATTACGGGTGATCAAACGTATCGGCCACGTCATACATGACCGGCTCAAAGCTCTTGCACATCTCGTTGATCTTGCGGTTCCGGTTGCGCATCTCGGGCGTGCGCAACATGGCAAGAAAATCCTCGCGCCGTTCCCATTGTGAGTAATTGGCAATCCGGGTCTGGGCATCGTTCACGTGCAACCCCGCCGAAATGAACCCCGGTTGCTTCGAGATGAACTCGGCATAGGCATCTTTCAACGCGTCAAGCAGATCGTGACAGGTGCCCGGGGTCATTTCAAACGTTGTGATGACGGTCTGTACGCTGGCATTTTTTGCTATGGTCGGCATCTGCTCCTCCTGTGGCTAGATCAAGCGTAGCACAGAGAACTGATATGTCGTCCATTTCCTTTGTACGGAAAGTAGCCGCCCTAGAAAGGACGGCCACCTCAATCTTTAGCTTTCGAGTCTTACCAGAACAGATACTGCACCCCTCAGAGTCTCCGGCCAGTGTAAGTGAATATTGCCGCCCCCACCCTGTTCAAGCTGAACATAGGGCGCAAAAAACCTGACCGTTCCGAAGAGGCTAACAGTCGGCCCCAGCATAGTAACGGCATCACAGCTCCGAGCTTTGCCTCCAAATGGCAACTGTCCGGAGGTCCCGATAACCCAAACGCTGCTGGCGGTGTTCTGGTTATGACGAACCCTCAACGGGTTCGCCGCCTTCTTATCGATCCCGTGATATGTGTTGTTTTGGAACGTCACATTGATATAGCGATCCTTGTTAAGATCAGCAAAGGTCGTATCCACTCTTTCCGCACGCTCTATATCACTGCTGCTGGACCGGAACTTGTTTCCCGTCACCGCAAGACCATTCAGAAAGTGGCCGGGCCCGTGCGGGCGGATCACGATATAGCTGAACCAAGGCGGTGCCTCGCTTGAATAGAAGATATTGTCCGTGATACTCATTGCGCTGAAAGAATAGCCCGAGACGTAGCTGGGCTCGGCATCACGCTCATTCGTCCATTGGATAAAGCAGTTGTCCACATAGTTCTCGGCAATCGTCGAACTGTTATAGGTCCCGATCATGATCAGACCTGCCGTCCGTACGCCTTGAGGGATGCTATCACCTTGGAAAAAGTGGTTGCCAAGGATCATGTTGTTGTCACCGCCGACAACAGCAAAGTGCTTGAACCGAACAATACGATTGTGGCGCAATTTAACATCATTCGCGTTTGTATTCAGCGCGATCGAGTTCCGGTCGGGGACGATAAAGGATTCCTCGGCCGACAAGAACTGGCAGTTGTCGATCAGCATCCCTTTGCAGCCCGTGCCAATTGACGAGATGCCTCGATCCTTAGGACGGCTAACAAAGCAATCGGTCAGCGAAAACGTACTGCCCGATGGGGCCAGCCGAATAGCGCTGCATCGGCTGTTGCACTGAAATTCAATCTGCTCCATCCCAAACTTGCGCAAGGTGCTGAAGCCGCTGAAATCCAGCAGGTATTTAAAGGACCGGAACGTATATGTCTGCGTTCCCGAGGCATCATAAAGCGGTGCGTTCAGTGTGATTTCACCTGCGCCCACATCCTTGGATCGCACATAAATCTCACGCCCGACGCCCGCACCCTGCACCAACGAACCAACGGGAATATTCGCCACATTCGCCACATCTGTCAGGCGGGTGGCATCCGAAGGGTCATATGTGGCAACTGAAGTGAAGCTCTCTGTATCCCAATCCGAACTGCTTTTGACATCAAACTGGCCGTTTCGGATAACACGGCGTGTCGAGAAACCCTGTTTGTTTGGCACAGCAGCGGCCATATCAATCGGACCTGTAACCGAGATCTTCCGGCCCGCCAGATCCAACGAGTCGTGGTCGGCATTGTTAAGCAAGGCCTGAAACGCCTTCTTAAAGGCCAACTCCTCATCACCGAATGCAGTGATATAGGCGGGCAGATCGAAATTCTTGGTCAGCAACAGCATCTTGTCATCAGGCATCGTAACCGTGCCCTCAAAATCCATCTCGGACGCAATGCTGGTGTTCTCACCCAGATGGTATGTGCCTTGTGGGACGTAAATCCGACGCCCGCCAGCGGCCTGGTCAGCGGCCTCAAATGCAGCTGAATCATCGGTGATACCATCACCAATTGCACCAAAATCCCGAACATCGACGATGCTGATCATCTCGCGCAGGAAAACCCCGGTCACGTCTGTAATTTCTATATCGTCCACACGCACCAGCGCGCCATTTGCACCCTCAATGTCCAGGCCAAAATGCCCATACAAGGCTGAAACGCCCCACGGCATGTCGACACCCGGTCGGCGCCCGGTTCCGACGATGGCGGTGATTTCATGCACTTCGCCGTAGCCGGACAGCTGCGTCGCGGGACCCTCTTCGATCACACCGTCAACATGAACCTCTCCGGCACCACCTGCCCAGGCCGCGATCCGCACCTCAGGCAACGGACCACTGATCGCCTTGACGCGCGCCTTGATCTGCAAATAGCAGCCCGGCAGCAACGGTGTTTGGCCCATGTAACGCAATTGCTGCGTCGGATTGACCTTCAGAATCTCAAGGCAGCCGCCAAAATCTGCATCCGCCGGAACAAACACGCCTGTGCCGGAACCGGCATAAGTTGGCGTACCCGGGGTTCCATCCCCTGCGGACCAAACGTCCAACCCATTGGCGAACTGAGGCGGCATGAAGACGATGCCGTCGGTGATTGCCTTGTTCATAGAAATCCCTTTCCCAATCGCGTCGCGCATCACAGCGACACGTTCAAACCCGGTGCTCGGGTCCAGCCCGAACGCGAAAGTCTGAGTATCGAAAAGGAATTAACCGCAGTTCATCCCACCGTTACGGTGGTGTTGCGTCAGGCAGAGGGATCAGTGTTGCGTAGCAGCTGTACACCATTGATTTTCCAGGCATCGCCTTGCTGCACCATCTGGTAATCCAATATGTGGATCTGGCCATCCCCATCCACAATCATCACCTTTTGCCACAACAACCCCGCAATCTCACGCAGTTCCAGAAACCGCAACTCCGCTGGCCGCCAAACCATCGGGTATCCACCACGCACCATCGCGCCGAAATTGTCAGGGTTTTGGAACATCCTTTGAATATTGGGGCTGGCATAGGTAAAGGCGGTGTCAAAATCATCCGCTTTGAAAGCCTGTATCTGAGCCGCAATATTGGCTTCGATCTCGGCGTTCTGGGCCGCTGCGATTGGGGCCAAGCCAAAGCTCAGAAACAGAACAAGCAAAATACGACGCATGGGGCCACCTCCTGAACAAAGGGTAGCCCCACGCGGTTTCAGGTCAATCAGACCAATTCTCCGGCCAGTGCCTTGTCAATCAGGGCAATGGTTTCGGGCACACCATAGAGCGCAATGAAGCCACCAAAACGCGGACCTTGCGACGCGCCCAGCAGCACCTCATAAAGCGCCGTGAACCAGCCCCGCAGGGGATCGAACCGCTCACGCCCGATAGAATAGACGACCGATTGCAGTGCCTCGTCTTCCATCGGACCATCATAAGTTTCCAACGCCGCTTTCAACGCCTCCAACGCCTCACGTTCCTGATCCGTCGGCGCGCGGTGTATACGCGTCGGTTTGACGAAGTCGTTAAAGTACCGCACCGCAAAGCCCGCCGCCTGATCCAGATCAGGATGAGTCTCGGGCGTGGCCTCCGGCGCATAGCGCCGCATAAAGCCCCACAGTGCCTCTTTGTCTTCCGCCCCGGACACCGATGCCAGATTGAGCATCATCGCAAACGGCACAATCAGCGTCGATTCTGGAACATTCCCGCCGTGGATATGCCAGACCGGGTTGTTCAATTGTGCCTTCAGGTCTTGCCCCGGATAGGCGCGAAGCTGCTGATGATACTCATCATAGGCCTTGGGGATCACATCAAAATGCATCCGCTTCGCCGTCTTGGGTTTTTGATACATGAAATAGGCCAGCGACTCAGTCGGCGCATAGGTCAGCCATTCATCAATCGAGACACCATTGCCGGAAGACTTGGAAATCTTCTGGCCATTCTCATCCAGGAACAATTCGTAAGAAAAATGCTCGGGCGCACGACCGCCCAAGGCCCGGCAGATCGCGTCATAGATTTTCTCGTTGGTGGCATGTTCCTTGCCATACATCTCAAAATCGACGCCCAAAGCCGCCCAGCGTGCGCCGAAATCCGGCTTCCACTGCAGCTTCACATTGCCGCCGGTGACAGGAACGGTCCATTCCTTGCCGGTCTCATCGTCAAAGGTCACGGTATAGGTCTCGGCACAGACCTTTTTCATCGGCACATACATCACACGGCCGCTTTCGGGGTGCAGCGGCAGGAAGATCGAATAGGTTTGCTGGCGTTCTTCGCGCAGGCTTTTCAGCATGATCGCCATGATCTCGTCATACCGTTCGACCGCGCGCTTGAGCACCTCGTCAAACTGGCCGGATTCGTAGAATTCCTTGGCCGAATAGAACTCGTACTCAAACCCAAACGTATCCAGAAAACGCCGCAACATCGCGTTGTTATACGCGCCAAAGCTATCGTACTCGCCAAACGGATCGGGCACCGAGGTCAACGGACGCTGCAAATGCTGCTCCAGAATCTCTGGGTTCGGCACATTGCTGGGTACTTTCCGCATCCCGTCCAAATCGTCCGAAAAACAGATCATCTTGGTAGGGATATCAGATAGCGCCTCGAACGCGCGCTTGACCATCGTAGTCCGCGCAACTTCGCCGAACGTACCGATATGGGGCAGGCCAGATGGGCCATAGCCCGTCTCGAACAGCACATATCCTTTCTCCGGAGCACCTTGTTTGTACCGTTTGAGCAACCGGCGCGCCTCCTCAAAAGGCCAGGCCTTGGACGTCATGGCGGTATCGCGCAGTTCAGACATTTTTTGGTGTGCTCCATAAGGGAAAACCGTCCCGATCGCCCCATGCCATCGGACCGACCCCTCCTATTGTGCGAGCGCAGCATGAGTCAATAACGACACATGCTTTTTCCGATTCGTCACAACTGCGTCGGGCAATCAGGACGGCCTGCCAAGCTGACGAATGCGGACATTAAAAGGGAAAACTGGAAACCGTGTTCAACAGCTACGAAACTTCCAGCAGGGTATCCCGACCGAACTTGCGGATCCGGTCGGGATCGGCGCTACTTTAGAGGCACTCAGCCAAAGTCTTGGCCATGTTTTGAATGAGCTGTGGATACAGGTCCTTGCCCGGCTCAAGGTCCGAGCCCAGCGGATCAATCACACCGGTATTCGCCTCGGTTCCCCCCAGAACCGTTTCGATGATCCCCGGATTGAACTGCGGTTCCGCCAAAACGCAATCGACACCTTCACCGGTGATGCGACCCTGGATTTCAGCGATGCGCGCCGGGCTTGGATCGGCCGCATCCCCCAACGAAATGGCACCCGCCGCCGGAAAATCAAAATCGTTTTCGAAGTACTGATAGGCGTCATGGAAAACGATAAAGCTGCCACCGCGCACTGGTTCGAGCGTCTGGGCAACCTCAGCAGACAGCGCGGCCATCTCTTCACGCGCCGCAGCAGCATTTGCAAAATAGGTGCCGGCATTGTCCGGGTCAGCAGCCGACAGTTGTGCCGCGATCAGGTTCAGCCATGTGCTCGCATTTTCAGGCGATAGCCATGCATGTGGATCATGCGCCCCGTGATCGTGCCCGTCATGATCATCATGATCGTCGTGACCTGCATGGTCTTCGTGGTCATGATCGTCATGGTCCGCGTGTCCTTCGCCGTGGTCATGGTCGTCATGATCTTTCGCGTCAGCATGATCGTCATGATCGTGATCGTCTTCCTTGGCATGATCATGGTCATCATGTTTGGCGTGATCATCCTCGTGGTCATGATCGTGATCATCATGCCCATGGTCATCGTGGTCGTCATGATTGTCGTGGGAATGCGCTTCGAACAGCGCGTTTTCACGGAAATCCAGCAAGATCGTGCCGTCTGACTCCAGCAAAGTAGTAACGGTCGCACCATCTGTCAGCGTTTCGACCGCGCCTTCCATCCACGGCGTCAGGTCCTCGCCCATCCAGAACACCAGGTCCGCCTTTTGCAATGCGGCAGCTTCAGACGGGCGCAGGCTGTATTCATGAGGGGATGCGCCTGCTTGTACAATCAGATCTGGCTCACCAACACCGTCCATAACACGCGCGACAAGTGAATGAACCGGAGCGATATCGACGGCCACATTGGGGACCTCGGCCAAGGCCGTCCCCCCCATCAAAACCGCCGTGATCGAAACAGGAAGAAGCTTTCTGGACATCAGACACCCTATGTGATTTTATAACGTCAGCAGCGACATACATGATATATAATAACATGACAAGCGAGACACCATCGACCCCGGCCGACAACGCCGACCTGATTGGCTTTGCCAAGCACGATCACGCCTCCTGCGTTGAAACCGGGCTGGCCACCGCGCAGGCACGCTGCGAGGCAGAAGGGCTACGGCTAACGCCTGTTCGCCGCAAGGTGTTAGAGATGCTGCTGCAGGAACATCGCGCACTGGGCGCATATGGTATTCTGGATCGCCTGCGCGACGAGGGGTTCGGATCACAGCCACCCGTTGCCTATCGTGCCCTGGATTTTCTGGTGGAGAATGGCTTTGCCCATAAGATTGAGCGTCTCAATGCCTTCGTCGCCTGCGCACATCCCGGCGGGTCCCATTCACCCGCCTTCATGATCTGTCGCAAATGCGATGCCGTGGCCGAGGCCTATTCAGCCCCCGCCAAGGGTGCGCTTGGGGCTGCAGCACGCGCCGTAGGGTTCGAAATCGAACGTACAGTCGTCGAGGCCGAAGGCATCTGCCCCGATTGCATCGAGAAACGCTGACGATGGCACTCGTCTCTGTCAAAGACCTTGTCGTCCGATATGGCGCGCACACCGTGTTGAGCCATGTAAACATGGACATCAACCCGGGCGAGATTGTAACGATTGTTGGGCCCAACGGCTCAGGCAAAACCAGCTTGTTGCGTGCAATCATCGGCGCCACACAACCCGCAGCCGGGCGCGTCGAGCGCAAGCCAAGGCTACAAATCGGGTATGTTCCGCAAAAACTGCATATCGACCCAACGCTGCCCATTTCGGTTGATCGCTTCATGCGCCTTACAGATCGGGTATCAAAACAGGATTGCGCCGAAGCGTTGAAAACAGCGGGCGTACCAGACTCGCTGAAACGCCAGATGTCGCAGCTATCCGGTGGTCAGTTCCAACGGGTCCTTCTAGCCCGTGCCCTGATCAACCGTCCTGAACTCCTGCTGTTGGACGAAGCGACCCAAGGTTTGGATCAGCCCGGCTCTGCCGCGTTTTATCGCCAGATTGAGGATGTCCGGCGCGATACTGGCTGCGCAATACTGATGATCAGTCACGAACTACACGTGGTGATGAGCGCCTCGGACCGCGTGATTTGCCTTAATGGGCATATCTGTTGCGAAGGTTCACCTGCAGTGGTCGCCTCGGCCCCTGAATACCGCGCCCTGTTTGGCACAGGCACGGGCGGCGCACTGGCCCTTTACCGCCATGATCACGATCATCACCACCACGACCACGCAAACCCGCAGGAAGCCGCTGAATAATGCTTGATGATTTCATGACTCGGGCAACGCTCGCCGGGATTGGCGTGGCTATGGCAGCAGCGCCCTTGGGGTGTTTCGTCGTTTGGCGTCGGATGGCCTATTTCGGCGATGCAACCGCGCATGCTGCCATCTTGGGCGTCGCCTTGTCTCTGACTTTCCAGATTTCCGTGTTTACCGGAGCGCTTGCGGTAGCTTTGATCATGGCACTTACGGTGACTTTGTTGGCGGGCAGAGGTTATGCAATGGATACACTATTGGGCGTGCTGGCCCATTCGGCGCTAGCCTTTGGTCTTGTTGCCGTCTCGTTTCTGTCGGGTGTTCGCATTGACCTGATGGCCTATCTGTTTGGTGATATTCTCGCCGTCTCGAAATCCGACCTGATCGTCATTTGGGGTGGAGCCGCATTGGTTGTGGCCTTGATCACTTGGCGCTGGTCTCCTCTGTTGACCGCGACCCTGAATGAGGAATTGGCCTACGCGAGTGGCTATAACCCTAAGCGCGAACAGTTGATCCTGACCTTGGCGCTTGCTGTCACGGTTGCCGTCGCCATCAAGGTTGTGGGAGTTCTGTTGATCGCAGCCATGCTGATTATCCCAGCCGCCGCCGCGCGCAGCCTGGCCCGCTCGCCAGAATCGATGGCAATGATTGCCGCCGGGATAGGCGCGCTTTCGTCGATTGCAGGCCTCCGGGCCGCCTATGTTTTCGACACACCCGCTGGCCCATCAATTGTTTGCGTGGCGGCAGTGATATTCGCCTGTTTCAGCCTGCTTGGCTGGCAGGGTCGGCGCACCTGAACCAACGACAAAGAATGCGACGAAACAAGCTGTTGAACCCGCACGCGCCCACACATATCGTACAGCTTTGAAAACCTTCACGCAGGACACACTCCATGCCCGATCAAATCCCTCATCCCATGTCTCCGCAGGATTGCCTTGTGGCGATCATGGTTGCGGTCTCCGCTTCGGACGAAAACATCCGTACCGCCGAGCTGGTCAAGATTCAGGGCGCCGTGAACATGCTACCGGTTTTTGCAGGTTATGACGCCGATCGCATGCGCCGTATCTCGCAAACCGTGTTCGATCTGTTCGAACAAGAAGACGGTCTGGATGCGCTGTTTGGCTTGATCCGCGACAACCTGCCCGAGCGTCTGAACGAAACGGCTTATGCGCTGGCCTGCGACGTGGCCGCCGCAGATGGGTCTTTGGCCGAGTCTGAACTGCGCCTACTGGAAGAAATCCGGTACGAGTTGAGCATTGACCGCCTGCATGCTGCCGCCATCGAGCGTGGTGCACGCGCGCGTCACGTCGTTTAACGCAGTCCACGCTCAACTGCCGTAGAGCGCACCCCATCGTTCAATCAATGCACGCTGAAACTTGCGCGACCGCCGATTCCAGGCGCGCGCGCCTTCGGGGCGTTCACGCTGCGCACGGGTGATCGTGGCACGATGAGCCACATCTGCGGTGAAAATCGCAAAGGCCAGCTCTGACCCGTCCGCCGTCGTCAGAAAACCACCCAAACCTGATACGAAGTTCAGGGTGCCGGTTTTGGCATCAACCTTGATCGGGTGATCCTTGGCCGCCCGACCCTGACTGTCGGTCAAGGCAAATGGTTTCAGCAAATGCCTCAGGGCCCCCGTTTTCCGTGCCTGAACCAGGGCTGAGACCAGATCTCGCGGTGCCATGCGCGACGCATCGCCCAAGCCAGAATGATCCACCATCGCAATTTGATTGACGCCATAGGTCTCAGACGCCCACCGGTTCATCTCAGCCGCTGACTCTGCCAGTGAATGTGGCATCACACCGCGCGCCCGGGTTGCAGCCATGCCCACGGTTTCAGCCGTCAGGTTCGTCGAATACTTCAGCATCCCGCGCAGGATACTGTCCAAACGATCACTTTGGTGCACGGCCAGAACCGTGCCCATTGGTGTTTGCCGGGTGACCTCAACCCGCCCCAGGACAATCCCATTGGCCCGTGCCAGCGTTTTGAACACATCCCCGGCATAGAGCGCAGGCTTGCGCACCGGTAACCAGCGCGCACCTTCATTCCCCAAAGCCGCCTTGGCAACGGTCCAGCGATCCTGACGCGCACTGGCCTGGTAGGTATAGATCGGCAGGCTGCGCCCCTCGACCTGCATCGCGGCCATATCCACATCGGGGCGATACTTGGCGGTACGGGCGTCCATGCTGACAGCGTAGTCAGTGCCCTCCCGCTTCCATTCAAAATGCACCCGGTTGAAATTCAAAGAAATTCCGCTGATGGCCGGGCTATAACCCAGATGATCCGGCTGACCCGGATCAATGCTGAACACGAAGGGCAGCGCGCCATCATAGACTTTGAAAGCACCGCGTACCTCGGTGATACCAGCGTTTCGCAGATTGGCCGCCATCAACGCCAAGTCATCCGTGTCCAACAGCGGATCGCAGCCACCTGCCAGGATCAGATCGCCCTGCAAAACCCCGTTTACGACAGGCCCATCCGCCAGCAATCGGGTCTCAAAACGGTGACCGGCGCCCAAAACATCCAGCGCATAAAGCGCCGTCAAGGCTTTGCCGACACTGGCAGGGGGCAATCCAAGCTCTCCCTGATAGCTCTCAAGTTGCGCGCCTGTGTCCACATCGGCCACGGCGAACACAACTTCTCCACGCAGCCCGGCCGCTTGAACCAGGCGATCCGTCCCAGTCAACTGCTTGCCGCGAAGCTGAGGACGCAACGAGGTCAAAGGCGGCCCGGCCAGACCCATCGCCGGGATCAATGACGCCCCAATACCACCTAAAAACAAACGACGTGAAATACGATCGACCATGGGTTAATTAAAATCCCAGAGATGAAAATCAGACAACCATTGCATGAGAATATGCAGATAGTGTGGCTATTCCGGCAACACCTAAGCGCTCCAACCCCCACGTTTACGGATCTGGGTCGAGCTGACATCCACCATCGGCACGTTCACAAAACACCAGGCCGGGGCTTCCGCCCGCCCCAGCAAATGCCGCGCCTGCCCGTCGATACGGTACTTTGCATAGAGCCGCGCCGCTGGCGACATCCGGGCCGAGATCCGATCCCCCGGACGCGCCACAACGCCCAGCGGCACGCTGTCCATGATCAAACGCCAATCTTTCCACTTGTGGAACTGCGCCAGATTGTCAGCCCCCATCAGCCAGACGAATTTGACCTGAGGATAAAGCCGCTGCAACGCTGCCAAAGTATCCGCCGTCGCCCGCGTTCCAGTCCGCGCCTCGATACCAGTGATCTCAACACCCGGGTGTTGCATCACAGCCTTCGCCGCCTGCAGCCGTTGCGCCAATGGCGCAGGCCCGTGCTCTTTCAGAGGGTTCCCCGGAGATACCAACCACCACACGCGATCCAGTCCGAACGCCTTCATCGCCTCGCGCGTGACATGCACATGGCCTTTGTGTGGAGGGTCAAAAGACCCGCCGAACAGCCCGATGACCTGCCCGGGTCGCGCATATGGAATATGGTATCGCTCCATCCCTCGCTGATGTTCAGAACTGGGGGGCGTTGTCAATCAACTGGTTGCACCGCGTCACCCAGCTTAACGCGCCCCGGTCTAACGACTTCAGCGCACCAGCCGCCATGCCCCCGCACCGCAGAATAGCCCCCTTTGCCCAGCGCCTCCTCCATCCGACTGCAGGGCGCGCAGATCACGGTAAATCGCAGAATCGCCTCCCCCACCCGCACCTCACGCCCTTTGAAGGCCGCCAGATTGATCCCCGATACCACCAGATTGCGTCGAAGGATTTCCGGGGTGACCGTCCCCAGCCCGAGATACGACCCAATCGCTGCTAAATGCTCCTGCTGGATTAACGTTACCGCCCTCTTGCCCGCTCGACTGCGATCTCCATCCAAACCATCGGTAGAAATCACAGCGTCGCCTAAAGTAACAATATCTGTCCGCCGGGCTGGACGCACACCGATCCAATCGACCCCACCAGGCTTTGCCCACCCAGCAATCAAATCCGCAAGTTCTGTCATCTCACGCGCCTTTCAAACCTTGGCCACTCTAGCCCGGGCAAGGTCTGTGCAAAAATCGCGAAGCCACCAGCTTGCCCCGCCCGCCCCGCTTGGATATCAAGCGTTTCAACCCAATTTCCCCGACCCAGAGGACGCGATATGGCCGCCTATCAATATGTCTACCACATGCAGGGTGTCTCAAAAACCTATCCCGGTGGCAAGAAGTGCTTTGAAAACATCCACCTGAGCTTTCTGCCCGGCGTGAAAATCGGTGTTGTCGGCGTCAACGGCGCGGGTAAGTCGACGCTGATGAAGATCATGGCCGGACTCGACACCGACTTCACCGGTGAGGCGTGGGCGGCTGAGGGTGCCAAGGTTGGTTATCTGCCGCAGGAACCTCAGTTGGACGAAAGCCTCAGCGTTCGTGAAAACGTCATGCTGGGCGTCGCCGCGAAGAAGGCCAAGGTCGACCGGTTCAACGAGATCGCCATGGAGATTGCCGAGAACTACTCGGACGAGCTGATGGAGGAGATGACCACCCTTCAGGACGCGATCGACGCGGAGAATCTCTGGGACCTCGACAGCCAGATCGACGTCAGCATGGAAGCGCTGCGCTGCCCGCCGGACGATGCCAACATCGCCAATCTCTCGGGCGGTGAGAAACGCCGTGTGGCGCTCTGCAAGCTGCTGTTGGAAGCGCCCGACATGCTTCTGCTCGATGAGCCGACCAACCACCTTGACGCCGAGACCATCGCCTGGCTGCAACAGCACCTGATCGACTACAAGGGCACCATCCTGATCGTCACCCATGACCGCTATTTCCTGGATGACATCACCGGCTGGATTCTGGAACTCGACCGTGGCCGCGGCATTCCTTACGAGGGCAACTATTCCGCGTGGCTGGAACAAAAGGCCAAGCGCCTCGAACAGGAAGCGCGCGAGGACAAGTCCAAGCAGAAAACCCTGCAGCGCGAATTGGAATGGATGCGTCAGGGTCAGAAGGCCCGTCAGGCCAAATCCAAGGCCCGGATCAACGCCTATAACGAGCTGGCAGACCAGTCCGAACGCGAAAAGCTGACCCGCGCCCAGATCGTCATCCCCAACGGCCAGCGCCTTGGTGGCAAAGTGATCGAGGTTGAGGGCCTGTCGAAACACATGGGCGACAAGCAACTGATCGAAGGCCTGGACTTCGCCCTGCCCCCCGGCGGCATTGTCGGCGTCATCGGCCCCAACGGTGCGGGTAAATCGACCCTGTTCAAGATGCTCACCGGGCAGGAACAGCCCGACAGCGGCACCATCACGCTGGGCGACACGGTTGAACTGTCCTATGTCGACCAGTCCCGCGACGACCTCAAAGACAACGACACCGTGTGGGAGGCGATCACCGGCGGCGCCGAGATCATTCAGCTGGGCGACGCACAGGTCAATTCCCGCGCCTATTGCTCGTCGTTTAACTTCAAGGGCGGCGACCAGCAGAAGAAGGTCTCGCTGCTATCCGGCGGTGAGCGCAACCGCGTCCACATGGCCCGCCTGCTGAAAGAGGGCGGCAACGTCCTGCTGCTGGACGAACCGACCAACGATCTGGACGTCGAAACCCTGCGCGCACTGGAAGACGCCCTTGTCGATTTCGCCGGCTGCGCCGTGGTCATCTCGCACGACCGTTTCTTCCTCGACAGGATATGCACGCATATTCTGGCCTTTGAGGGTGACGCGCATGTGGAGTGGTTCGAGGGCAATTTCGAGGATTACGAAGAGGACAAAAAGCGCCGTCTGGGACCAGACGCGCTGGAGCCCAAGCGGTTGAAGCATAAGAAGTTTGCGCGGTGAAGCAGAACCTATCTCAGGGGTTGGCTAAGCTCAAAAAGCTTGTTGGAAGAAGACCAGAACAATGCCTCTATCGCGACATCCAAGACCTTAGATGCAAGAACCGTACGATAGGTAGCCATTCATTACACAATAAAGGCGCTCTCAAAAACATATCCGAAAACGGTCACGTTCTCGGATTAGACCCGCTGGCACTACCTACTATGAAGCCTCAGCTGTTCAAAAAGATTGGGGTTCGGCAAGCATCCGTTTTTGACGGGTTTTGTAAACGGCATGACAACGACATTTTTCTTGAAGTCGAAGACGGTTTTCATGGAATGACTGAGCGCACAGCACTACTGCTTTGCTATCGCGCCATTTCGCTGGAATGCTTCAAGAAAAGACGATCTATCACGTTCAACCAAGAGCTACTGAACTCGAAGTTGGTTTCATCCAAAGAGTCTAAAAAAGTGTTCGAAGCTAACCTTCGTGGTGCAAAGATGGGCTACGAGGATGTAAAATTGACTCACAAAAAGCTTCAGAAGAGCATTCACACCAGCAGTTTAAAGGACTTCTACTGTTTTGCTGCAGAATTCGATACACCATTACCCTTCTCGGCAACTGGCGCATTTGCACCAATGCAAAGCGTCACGGGAGAAGAAGTAATGGTCGGAGAAAAGTTGGCGTTTCAATGGAGCCATGTCGGACTGTTCACTGGCAGTATCGGCGACAGGAGCTACTTGGTTGTTGGTGGGTTTCAAGGAAACAAACGACAAGATGTTAGAAAGTACATCTGCGACATGTCTGTCATCAACCCTAGCGAACTAGCAAAGTTTGCTCTGGCAGTGTCTCTGTCACATGTTGAGAACATCTACTTCAAACCTTCGTGGTACGAAAGCCTTGGAGTCGCAGAGACAGCGGCGATTCAATCTTCAATGCATCCGTATTCAGATGATAGATATAGATTTGAAAGTGACGAATTTTCGTCTCTTGAAACCATAGGTGTTAGCTGGTCAAAAACGCTGCATCAAAGCTAATTTCTGCGTTATGATCAGCAAGCGCAGGATGGGGTTTCACCCCATCACCCACTCAACGATCATACCCGAACACTCGCACGATCTGTTCCCGTGCACCAATAGACTTCCAAGCTCCAACCTCTCAAAGGATGGGGTGAAACCCCATCCTACGGCTCTCCGAACGGTCCCTCGGTGATCACACCGCTCCACTCCGCATCAACCCGACCTGCGCGAATATCGCGATGGATTGACGAATACTGGCGAGCGGACGGTTAGTTTTCACTCGGCGGATTTCCGTTCAAAACACCCATTGAGCCCTGAAAGCAAAGTATATTCCGCACACTCCACCCTTGCCACAAGCCCACCCCAATGCCATATCAGGGATGCTAACGTTTTTCTATTTCGACCCACTGTCTCCTTCTACGGCGCTCAGTCTATCGATCCGGACAACGACGCCAGGCTGCCGCAACTCCGTGGGCAGCACCAAAACAGGAGACACGGACATGCCTTCAGGCACCGTAAAATGGTTCAACACCACCAAGGGCTACGGCTTTATCGCACCCGAAGATGGCGGCAAAGACATCTTCGTTCACATCTCGGCTGTCGAGCGTTCGGGCCTGACCGGTCTGGCCGACAACCAGAAAGTCACATACGAGCTGCGCTCGGGTCGTGACGGCCGTGAAAGCGCGGACGATATCCAGCTGGCCTAAGCCAAGCGCAGGGTGAGGGGAAATCCTCACCCTTTTTTGTTCCGCCAGTGAGTGCGCAGGCGGCACATATCGCGTTTTTGCGATATCTGCCCTAGAATTGTCCAGATTTGCTATCATTCTGACAGCATAGTCATGATTGCGTTGGTCATTCTTAAGGGGTTCACCCATGTTCACACGCCGCGTGTTTCTAGCCGGAACGGCCGTCAGCCTGATGCCCGGCATCGCCAGCGCCAAGAAGGCGGTGGAGTATGATCCAACGCCGCAATATGTGCGGATCAAAAAGCAATTCCTGCCCGGTCAGTTGCTGGTCGTACCCCGATCCTTCTACCTCTATTTCGTGACCGAACCGCGCAAAGCGATCCGCTATGGCTGCGGTGTCGGCAAAGCGGGGCTGGAGTTTACGGGGACCGCGACCATCGACGTCAAGAAGGAATGGCCCACCTGGCGACCGACGAATGAGATGATCGAGCGCGACCCTGTTGCCTATGCGCGTTTCAAGGACAATGACTATGTACAACCGGGCGGAAACGGCAATCCTCTGGGGGCCCGCGCGCTCTATCTGTTCCAGAACGGGGTCGACACCTATTTCCGCATTCATGGCACGACGCAGCCGCAGACCATCGGGCGGGCAGCCTCGAACGGGTGCATCCGGATGCTGAACGAACATGTGGTCGATCTGTACAACCGGGTTCCGATTGGAACGGTGGTGACAGTGGTCTGAGCCGCTACGGTGCGGTCCAATCTACGTCAGTTGCTTCTTCAATCAGTAACAACCCGTCAGGCCATGGGCGCATCAGATCTTTAGCCTGATCCTCAGAGCCGGTCAGCCAAGTATTAGCATCCGTAGGGTTCAACAAAACACCCATCCGATGGTGGATGGGTTTCACATCGCCATTCGGCTCACAAGTGACGGTCGCAAACTGATCAACCTGCAACCCGCCCGGTGCCTGCCATGTATCTGTGATCGCCGCAAAGAACAGCGGGGCTCCGTCGGCGGAACAGATACGCCACGCGGCCTTGCGGCGCTTCTCACCGGTCCATTCGTACCACCCGTCGACAGGGACTACGGCACGACCAACGCCTTCGAATGCGGTTTTGTCGAACACGGTCTCAGAGCGGGCGTTGATGATCGTTTCCATCACAGGACGACCACGGGCATTGACCCGACCAACCGGGATCATGCCCCAACGCATCGGCACCAGGCCCGATTGGGTCAGCACCAACATCTCTTGACCGGGTTGGATGTTGCGGCGGGCGGTTTGCGCGGGGACGTCGCCCGAAAGATCAAGCGCTTCGGCAATGTCAGAAATTGGTCGCGTCAGAAAGAACCGCCCCGGCATATGTCCCCCTTAATCTGCAGTCGTGTTGACCAATTCCAAAACCTTGGGCCCCAAAGCCTCGACAATAAGCGCAACGCCCTTGGCGTTGGGATGAATTCCATCGGGTTGCATGAATGCGCCAACAGCGTTGGGATCACCATCCGCTGCCAACCCTTCGAAAAAGCTGGCTGCATAAAGCGTATCATATTCTTGCGCCAACTCGGGGTACATATCATCGAAGCTTTGCTTGTATGCAGGCCCGTAATTGCCCGGGGCTTGCATGCCCACTAACAGGACCTCGACATCCCCCGCCTGCGCCACGCTTAGAATTTTCTCCAGATTGGCGCGCGACACACCCGGGTCAATCCCGCGCAGCAGGTCATTGCCGCCCAACGCCACGATCATGCCGTCTACTTCGGGGGTCAGGGTCCATTCGACCCGTGCAGCACCCCCGGCTGTTGTATCCCCCGAGACACCAGCGTTGATCACGCGAACTTCTGCTCCCTCAGCCGCAAGCCAACGTTCCAGCTGCGGGACAAACCCGTTCTCTTCAACCAACCCATAGCCTTGCGTCAGCGAATCCCCCAATGCTGCAATGACAACGGGTTCTGCTGTGGCCGCAAATCCGCAACAGGCAAACAGGCCCGCCAGAAAGCCCTTGCGCATTCTCGTAAGTGCTCCATATCCCAAGATATTGCTCCTATATGGAAAGTCTTATGCCACAGCCCGTGCTCTCCCTCCAAAATGCTGCTTTGTCGTTAGAAGGCAATGCCGGTCGGGTGGATATTCTGCACGGCATAACGCTGTCGGTAAACCAGGGCGAGACGCTGGGACTGGTCGGGCCATCAGGGTCGGGCAAATCCTCGCTGTTGATGTTGATGGGCGGTTTGGAACAAGCGACCGGAGGCTCGGTGATAGCCTTGGGTCAGGACCTAACCGGTATGGACGAGGATCACTTGGCACGGTTCCGCCGGGATACGATGGGCGTGGTGTTTCAGAATTTCCACCTGATCCCGACGATGACGGCATTGGAAAATGTCGCCACGCCTTTGGAATTGGCGGGTCACAAGGATGCCTTTGCCCGGGCCGAGGCCGAGCTTGACGCGGTTGGCCTGTCGCATCGGCGAGATCACTACCCGGCCCAATTATCCGGGGGTGAGCAGCAACGCGTCGCACTCGCCCGCGCCTCGGCGCCGCGCCCACAGATCCTGCTGGCAGATGAACCGACGGGAAATCTGGATGAGGCAAATGGCGCCGCGATCGTCGACCTATTGTTTGGCTTGCGTGACAAACATGGTGCGACATTGGTTTTGGTGACCCATAGCCACACCCTGGCCGACCGCTGCGACCGGGTAGTTCGGTTGCGCGATGGGCGTGTCGCCGAGGATGCACAAAAAGAGGCGGCAGAATGAGCCTGCGACTGGCCGGACGGCTGGCGCGACGTGAACTGCGCGGTGGTCTCAGGGGATTTCGCATCTTTCTTGCCTGTCTGGCGCTTGGCGTCGCCGCAATCGCTGCGGTGGGTTCGGTTCGATATGCAATTCAAACCGGGCTGACTCAGGAAGGTGCAGCCTTGCTCGGGGGTGATGCCGAGCTGGAGTTCACCTATCGGTTCGCCACCCCTGAAGAACGCGCTTGGATGGCAAAAGAAGCCCAGGTGGTATCAGAGGTCGTGGATTTTCGCTCACTTGCCGTTGTTCAACAAGAAACAGACCCCGAACGCGCACTGACGCAGGTAAAGGCCGTTGACGTCCGCTATCCTCTGCTGGGCGAGGTTGGACTGAACCCAGACATGCCGTTGTCCGATGCTCTGGACGGTGACTTCAATCTGCCGGGCGCCTTGATGGAACAGGTCTTGATGGACCGGCTAGGGCTTTCCATCGGGGATACCTTTGCCTTGGGCACGCAGGAATTCGTCCTGATGGCTGCGCTGACTGCAGAACCTGATGGCGCGGCTGGAGGCTTTGGCCTTGGCCCCAGAACACTGGTCCGAACCGAAGACCTAAGCGCCTCGGGCCTGTTGGAACCGGGCACTCTGTTCTCGACCAAATACCGGCTGGATCTGCCGGATGCGACCGCGCTGGAGGTGATCTCGGCCGAGGCTGCAGAAACGTTTGATGGCACAGGTATGCGCTGGACGGATGCTCGAAACGGCGCGCCGGGCATAGCTGAATTCGTCGGAAGGCTCAGCGCCTTTCTGGTTCTGGTCGGCCTGTCCGGGCTTGCTGTGGGCGGCATCGGTGTGTCTGCCGCTGTCCGGGCCTATCTGTCACAGAAAACCGAAACCATCGCCACGCTGCGCACGTTGGGGGCGGATCGGGCAACCGTGTTTCAGACCTACATGATCCAGATCGGGCTGTTGTCCGGGGTTGGTATCGCAATAGGTCTTGTCCTCGGCGGGCTCGCCCCTCTTCTGTTGGCCCCAATCATTGAAAGCCAACTGCCCGTGCCTGCGGTGTTTTCGATCTACCCCCAACCCCTGGCCGAGGCCGCGCTCTACGGGCTGCTCACGGCGTTCCTGTTCACCCTCTGGCCATTGGCCCGGACCGAGGAGGTCCGCGCAGCGACCCTGTTTCGCGACGCCTTGACGTCGGCCCGACAAATCCCCCGACCGACCTATGTGATGGCGACCGGGCTGGGGCTGGCAATCCTGATCGCAGCCGCTGCTTGGTTCAGTGGCTCAACCGAACTTACACTTTGGACAAGCGGCGGTTTGGTCGGGGCGCTGGTCCTTCTGTCCGTAGCTGCCATCGCCATTCGCTGGCTGGCGCGCCGGGGCGTTCCATACTCGCGTGGTCGACCCTCATTGAGGTGGGCCCTGACGGCCATCTCTGATCCGCGCGAAGGGGCCGGTTCAGTGGTCTTATCTCTGGGCTTGGGCCTGTCGGTGCTTGCAGCAGTTGGTCAGATCGATGGCACCTTGCGGAATGCCATTTCTGGCAACTTGCCCGAGGTCGCGCCCTCCTATTTCTTTGTAGACATCCAGAAAGACCAAATGCCCGGTTTCACTGAAAGGTTGGAAACGGACCCTGCTGTCAGCCGCTTGGAAAGCGCGCCCATGTTGCGTGGGATCATCACCAAGATCAACGGCCAACCTGCGCGCGAGGTTGCGGGGGGTCACTGGGTTTTGGAAGGCGACCGAGGCGTCACCTACTCTGTCCTCCCCCCAGAAAACGCACGGATCACAGCGGGGGAATGGTGGTCGGAAGACTATGCAGGCAGCCCTCAGATCAGTTTTGCCGCTGAAGAGGCCGAGGAAATGGGTCTGAAAATCGGCGACGATCTGACCGTAAATATTCTGGGCCGGGATATCACCGCCACAGTCACATCCCTGCGGGAGGTGGATTTTTCGACGGCAGGCATGGGCTTTATCATGTCGATGAACCCTTCGGCCCTGGCCGGTGCACCGCATAGTTTCATCGCAACCGTCTACGCCGAAGAACAGGCCGAAGCCGCCATTCTGCGCGATCTGGCAGGACAGTTCCCCAACATCACTGCAGTGCGCGTGCGGGACGCCATCGACCGGGTCTCGGACCTGTTGGCAGGGCTTGCCTCTGCAACCTCTTATGGTGCGGGCGTGTCACTTCTGACCGGGTTTCTTGTCCTAATCGGTGCGGCCGCTGCGGGCGAACCGGCCCGCCGGTATGAGGCCGCCATCCTTAAGACAATCGGGGCCGACCGCCGTCGTATTTTGCTAAGCTTCACGCTGCGCGCCATGCTGCTGGGGGCTGCTGCGGGCTGTATTGCCTTGCTGGTCGGCATTTTGGGCGGCTGGGCCGTTGCCACCTATATCTTCGACACGGGGTTCCAGGTGATCTGGCCCTCGGCCTTGGGTATCGTGATCACAGGGGTCGTTGTCACACTAGGTGCAGGATTGATCTTTGCCTTGCGACCCTTGTCTGTCCGGCCGGCCCGCATATTGCGCGCCAGCGATTGATCCTAGCGTGCGCAGGCCACTGGTTGCAGGATTTTCAGCAACGGATCATTGTCACAGACCAGCGCGTCCAGCGTGACATCATCGAGCGATGCATAGAAAACCTCGGCCGCATCCCGCAACGCCACACGGAGACGGCAGGCATCGGTCAGCGGGCAAGTGTTGTCAGCATCCGCGAAACACTCGGCAATTGGCAGCGATCCTTCCACATGCCGGAACACTGCACCGATCCGGATCTGATCTGCAGGGCGCGCCAGCGACATGCCCCCGTTTCGGCCACGCTGCGTGCTCAGATAGTCCAACTGACCAAGTTGATTGATCACCTGCGCCAAGTGGTTTTCCGAGATGTTGCACACCTCGGCAATCTCGGATTTCGTCACCAGCCGATCCGGATGCGCCGCGCAATACATCAGCAGGCGCACAGCAATATTCGTTCGTTTGGTAATCCGCATAGGGACCTCCCTCGCTCAAATATACAGCCTTATTGCATGTTCGGCGAAAAAGCGGTTTGACATACATCAATTACCCGAAAAGGCTCCTAGCAGATGGCAGACCCCTATTTCTTTGGCTACGGCAGCCTTGTGAACCTAGCCACCCATGACTTCCCTGATCCGCGACCGGCAAAGCTCAAAGGGTGGCGACGAGCGTGGAAGCATACGGATTTGCGGTCTGTTGCCTTCCTGACTGCGGTTCCCGATCCAGACTCCGAAATCGAAGGCATGATCGCGCATGTCCCCCAGAACGACTGGGCCGCGCTGGATGAACGGGAATGGGCCTATGATCGCATCCCGACGACGCAGTCGGTCTCCCATCCGCTGGCCCGTGACGTCGAAATCGCGGTCTATGCGGTGCCAGAGGAACGACACAATCAACCTTCGGATCACCACCCCTTGCTGCTCAGCTATATCGATGTGGTTATACAGGGATATCTGCGCACATTTGGGCCAGACGGGGCCGACCGTTTCTTTGCAACGACTGATGGCTGGGACGCACCTGTGCTGAATGACCGGGCCGAGCCAAGATATCCGCGCCACCAACAGCTTAACCCAGATGAGACCGCGTTTGTGGATGACCGCTTACAGCGCGCGTCGGTAACGATCCTTCAGCCGCAGCATCAAAAAGAGGCAGACGAATTGCCTGCCTCCTTCAAATTCTAGTTTGCTTTCGGTTCAGGGCTTTCAGCCCCGCGCGCGGATCACCTGTAGCAGCGGCAACAAAGCCGCCATCTCTGGTCCCCGCTCCATCCCTGTCAGCGCCTTGCGCAGCGGCATGAACAGACCTTTGCCCTTGCGGCCCGTGGCCTCTTTCACCGCTTTGGTCCAGCTGCTCCATGTTTCATCGTCGAACGGTCCGTCGGGGAGCAGCGCAACCGCCTCGCCGATGAATTCACGGTCTTCATCGGCGATCAAGGGCTCTGCCCCGTCACGGCACAGCTCCCACCAGCCCTTGAGATCGGACAGAGTGGTGATGTTCTCACGAGCCATCGCCCAGAACGGCTCGGCCAGTTTCGTCGGAACGCCTGCCTCGGCCACGGCATCTGCAACATCCGCCAACGGTAACGATTGCAGGTGCTTGGCGGTCAGCGGGAACAGGTCCTGCACGTCGAACTTAGTCGGGGCCGCGCCAAAGCGGTTTACATCAAAGCCTTCGATCAGCTCGGCCATGTCAGAGCGCAGTTCAACCGGATCGGACGAGCCCAAACGCGCCATCAGGCTCAACAAGGCCATCGGCTGCACGCCTTGTTCGCGCAAGTCGCGCAAGGCCAGCGTGCCAAGCCGTTTCGACAGTGCCTCACCCTGCGGGCCAGTCAGCAGCGAGTGATGAGCAAAGCGCGGGCAGTTCCCGCCCAGCGCTTCGATGATCTGAATTTGGGTCGCCGTGTTGGTCACGTGGTCCGACCCGCGCACCACATCCGTGACACCCATCTCCGTGTCATCCACGACCGACGCAATCGTATAGAGTACCTGACCATCGCCCCGGATCAGCACCGGATCAGACACCGAGGCCGCATCGATCGAGATGTCGCCCAGAATGCCATCATTCCATTCGATCCGCTCGTGATCCAGCTTGAAGCGCCAGACACCATTGCCGCGTTCAGCCCGCAGCGCCTCTTTCTCCGCTTCCGACAGGTTTAGCGCAGCGCGATCATAAACCGGAGGCTTGCCCATGTTCAGTTGCTTCTTGCGCTTCAGGTCCAACTCGGTCGGCGTCTCGAACGCCTCGTAGAAGCGGCCCATCTCGCGCAGTTTGTCAGCGGCTTCGGCATAGCGGTCCAGCCGGTCCGACTGATGCTCGACCTTGTCCCAGTGCAGGCCCAGCCATTCCATATCCCGCTTAATCGCATCTACATATTCTTCTTTCGACCGCTCTGGGTCGGTATCGTCGATACGCAGGATGAACGTTCCGCCCACCTTGCGAGCGATCAGATAGTTCATCAATGCGGTGCGCAGGTTGCCCACATGGATGTAACCGGTGGGCGACGGGGCGAAACGGGTGGTTGTCATGGGTGTCTCCTGTTGGCGCGGCTCTTGTCACAAAGGCGCGTTTTTGTCCAGCAAGGTTTCCGATCACCCTATCACCCGGATCACGAGATGAACAAATGTTCACACGCAATGTTCATCCATGCTGATAACGAACCCAAGTATATACTGGCAGAGGAACCTTAGCGATCTATGTTCCGATATGGCATTTTCACAGGGAGACTAAGAAATGGCCATCAATTTGACACGCAGAGCGGCCCTTGGCGCCGCCGCAGCCCTTCCATTCGCATCCGCAGCGGCTCCGCTGTTGGCGGCAGGGGCTGAGACCAAGGCAAATTCGACCATCGCCAAATCCTTCGCGCTGGGTGATTTCACCGTTACAACCTTGCTGGATGGCAGCGCCGCGCGCGACGATGTCCGAACACTGTTTGGCGCCGATGCGTCTGAAGAAGAATTTAATCAGATTTCGTCGGATAATTTCATCTCCCCCGACAAGGGATTGTTGGCCTTCACACCATCCCTGGTCCACACCGGATCAGAATTGGTGCTGTTTGACACGGGGCTGGGTCAGGGTGGAATTCAGGCCGCGCTGGCGGATGCAGGTGTATCACCTGACCAGATTGACGTGGTTGTCATCACCCATATGCACCCCGACCATATCGGCGGCATGACCACCGATGGTGCGGTAACATTCCCGAATGCGCGCTATGTTACGGCGGCAACCGAGTATGACTTCTGGTCCGGTATGGACGCTGGCAACCCTGTCGGAGATTTGGTGGCATCCAAGGTCAAGCCGCAGGCCGAAAAGATGACGTTTGTCGAAGACGGCGGCGAGGTCACATCAGGCATCACCGCAATGGCCGCCTTTGGCCACACACCGGGTCACATGGTTTTCCATCTGGAAAGCAATGGGCAGCGGCTGGTTTTGACCGCCGACCTGGCGAACCACTATGTCTGGTCCTTTGCGCGCCCCGACTGGGGGTTCAGCTTCGATGGCGACAAAGAGGCCGCCTCGGCGTCGCGTCGCAATGTGCTGGGTATGCTGGCGGCAGATAAGGTGCCGATGATCGGCTATCACATGCCTTTCCCCGCCGCCGGTTTCGTGGAAACACGAGGCGACGGGTTCCGCTTTGTGCCGGTCAGCTATCAGATGATGGGCTAAGCGCTTGATATCCCGGGTCCGGCCGCACCTTTGAGCCATCGCTGAACCGCGACAGGCGAAAGGCGGCCGGGTCCACACAGGGCGCGCGCTGGGTGACCAGATCAGCCGCCAAGCGCCCGGCCCCGGGCCCAATCCCAAAGCCATGCCCCGAGAACCCTGTGGCAATGACAAGTCCGGGGACGTGATTGACCGTGGAAATCACCGGGATCGCATCTGGTGTGACATCGATTAACCCAGCCCAGCTTTGTACGATTTCTGCCTTGTGAAGGGCCGGGAATCCTTTTTTAGCGCGGGCCCAGGCATTGCGCAGAACCTTCTGCGATGGTTCGGGATCCAGGACCCTGCAATGCTCGAACGGGGTGACATCGGTAGGTAGCCACTTCCGATCTTGCGCGGCTTCAACCTTCCAACGGCCAGACAGGCGAAAGCGCAGCGACCTCCATTCCTGAAAAAACGCTGGCAGAAACTGCAGTGCCAGCCGGAAACTATCAGGCACAAGGTCATAGGTGTTTTCATGACCCGACGCGATGGTGTATCCCCCATCTGCCCGCTTTCGGATCGCGAAGTCATCTGACCAAAGCGCGGCTTCGGGGCCGTCTTCAACGGGCGAACTGCGCATGACGGTGTTCAGGACCTTTAGCTGAGGTAAATCGATCCCGGCATTGCCCGCGAACAGGCGCGACCACGCACCACCCGCAAGCACCACATGATCACAGGCAACGCGCCCGCGTTCCGTGAAGACCCCGGTGATCTGACCAGCCTGCAGATCAAGACTGCGAACAGCACAATTGGTCATCACCGCAGCGCCTTTGTCTCGCGCACCTTCGGCAATCGCAGGGGCCGCAAGCTGTGGTTCCGCGCGCCCGTCCTGTGGCATGTATAGCGCGCATTTCAAGTCGGTTTCTTGCCCGTGCAGCAGCTCTGCCAGTTCAGGTCCTGAAACCATCCTTGCCCCGGTCTGCAGCCCGTCAACGTTGCGCAACCAGCGTTCCAGATTGCGCGCATCTCGCACTCCAGACGCTCCGAACAGGATGCCTGCTTGTGTGTAGCCAGTCGGTCGCTCGATACGCGCATCCAATTCCGGCCAAATACGCAAAGCCTCTTGCATCAACGGTATCTCACGCGGGTCACGCATGCCAAGTCGAACCCAACCCCAATTGCGAGAACTTTGTTCCCCCGCAATCTGCCCTTTTTCGCACAGCAAAACCGAAACTCCACGTTCGGCCAGTTCCAGCGCGGTGGACACGCCAATGATGCCGCCGCCTATCACGACAACATCAACAGATTTTGGCAGCGAGAGATCAGGTTCAAATGGGTTTGGCTTGGGGCCTGGCATCAATGACTCGTTCTTAACACATACGAGCCCTCAAGATGCCAGAGCCGGATGCTCTGACAACAGAAATCGAAACTATCAAACCGATAGTATCAGCCTGTGGCAAAGGTGCCAGCAGGCGCAGTGCATGATAGATTTGGCAGCGCTTAAGCTGCGCCGGACAGTTCAGCCCATTTCTGGCGCAACACGCCAGACAAACCGCCGTCTTTGGTATCAGTTTTTGCCGAAATTTCAGGTTGTGACTTCAAATCAGGGAATTCCAGACGCTGCGGGGGCTCCGCGGTTTGCTCCCCAATCAGATCGGCAATTGCTGCGTCTAGCTTTGCTTCATCCAGCTCCTGAGCCGGAGATTCCATTGTTCTGTACTGCCACGGCTTGTGCAGAGACCTATCGTATTCCTCGTACATGTTAACACCACACCATTAACTCAGACATCCAACCCCGGATGCATCACACAGACAAAACACTTGTCAAAAACTGCAAACTCTACAGCAATGCGTCACATCCGCCCCATATAGGGCAACTTCCAAGCATAAATGTGGCAGAAAAATGTCGACCAAACAAGCACTGACACAGTCAGAACCGCCTGAAATCGCTTGGTTTTGTCAGATTTTGGAAACAGTTACCGCAATTTATGGTCACTGTTTATGATTTAGGGCCAGCGTGCTTAACCACGATCTCGCCAGCGATTCACAATCGGATAGCGCCTGTCCAACCAAAACGCGCGGCTGGTCAAACGTGTGCCAGGGGCGGATTGAAAACGCTTGTATTCGCTGATGTAGACCAGATGTTCGACCTTGCGCGCGTCCTGTTCATCATATCCAGCGGCAACGCAATCCGCGATGGATCCATCCTGATCCACCAGAATCTCAAGAATACCGTCCAGCACGGGATAATCCGGCAGGCTGTCGCTGTCTTTCTGATCCTCCCGCAGCTCAGCGCTTGGAGGCTTGTCGATGACCGAGGGGCGAATGACCTCGCCATCCGGTCCCATCATCCAATCGCAGTGATTGGCATTGCGCCAGCGACAGGTTTCAAACACGCGGGATTTGTACAGGTCCTTGATCGGGTTATAGCCGCCATTCATGTCGCCATAGATCGTGGCATAGCCAACCGCGACTTCGGATTTGTTGCCCGTGGTCAGCAACATCTCGCCAAACTTGTTCGAGATCGCCATCAGCAACACGCCACGCAGGCGCGATTGGATGTTTTCTTCGGTCAGGTCCGCGTCCCGCCCGGCGAACAACGGGGCCAGAGTGTCCGTCACAGCGGCGCGACTGTCTGAAATCGGAACAAAGTCATAATGCACGCCCAGCGCTTTTGCGACCGCCTCGGCATCATCCAGCGAGGCCTGGCTGGTGTATTCCGAAGGCAACATCACGCAGCGCACATTCTCGGCCCCGATGGCATCCACGGCGATGGCCGCGACAAGGGCTGAATCCACACCACCCGACAAACCCAGCAACGCCTTTTTGAAACCGGTTTTGCCCATGTAGTCACGCAAGGATTCCACCATGGCGCGATAGTCCTGCTCCCACGCATCGGGCTGGGGCACGATTTCTGCGGGGATAATCCGCCAACCTTCGTCGCCGCGCTCAAGGTCCACATGAGCGATCGTCTCATCAAAGACCGGCATGCGAAAGGCCAGCTCTCCGCCCGGGTTCAGGCCGAACGTGGCGCCATCGAACACCTGATCGTCCTGCCCGCCGACCATGTTCAGGTAAATCAGCGGCAGACCTGTCTCGACCACGCGCGCTACCATATGGTTCAAGCGCACATCGTATTTGTCGCGGAAATAGGGCGATCCATTGGGGATCAGCAGAAACTCGGCCCCCGTTTCTTCCAGCGTTTCGGCAACATCCGGGTGCCAGCTATCTTCGCAGATCGGGCTGCCGATGCGCGAATTGCCAACCGAATACGGCCCACCAAGAGGGCCTGAATCGTACAGACGCACCTCATCAAACACCGTTTCATTCGGCAGGTGATGTTTCAGCACTTTACTGGTGATCCGACCGCCTTTGAGGATCAGATAGGCGTTGAACAGGCTGTCATCCTCGGCCCAAGGACTGCCGATGGCCAGGGCCGGTCCTTCGGCACATGTCTTGGCCAGTTCCTCAACCGCAGCCATTGCCGCGCGGTGAAACACCGGCTTCATGATCAGGTCCTGCGTGTTGTATCCGGTGATGAACATCTCGGGCAGCGCGACCAGATCAGCTCCGGCCTCGCGACCTTGTTCCCAAGCCGCAAACGCCTTGGCTGCATTGCTTTCAAGATCGCCCACAACAGGGTTGAGTTGCGCCAGTGTGATACGGAAACGGTCGGCCATGCTGCCCTCTTGCCTTCGCCAGTCCTACTGCATTTAGCAGATCATTGCGCGAGTGGAAGACCAATGGCTCAAAAGCCGTTGCTCTGATCTGTGTGGTCCCCTATTTTTGCCCAAACGCATATGAAACCGATAATCGGGCAGGCAGGACAAACCATGAAGCTGATCCGCAATTCTCTCACGGCCGGGATTCTGTGCCTTTCGATCACGGCGGCATGGGCCCAGGATGGTACAGTGATCGTCAAAGATGACGAACTTGGCGGGGTCTACGAAGGCACGTTTGAAAACGGGTTGCGCCACGGTACCGGCACATACCGGTTACCGGATGGGTTTGAGTATTCCGGTCAGTGGGTTGAAGGCGAAATTCAGGGGCAAGGCACGGCTCGCTTCGCCAACGGATCGGTTTATGAGGGTCAATTCGCCAAGGGACAGCCCGAAGGTCAGGGTAAAATCAGCTATGCGGATGGCGGGACCTACGAAGGCGAATGGCGTGACGGTGCAATCAATGGCTCGGGCATTGCCGAATACGCAAATGGCGTGCGCTATGAAGGAGAGTTTCAGAACGCCCGCCATCACGGCAAGGGCACCCGCACCGACCCCAACGGCTATGTCTATGACGGTGAATGGGTTGATGGTGCACAGCAGGGCGCGGCCCGGATCACCTATCCGGACGGGTCGGTTTATGAGGGCGATGTTCAACAGGGCCAACGCCACGGGCAAGGGCGTTTGGTCCAATCGGACGGGCTGGAATATGACGGGCAGTGGGTTCAGAACCTTATGACCGGAACCGGGCGGCTGACACTGGCCAATGGCGATGTCTACGAAGGCGAGGTCACCGAAGGTCGCCGACAGGGCAAAGGCAAAGAGACCTATGCCAATGGCAATGTCTATGAGGGCGACTACCAAGACGACCGCCGCCATGGCAAAGGCACCTTCATCGGCACAGATGGCTATCGCTATACCGGCGAATGGTCCGAAGGTCAGATCGAAGGATTTGGTGAGATCACCTACCCCGACGGCTCGGCCTATATCGGTGCGCTCAGCGCCGACCTGCCGCATGGCAAGGGCCAAAGCACCTATGCCGACGGGACCGTCTATGACGGCGAATGGATCGCGGGAGTGTTTGAGGGGACTGGTACTGCAACTTATCCCAACGGGACCGTTTACACCGGCCAGTTCCGCAATGCGGTGAGCCATGGAACCGGCACCGTCACCTTCGCCAATGGGTATCGATACGAAGGCGAATGGGTCGATGGTGTCCGTCAGGGCAAAGGGAAATCTACCTTTGCCGATGGCACGGTGTACGAGGGCGATTTCATCAACGGCGCGCGCCATGGCAAAGGGACTATTACCGCGCCCAGCGGCTTTACTTATTCAGGAGATTGGGCTGACGGAAAGATCACCGGTGTTGGCGCGGCAACCTATCCCTCGGGCGATGTCTACGAGGGTGGTTTTTTTGAGAACAAGCGTCAGGGTCAGGGCACAATGCGCTATGCCAATGGACAGGAAGAAGCGGGTGTCTGGGACAACGATGCCCTATCGTCCGAAGAGACACCTGAAACCGGTGGCGAAGAAGCAAACGCGCAAGAGCCTGCGACAGACGGTGAAAACCCCGAAGCGCCTGCCGAAAATTAAGCCGCTACCACGGTACGCGCGCACCTGACCAGTCAAAGAACCCGCCTGTGTCTTCCGGTGTCAGTCCCTGGATGACACTCAGAAGGTTTTCGGCAGCTGTATCCGGTTCAACCGCGGGATGGCGACCAAGATATTTCTGTGTGAACGCTGTTTTAACGGTGCCGGGATGCAGCGCGACGCAGATCGCTTGCTTATGCGTGCGGGCCAGTTCAATCGAGGCTGTGTGGACCACCTGATTAACCGCCGCCTTGGACGCGCGATAGCTGACCCAACCGCCCATGCGATTATCCCCGATCGATCCAACCCGCGCCGAAAGCACCGCGATCACAGAGCGCCTGTTTCGAGTCAGCAGCTTATGCGCACGGCTCAGAATCAATGCCGGTCCAACCGCGTTCAAAGCGAACTGATCCATCATGGCCTGCGCTGTCACCGCGCGCATAGTCTTTTCAGGCTGCGCGCCATTAATCTCCAAAGCTCCAGACGCGACCAGAACCAAATCGAACCGATCTTGAAAAGCATCAAGTGTTTTCAGGGCTACCTCGGGTTCAGTCAGATCGAACCCGTCACCTGACCGCGACAATCCTGTCACCGCCACATGCTGCGCAGTAAGCCGATGACTCAGCGCACTGCCGATGCCACCTGATGCGCCAATGATCAAAGCCGTTTGCATATTGGGCGACCTAGTGGTCTGCACCTTCAGTTCAATGACATGTGCAAAAGAAACCTCAGCAAATCGGCCCTGGCTAAATTTTGGTTCTTTTCATTCGCCGTGCGCTCTGTATAACCTAATCCCATGATCAACCGCGCAGATATCCTTGTTGCCGACACCGCCCTTCGCGGTGCGTCGCTGCGTGGCCTACTGATCCTAATCCGCCTCTGAGCGTGCCATCCGGCGCGCCCGCTCAGAGGAGGACGCCAGCGCGCCATAGGCTTTAGGACAGAAGAAGAAAGAGAATCCCATGACCAACGTGACCGACCAAGACCGCGTCTTGATCTTTGATACCACTTTGCGCGACGGAGAGCAGAGCCCCGGCGCCACGATGACCCATGCCGAAAAGCTGGAGATTGCCGAGCTGCTGGACGAGATGGGCGTCGACATTATCGAAGCCGGTTTCCCAATCGCATCCGAAGGCGATTTCAAAGCAGTATCTGAGATTGCCCAAAGGTCGAAAAACAGCCGCATCTGCGGACTCGCGCGCGCCAATTTTGCCGATATTGACCGGTGTTGGGAGGCGGTGAAACACGCCGAACAAAACCGCATTCACACCTTTATCGGCACGTCCCCGCTGCACCGCGCGATCCCAAATCTGACCATGGACGAGATGGCCGACAAGATCCACGAAACGGTCAGCCATGCGCGCAACCTGTGCGAAAACGTGCAGTGGTCGCCGATGGACGCGACGCGGACCGAATGGGATTACCTGTGCCGCGTGATCGAGATCGCCATCAAGGCCGGTGCTACAACCATCAACATCCCCGATACCGTGGGCTATACTGCTCCGGTCGAAAGCGCTGACCTGATTAAACGCCTGATCGAAACCGTACCGGGCGCGGATGAGGTGGTGTTTGCCACCCATTGCCACAACGACCTTGGCATGGCGACCGCGAACTCTCTGGCCGCTGTTGCAGGGGGTGCGCGCCAGATCGAATGCACCATTAACGGTCTGGGTGAGCGCGCAGGCAATACAGCCTTGGAAGAGGTCGTGATGGCGTTGCGCACACGCAATGACATCATGCCCTGGCACACCGGTATCGATACGACCAAGATCATGCATATCTCGCGTCGTGTGGCAACGGTGTCAGGCTTCAACGTGCAGTTCAACAAAGCCATCGTCGGTAAGAACGCCTTTGCGCATGAAAGCGGCATCCATCAGGACGGGATGCTCAAGAACCGCGAAAACTTCGAAATCATGCGCCCCGAGGATATCGGCCTGTCGGGCACCTCTCTGCCATTGGGCAAACATTCAGGTCGCGCTGCGCTGCGCGACAAGCTGGAAACGCTGGGCTTCGAGGTTGGCGACAACCAATTGCGCGACATCTTTGTACGGTTCAAAGATTTGGCCGACCGCAAGAAAGAAGTGTTCGACGACGACCTGATCGCGCTGATGACCCTGGATGAGGAGGATGACTATCTGCAACTGGTGTCAATGAAGGTCACCTGCGGTACCGGCGGGCAAGCCGAGGCGACGGTCGAGCTGGAAATGGATGGCAAGGACATTATTGCAACCGAACATGGCGACGGCCCGGTTGATGCCGCGTTCAAAGCCATCCGCGCAATCCACCCAAACACAGCCCGCCTGCAACTCTATCAGGTGCATGCGGTGACCGAAGGGACAGACGCGCAGGCGACCGTTTCGGTGCGCCTGGAAGAGGATGGCATGATCGCAACAGGCCAATCAGCGGATACCGATACGGTCGTAGCATCGGCCAAGGCCTATATCCACGCCTTGAACCGTTTGATCGTCCGCCGGGAAAAAGCAGGCCCAGGGGCCGATGCGCGCGAGATCAGCTACAAAGACCTGACCTGAGCAAAAAACGCCCAAGCATAGGGTTCCCGCGTTCGCGGGGCCCCGACAGCAGCGACGTGAATGAGTGACTGGCTCGTACGCTGCCCTTCAAACCCAGTCCAAACCGCTATATCCCGGCTGATGCTTGCGGTGACGTCACGCCTGAAGCCCACGAGCGCGCGATGGACCGCCTGGTTCAAGCAGGTGCAATCCCGATGAATTCGCTGCAGTTCGTATTCGAGCTTCAGCAGGATTGGGCCCGCGGTGATAGATCGACGAGGAGTTCCGATCAAACAGTCGACCAATCGAGCTCATCGACTCTCCGCGTTGCCACCGATCCCAGATCTCCGCCATTTGCTTCTCTGTAAAATAAATTCGACGTCGATAGGCCATTCCAACACTCCATCTTTGCTCTCAAAGTGAAGTGTTGCGTCGATCCATTGAGACCGCCGCAGAAAGCTGCCGAATGCGTCCGCAGCGCCAACGCTGAGCGGCAATGACTGGTAAGGGCTCTGTCCGTAACGCGCAGCTACTGGCTTGTCTGGCACGAAAACCAGGCCGTTGCCCGCCGCGTTCGCGCCGTTGTGGACCTTTTGGAGCAGATTCTCAGCGAAGACCGCAGCATGTTTCTGCCGGCATCCGAACCCTAAAGCGTGAATGCGTCCCGGAAGGCTTCCAGCGCGGCGTCCTCGTCGCCTTTTGCAAACGCCTCCATGCCGACAGGGCCGGAATAGCCTAGTTCAGACAAAGCGCGCGCAACCGCCGCATAGTTGATTTCGCCTGTTCCTGGCTCGCAGCGGCCCGGGTTGTCTGCGACCTGGACCTCACCGATCCATGGCAGGCAGGCTTCACACCAGCGGATCAAATCCCCTTCTCCGATCTGGGTGTGGTAGAGGTCGAGGTTGATCCTGAGCTGCGGGCGGTTGACAGCGGACACAAGGGATAGCACGGCCTCGGTAGATCCGAACGGGCATCCCGGGTGGTCCAGCGGGTTGAGATTCTCGAGCGTAAACGTCACGCCCTCTTCTTCGGCCATGTCGCAGATGCGATTGAGCGTGTCGCGTGCGCGCAGTTCCATCCCGGGCGCAAACGTGCCGTGGCGCGGGATCGGGATGCCGCCATCGCCAAGCCCGGTGCCATGCAGGTTCAGACGGTCAACACCCAACCGTTTGCCAACCTGCGCTGTCTCGTGCGCCGATTTCAGAAGCATCTCGGCGCCCTCGTCGTCGGTCAAGCGTCCTTCGAGGTAGCCGTTCATGATGGTGAAGTTCGCGCCGGTTCTCTGCAGCGCGTCCAGGTCCCATTCGGGCCAGTTCCACAGACCGACGCCAAAGCCCATCTCGTGAAGCTTCGCCGCGCGCCAAGCGATCGGTTTGTTTTGCCAAAGCATCTCTGCGCAGGCGGCGAGTTGAAATCTTGCGGTCATCTCAGGCGTCCCGTTCCATAATCCATTCGACCTCAGATGCAGGCACAAAGCGCCATTTGCGCAGCGGCCCGGCCATGACATTGAGGTAGTACATTTCGAAGCCGTAGGGCGCGCCGCACGGGTGGTGGCCGCGCGGGACGAGGACCACGTCGTCATCTGCCACGGCCATGGTTTCGTTGAGTTGCAGGTCGTCGGTATAGACGCGCTGGATGCCGAAACCGTTCGCAGGGTTCAGGCGGTGGTAGTAAGTCTCTTCGAGGTAGGTGATGCGTGGGAAGTCATCCTCGTCGTGGCGGTGGCTGGGATAGGACGACCAGTGGCCCGCGGGGGTGAACACCTCGGTGACCAGAAGCGAGTCACAGTAATCCTCGTTCTCCATCGCGATGTTGTTGATGTGGCGCGTGTTGGTGCCCTTGCCGCGTTCGGTGAGCGTGATCCCGTCGGGCCCGATCCGGCGCGCTTCGTGGCCGCCCATGCCGGGCGCTGAACAGACGGCAAGAACGCAATCGGTTTCGGCCGTGGCCGCCCATTCCGTGCCATTTGGCAGGTAGAGGCAATGCGGCGGGGTCTTTTCGAAGACATTCATGCGATCGCCCAGAACGCCCCAATCCTGCCCTGCGCCGGTGAGCGCGACCTTACCCTCGACCACCACGAGGATCACCTCGCGGTCGCCCGTCGCCTCGGCGGCGGTATCGCCCGCGCGCAGGCGGTAGAGAGAGAACCCGACGTAGCGCCACCCGGCGCTTTCCGGCGTGATCTGGTGCACCTTGCCGCGTGTACCAAAGGGTTTTCTGAGAAGATCGGGCATATCGAGGTCTCTCTATTCGATGGTCAGACCGGAGCGGCCACAGATTTCGGTGATGTGGTCGAAACCAAGCTTCGAGTATTCATATGGCGGTGCCTTGGCGGGGTCCTGTTCCGCCTCGACGACAATCCAGCCGGCATAGTCCATGGCCTTGAGTTTGTCGGTGATCGTCTGGAAGTCGATGCAGCCCTCTGGGTCGCCCGGGACCGAGTATATGCCTGCCGCGACGCCATCGAGGAAACTGCGGTCCTCGGCCCGAACCCAATCCAGCACGGGCTGGCGCACGTCCTTGAAGTGGACGTGGTGAACCCGGTGGCCCCACTTTTCGAGCACCGCGACGGGGTCCGCCCCAGCAAAATGCAGATGACCGGTATCATAGAGCAGAGTCAGATCCTCGGTTGACCCCTCCATCAACCAGTCGATGTCTTCGGCGTCCTGCACCATCGCGCCCATGTGGTGGTGATAGCTCAGCACACAGCCCTCGTCGGCGGACCATTTGGCAAGCTCCGAGAGCTTGGCGCCATAGGCCATGACCTCGTCGCGCGAGAGCTTGGGGCGCTGGCTGACGGGTTGGCCGTTGTTTCCCTGGATCGTGTTGGAACACTCGGCATAGACGATGCAGGGTGCGTTCAGCGCAGCGAACTGTTCGACCTGCTGGCGGATCGCCTCCTTTTCCTCGTGGACCGAGGCCACCATCAGGTTGCCCGAACACCAGCCGCCGCACAACGCAACGCCGTAGCGGTCGAGATAAGCGCGCAGACCTTCAGTGTCGGTGGGCATCCGGCGGCCACGTTCAACGCCGGAATAGCCGATCTTGGCCGCATCCTCCATGGCGCCTTCGGTGGTGAAGGCCGCAGTCAGCTCCGGCAGATCGTCGTTCTGCCACGCGATCAGGGATATTCCGATCTTTACACTCATCAATCTGCTCGCTGGGTTTTCTTGTTTTGGATGTATTTCTCATGGGCCGCGTTGACCTCGGCCCGCTCGGAGACTTCTGGCACGCCGACATCCCACCACGTTCCACCGGGTTCCGTGGACGGATAAGGATCGGTGTCGATGACGACCACGTAAGGGCCTTTGACATCGCCGCGTTTCGCCAACGCCTGCTCCAGCTCAGCGATCGAGGCGACCTTGACGGATTTCGCGCCCATCGCTTCAGCGTGTTTGGCAAAGTCGATGTTGGAGTTTTCGCCGCCGATCGCGTGATCCAGCAGGTTGTTGAACTCCGCCCCGCCGGTGCCCATTTGCAGCCGGTTGATACAGCCATAACCGCGGTTGTCGGTGACCACGACGGTGAAGGAGACACCCTTCATCGCGGCTGTCGCCATCTCGGAATTGGCCATCATATAGGTGCCGTCGCCAGTAAAACAGATAACATCCCGCTCCGGCTGGGCCATCTTGATACCCATGGCACCAGCGATCTCGTAGCCCATGCAGCTAAAGCCGTACTCCATGTGGTAAGAGCCCGGCTTTCCCGCCTTCCACAGCTTGTGCAGTTCGCCCGGCATAGTGCCTGCGGCGCACATCACCACCGTGTCTTCGCCTGCAGCGCGTTGGACAGCCCCGATCACCTGCATGTCGGTGGCAAGTTCGTTGCCTTCAGGCGCGTCGGTCAGCGGATCGACCTTGGCGAACCAGTCCGGTTTCAGCCCGTCGATTTTGCCGGGAGATTGGTGTCCGCCAAGCGCCGCACCCAATTCATTGAGGCCGACCATCGCATCCGATTGCAACGGTACGGCCCCGTGCTTCATGGCGTCATAGGCCGCAACGTTGAGCGAGATCAGCCTGCGTTCGGGATTGGCAAACAGTCCCCATGATCCGGTGGTGAAATCCTGAAAGCGGGTTCCGATGCCGACCACCACATCTGCCTCGGCGCAGACCGTGTTGGCCGCTTCGCCCCCAGTAACACCGATGGGCCCAAGATTGAGGGGGTGATCCCAAGGCAGGGCCGACTTGCCCGCCTGCGTCTCGACAACGGGGATGTTGTGCGCTTCGGCAAAACCCGCCAGCACCTCGGTCGCCTGCGCATAATGCACACCGCCGCCCGCCACGATCACGGGGCGCTTGCCTGCGCGGATCAGCGCGGCAACCTCAGCCAACTCGGCTTCATCGGGGCGGATACGGCGCTGACGCCAGACCTTTGGCTCGAAGAAGCTCTCGGGGTAGTCATAGGCTTCGGCCTGCACATCCTGACAGAACGACAGGCAAACCGGACCGCACTCCGCCGGGTCGGTCATGGTGCGGAAGGCGCGTGGCAAGGCTGTCAGCAACTGCTCTGGCCGCGTTATGCGGTCAAAATAGCGCGTTACCGGCTTGAAGCAGTCGTTCACGGTCACGGTGCCGTCAGAGAAATCCTCGACCTGTTGCAAGACAGGGTCAGGGCCACGATTCGCAAAGACATCTCCGGGGATGAGCAGAACCGGCAGGCGGTTCACATGTGCGAGTGCGGCAGCCGTCACCATGTTCGCAGCACCAGGACCAATCGAGGACGTCACGGCCATCGCCTTGCGCCGATTTAATTGCTTGGCATAGGCGATGGCGGCATGCGCCATCGTCTGCTCGTTATGCCCGCGCCATGTCGGGAAGTCGTCCTTGGCAGCATGCAGAGCCTCGCCGATCCCCGCCACATTGCCATGACCGAAGATCGCCCAGCAGCCTTCGATGAAACGCGCGCCATCGTCATTCTGTTGCGCCACAATATAGCGCACCATGGCTTGCGCGGCCGTCAGTCGGATTGTCTTACCCATTAGATCACTCCACGTTCAGACGAGCATCAGCCCGCGCCTTGTCCCAAATTTCGCAGAGCCGTGTATAGCGCTCGGACATCTGAGCCACGGCCGCGGCATCTGACATCTCACCCTTCAACCAAGCGCGTGCAGCATCGCCGAATATCGTCCGCCCTACGGCAAAGCCTTTGACCAGCGGCTGCTTGGCCGCCAGCGCGAAACTTGCCGCCAATTCGGCTTCCGGCGCGTCGAGGCCCAGAACCACGATGCCACGGGTGCGCGGATCGTTCCGCTCGATGGCGTCGACCGCATTTGCCCAAGCGGCATCTGTCTTGAATGGCTCCAGCTTCCACCAATCAGGATAAACGCCCGCGTCATAGAAGGACTGGATCAGCGTGGCTGATGTATCATCATCCACAGGACCAACTTTCGACGGGATGATCTCGAGCAGGAACTCCAGCCCGTTGCGCCGCGCGGCTGAGAACATGCGTTTCACGCGCGTCAGGTGCTTTTCTTGCGTTTCCGCGTCATCATCGGGATGCACAAAGACCAACAACTTAACGACGTTTTCACGCGCCCATTCGCCCAAACCGCCAAGATCTTCGCCCAGTTCCGGCTCAAATTCGATGGGCCGAGGCCCAGGAAGTTCCGTCGGTCTGCCAATCCAAAGCCCGGTACCTGTGGCCTTGTGCAACGCAGATCGCCCGATCCGGTTATCGCAAAGGATACCAAAGCCTGATCGTCCGCCTTGCACGTTCAAGGCCGCCTCAAGACAAAGTTCCTTGAAAGCGCCGCCTTTTTCCAGCGTGTAGCCGGCCATCTCTTCCAGTTGCAGCCGGTGATCAAAGGCAAAGGTCTTGACCGAAGCCCAATCCCCCGCACGGTTCGTGGCCCAGTGCACCTGTTCAAGCTCCGCATCGTTGCGCAGATCGGGCCGCTTGATCCCGCGATCAAAGAAGAACTGAAGCTCTTCCCATGATGGATACGCTGGCGTGCACCCATGGCGGCTAACTGCAAAAGCACCGCAAGCATTCGCGTATTTCAATGCCGTCGGCCAGTCCTCGCCATCCAGCCAGCCTTTCAGCAGGCCAGACATAAAGCCGTCGCCAGCCCCCAGGACATTGAACACCTCGATCGGAAAACCCGGGCCCGCTTGCCCATCATCCAGACTGTCCGGTACGTCGCCAGTGAAGGCCACCGCGCCTGCCGCGCCGCGTTTACACACCAGCGTCGCGCCAGACACCGCACGCACCGCGCGCAGTGCAGCGATCGTATCGGTCGAACCACCCGCGATGTGGAACTCTTCCTCGGTGCCGACGATCAGATCAAAAAGGTGCAACGTCGATTGCAGTTTCGCCGTGACCGCTTTGCTTTCGACAAAGCGACTTTCGCCATCGCCATGCCCGGCCACACCCCATAGGTTCGGGCGATAATCGATGTCGAGCGCGGTCTGCTGTCCGTTTGCACGAGCAAGTTCCAGAGCCTTGATGGTTGCCGCCTCTACCTGCGGGTGACTCAGATGCGTCCCCGTTGCTACAACCGCGCGGGCTGAACGAATAAAGTCCGGGTCGATATCATCAGCCGTCAAACCCATATCCGCGCAATTCTCGCGGTAGAAAATCAATGGGAACTGTTCCTGATCGCGGATGCCCAGAAGCACAAGCGCGGTCAATCGGTCCGGATCGGTCTTGACGCCGTCAGTGTTGACGCCCTCGCGCTGCAATTGCTCCACGATGAACCGGCCCATATGCTCGTCGCCGACACCAGTAATCACCGCCGACTTGAGGCCCAGCCGCGCCGTGCCGCAAGCGATATTGGTGGGCGAGCCGCCAATATACTTGTCAAACGACCCCATATCTTCCAGTCGTCCGCCAATCTGCGCCCCGTAGAGATCAACCGAGGACCGACCAATGGTGATGAGGTCAATTTTTGTCATTGTCCGTGCCTTAAACGTCATTTTGAAAAAGTGGGGCCGATAAGACTTCTCTCACCAGCCCCACTGACCACTTTTTTATCCTTGGGAGGAATCCGAGTGGTATTCGGCAAGCTTCGCTAAACTGTCCCGCCGAGCGACCCTTCGAGCTGGGCCATTTCTTGGCCCCCAGCCATGAGATCCTGCAACTCTTCTGGGCTGATCTCACCGCGCTTTGCGGTTCCAAGCGTTTTGCCACGGTTTAGCACAGTGAATCTGTCTCCAACTGCTAGCGCATGTCGGACATTGTGGCTGATGAAGACCACTCCGATGCCCTGCTTGCGCACCTTGTCGATTGTCGCCAACACGTTGGAGGTTTGACGCACGCCAAGTGCGGAGGTCGGTTCATCGAGGATCAGGACTTTCGCTCCGAAATACACGGCACGGGCAATGGCAACCGTTTGGCGTTCACCCCCTGAAAGGGTGCCAACCGCTTGGTCGGGCGCACGCAGGTTAATGCCCATCTTGCGCATCTCGGCCATCGTGATTTCGTTCGCCGTTTCCAGATCGAAACGCTTCATCGGCCCGCGCCCTTTCGTCGGCTCGCGCCCCATAAAGAAGTTCCTAGATACGGACATTAACGGGATCATTGCGAGATCCTGGAACACGGTTGCTATACCCGCTTCCATAGAATCCCGCGGTGTGGCGAAACTCATCGGCTTGCCTTCAAACAGAATTTCCCCATGCGTAGGCTGGTGCACGCCTGACATTGTTTTGATGAAGGTCGATTTACCTGCACCGTTATCGCCCAGCAGGCAGTGGCATTCGCCGGGGCGGATATCAAAACTGACACCGGCAAGCGCGATGATGTTGCCGAAGTGCTTTTCAATGTCCTTCATCTGGACGATTGGGGCAACGCTATCGTCAACATCGCCGTGGTGGAATTTGCTGTCTTCGGTCATATCAACGCTCCCCCGTGACGCGCTTGCGAATGGCATTGTTGAAGAGAACCGCGATCAGGAGCATGCCGCCCAGGAAAACCTGGAACCAATCCTGGTCAAAGTCGGTGTACGTGAGGCCGATAACCACCATCCCGAAGATGATTGAGCCGAAGAAGGCCCCGATGGCCGACCCGTAACCGCCAGTCAGAAGGCAGCCGCCGATCACCGCGGCGATGATCGCCTCGAATTCCTTCTGGAAACCGCGACGCGCGTCGGTCGAGCCTGCGTCGATCACGGTGATGATGGCGACAAGCGCAGCGCAGCAAGCCGTGACCATGAAGAGCGAGATCTTGACCCGGTTTACTGGCACACCCGAATTTGAGGCTGCGCTGCTGTCACCGCCCGCTGCAAAGATCCAGTTGCCGGCGGGTGTGCGAAGCAGGATGTAAGTTGCAGCCAAGGCAAGAACGATGAACCAAAGGATCTCAACCGGGATCCCCGTGACTTTGGGCGTGCCGTTCTTGAAGGTCTCGACCAGACCGCGTTCGGCCAGCCAGCCGAAGAGAGCCGGAAAGGCATCCCCGGAGAAGACAGGTGCAAGCCAATCGTTCTCGGTCGCATCACGTACACCGCGCAACTGGGTTGAGCCTCCGGACGCCCATTTCAAGCCGACGAGCGACAGACCGCGCAGGATGAAAAGGAACGCCAAAGTCACGATGAAGGACGGCAAGCCAGACCGGATCACGATGAGCCCGTTGATCGCCCCGACGAAAGCCGAGAACAGGAAAGTCAGAGGAATGGCGATTATCAAGGGCAAGCCCCAAACCATGACGCAGACCCCAAAGAAGAGACCGGCGAAGGCAACCATGGACCCGATGGAGAGGTCGAACTCGCCGCCGATCATCAGCATCGCGGCACCGATTGCGAGGATGCCAAGCTGTGCGGCGGGTGTCAGAAAGTTGATGATGCCCGAAGTGGTGAACATCGCGCTATCGGCGGTGATCACGAAGAAGATAGCCACCAGCACAACACCCGCGATGGCGCCAAGCTCGGGCCGTTTCATCAGACGTGAGAGCAAAGGCTCTGCCTTGATCCTTTCGTCTGTCATTGAATTCGGTGTCGTGTCGCTCATTGGATTCCCTCCCCCTTTTGGCTTGTGAGTGGCACACACATGCGCCACTCACTTTTGCTCTTCGCTAAAGGCTTAGCGGATGCCTTGAGCGGACAGTTCGATCACTTGCGCGGCTTTGTCGGCGGTGATCAGGTTCGGGCCGGAAGCCACGTCGCCACCCGGCATCAGGCCGTACTTGGCCTGCAACGCCATGATAGAGACGCCCATGTAGCCCTGCAGGTACTGCTGCTGGTCCAGAGCGAAGGCGGCATCGCCGTCAACGATCGACTGCAGGAAGCCAGCCGAAAGGTCGAACGTGGCGACATTCACGTCGCGGCCCGAAGCTTTCGCTGCAGCAACGGAAGGCTCACCAGCCGTGGATGCGCCCAGTGCCATCACGGTGTCGACGCTTTCGTCGGATGCCAGAGCAGCGGCAACCTTGGATTCGATTTCCGCCGGATCGTTGGTAGTCGGCAGAACCGTCACGGTGCCGCCGAAACCTTCCTCAAAGCCAGCACAGCGCTGGTCGAGAGAGATGTTGCCGACTTCCTGGTTCACGCAGAGCGCGTTCGTGCCTCCCATTTCGGCAAGCGCTGCACCAGCGGCGACACCTGCGTCATATTCGTCCTGGCCCACGTGCATCGCCGTGCCCAGCTCTTTGCCCTGCGCACCACCGGCGTTGATGGTGATGACAGGGATGCCAGCCGCAATCGCACGTTCAACCGAGGGCCCGAGCGCATCGGGGTCGGGGAACGAGATGATCAAGCCATCGGGCTCTTCGTTCACGGCAGCGTCGATCAGTTGCGACATCAGAACCATGTCGAAGGTTTCAGGCGAGTTGTAAGACACGTTCGCGCCGGTATCGGCAGCGGCCTGATCGACGCCGGCCTTGACGACGGACCAGAACGCATCGTTGGCCTGACCGTGGACAACAACCGAGATGTCCTGGGCAACGGCGGGTGCTGCGACAGCGATGGCCGTGGCGGCGACCGCGCCTTTCAAAAAGGTTTTCATTTGGGATCCTCCCTTGGTTTGCCTTTCACGCCGGTCACCCGGCGGCTCTTTCACGCGACTCCGTCGCGCATTTCGCATCGCCCCGAGAGGACGAGTGCCTCTTGTCAGGCCGCCTCCCCGCGACCCGAAATCTCTAAAACGTCTGCCATTGCGACGGGCTGGCCTCTCTGCGCAGAGCGCGTCGCGGCCTCAGCCATGGCCAATGCCTCGACGCCGTTGTGCAGGTTGACTGGCATGTCCGACTTGCTCTGAACGGCTTCCACGAAAGCGGCCCATTCGGCCTTGTAGGCGGGCATGTAGCGTTCGAGGAAAAAATATGTGGGCTTGGCACTGCTGACGCCAGCCGTCGTGGATTTAACCAGTGTGTTCTCGAGCACGTTCTGTGCCTGAAGCAAACCTTCTGAGCCGAGCACTTCGACCCGCTGGTCATAGCCATAGACCGCGCGCCGGGAATTCTTGATCACAGCAATGCGACCGTCCGCGTAGGTCAGTGTCACAGCAGCGGTGTCAACGTCACCAGCCGCGCCGATGGCGGGATCGACCACCGATGTCCCGACGGCGCTTGCGGACACGGGCGCTTCGCCCATGATGAAGTTCGCCATGTCGAAGTCGTGGATCATCATGTCCCGGAACAGGCCGCCGGAAACCTTGATGTACTCGACCGGCGGCGGGGCGGGGTCAAAGGACGTGATCGACAGCAACTCAGGCTTGCCGATCTCACCCGCGTCGATGGCTGCCTTGAGCGCGCCGAAGCTCGGATCAAAGCGGCGGTTGAAACCGATCATGATGTTTGAGGCCTTGTCGCCGACATTGCCAAGACAGGCCGATGCGCGTTCGAGGCTGAGGTCCACAGGCTTTTCGCAAAGGACTGCCTTCTCTGCTGCTGCGGCTGCTTCGATCAGGTCGGAGTGCGTGTCGGTCGACGTTGCGATAAGGACGGCATCGATGGATGTGTCTGCGATGATCTCATCCGAGGTGCGAACTTCACAGCCATAACTCTTCGCCAGAGCCTGGGCGTTCTTATCAAACGCATCCGAAACCGCGACCAGTTCGCTCTCCGGATGCGAAGAAATCGCCTGTGCATGAACATTTCCGATGCGCCCTGCGCCGAGCAATCCAACCCGCATCCTGAGACCTCCCGATTCTCGTTTGAGAGAGACCATCAACATTTCTGCACCCGCGTGCAAGAAAAATTTGCACCCGCGTGCAAATTCCTGCTAGCCTTGCACAGAGTACCGGGCATGGATCGTTTGTGATTCCAAGAGTTTCGAGCGCTGGGAGGTCTGCGAAAAAGATGAACGATCAGGGAGGATCCACTACAGCAGATGATGTCGCAGCGCTTGCTGGCGTGTCCCGCTGGACAGTGAATCGCGCCTTCAAGAAGGACGCGTCAATCTCTGCCAAATCACGCGAAAAGGTTATGAAGGCAGCCGAGGAGCTTGGCTATGTCCCGGATCTGCTGGCAACCAGTCTTGCGACGGACCGAACCAACCTCGTCGCGCTTCTGGTCGATGACTTTGCCAACCCGCACAAGCTGATCATGATGGAGCGCCTGACGCGCATATTGCGAAAGAACGGCTATGACACCCTGCTCGTCAACACGAGCGACGAAGAAGACGCCTCGGCCGCCCTGCTCAATGCAAGCCAAAGACGGGTAGATGCGGCTGTCCTCATTGGGGTCAGTTTCAATGACCAAAGCCTTGAAACCGCGCTTGGGGCTAAAAGGGTCAAGAAACTGATCGTTTTTGCCCGTATGTCCAGCAATGACAACACGATCTCTATCTGCTGCGATGACCGCGCTGCCATGACCGCGATCACGCGGCATGTCTTCTCGGCGGGCTATCGCAATCCGCTATTTATCGCAGGCCCGCAATCTCAATCGGCACATCTTCAACGGAAGGAAACGTTTCTTTCGCAATGGGAAAGGGCCACAGGATCACGTCCCAAATTCGCGTCGGTCGACCGGTATGATCCCAAGATGGCATACGATCTTGTGGCTGAGTGGTTCCGGGATACACCAAAGTCCGAGCTACCGGACGTTCTGGTCTGCGAAAACGATGCACTGGCTATGGGAACGATCGACGCGATCCGCTTTGAGCTCGGTCTGCGCGTGCCCGAGGACATCGCTGTTACTGGTTTCGACAACGCGCCTCAAGCCTCCAGCCCGCATTACGAACTGACAACCTATCGCCAGCCCCTAACGGACATGGCAGAAGCGTTGGTGGATGTCCTTGACGGCAAAAAACGCACCAAGAAGTTGAATGCATTTCTGGGAAACTTGATTATCCGCAAGAGCGCATAGGCTACTCATTGATCAAAAGCCTCTGACGGGCCTGCCGAGTTCGCTGTCTTGGGCTTGAGTTTGTCGTCATGCCTCTGATGCTAATACGAAGTGCGCAAAGCGGATTTTGCCCAAGGAAGTAAGGCAGATTGCATTGGTGCTTCTTGGTGTCGATCTTGCGTCGGACAACGGGTGGATTGGGATAGCTGAAGCCCTTTCCTCCAAACGACCGGTTCGGTGAAGTCCAGGGCAGAATTGAAATTTGAGTGCTGCGGTCGCGAAGATTTTCTGCTTCGGCAAAAGCGGCAGGTGCATAAGTCCGGTTTGTCCGCATCTTGTCCCTGCACGCGTGTTGCAACGAAGGTGATCTACAGCGTGGATCCGCCGCTGCCGCCAATTTCATTGCAAAGGAACAATTCAGGCAGGTGCATCATCTGACTTGGGGCGAACATCTCACTCCTGGTCATACTATGACGGTTGGATCAGGTTCGTGTAACGTTCAACAGCTCCAAGAGACGCGAACCGATCCGAAAGGCGGGTCATCTCTTCCTCAATACCAAACGGCGCGTTCAACATGAACATCCCCGACCCAACCATTCGATGCCCATTCCGCGCAGGCGGGAACTGCACTTCATGGAAGACGGCTTTGGGGTATTTCTGCAACCTCAGCGCCTCGATCATTGAAGTGTGGCGCCCATCCGTCAGGATCGGATACCACAAGGCAATCACACCGACATTCCATTTGTGGTGAAACTTGGCGATGAGCCCCGGTAAGCGCGCATAATCGGCCTTCACCTCATAGCTGGGGTCAATCAGCATCAACCCGCGCCGAGGAGTCGGTGGCAGCAGGGATTGCGCCAGTTCAAACCCATCTTGCTGGTAGGTCTTCGCGCCAAACGGCGACACCGCCAGTGACAGGGCTGTATGCTCCTGCGGGTGCATCTCTGCGAAATGCAGCGCATCCTGATCCCTCAATAGTTGCGCCGCGATCAGAGGTGACCCGGGATAGGCCGCTGCGCCATATCGCGCCTGTGTCGCCTGCAGCACCTGTGTCATTGGATGATCAGCACCGAACCATGCCTCACGCCGAGCACGTTCGATCCCGGCTGCGGCTTCGCCAGTTCGAAGCGCCTCGACCGCGTCCAATTGGTACAGACCGCGCCCGGAATGGGTCTCGACATAGCTGATCGGCTTGTCCTTGCGGGTCAGATACTGCAGAACCGACGCCAATAAAGCGTGTTTTTGTACATCAGCCAGATTTCCTGCATGGTAAATATGTTGATATGAGAGCATTTTGCCTTCTAAAGTCCTTACCAATGAGGCGAAAAGGTGCTGATTGTCACGGAATCAGCCCTTTTACCGGGCGAGTTGGCACCCTATAAGTCATCCGTCCCGGAACCGTCGAGTCGCGGGCAGAAGAAAAACTGACATACAGGATCAGGGGAAACATGGGGATCTTAGGCAATCTGGGCGGCCTGTTCACTTCGGACATGGCCATCGACCTTGGGACAGCAAACACGCTGGTTTATGTCAAGGGTCGCGGTGTGATCCTGTCTGAACCGTCCGTTGTTGCCTACCACGTCAAAGACGGGGTCAAAAAGGTTCTGGCCGTCGGCGAAGACGCCAAATTGATGCTGGGCCGGACGCCCGGTTCGATCGAGGCCATCCGCCCAATGCGCGAAGGTGTGATCGCCGATTTCGACACCGCTGAAGAAATGATCAAGCACTTCATTCGCAAAGTGCACAAACGCTCGACATTCTCTAAACCCAAGATCATCGTCTGCGTCCCCCATGGCGCGACACCAGTGGAAAAACGCGCGATCCGTCAGTCGGTTCTGTCTGCGGGGGCCCGCCGCGCCGGTCTGATTGCCGAACCAATTGCCGCGGCGATTGGCGCAGGGATGCCCATCACCGATCCGACCGGAAACATGGTCGTGGATATCGGTGGCGGTACAACCGAGGTTGCCGTTCTGTCGCTAGGTGACATCGTCTATGCCCGCTCGGTCCGTGTGGGCGGAGACCGCATGGATGAGGCGATCATCTCGTATCTGCGCCGTCAGCAGAACCTGCTGGTGGGTGAGTCCACGGCTGAGCGGATCAAAACAACCATCGGCACCGCACGCATGCCCGACGATGGCCGCGGCCAGTCGATGCATATCCGAGGCCGCGACCTGTTGAACGGTGTACCGAAGGAAATCGAGATCAGCCAGGCTCAGGTGGCCGAAGCGCTTTCAGAACCTGTGCAGGCGATCTGTGAGGCCGTGATGACCGCCTTGGAAACCACACCACCCGATCTGGCAGCGGACATTGTCGACCGGGGCGTGATGCTGACCGGTGGGGGTGCTTTGTTGGGCGATCTTGATCTGGCACTGCGTGAACAGACCGGTCTGGCGGTGTCGATAGCCGATGAAAGCCTGAATTGTGTGGCTTTGGGCACTGGCAAAGCGCTAGAATACGAAAAACAACTGCGCCACGCGATTGACTACGAAAGCTAAGGCGCGCACCCTTTGAATGTAGGGTAAATTCGGCACGAGCAGCACGGGAAGGTAACCTGTGGCAAAAGACCGATCACAGCGCGATGACTACACGACCCCGCTGCGCCGACTGTTGCTGGGGATTGTTATACTGTGCTTGCTGGGCATCTTCCTTGTCTGGCGCATTGACAGCCCAAGGGTCGAACGGTTCCGCGCACAGGTGGTGGACGCCGTTGTTCCATCAATGGAATGGGCCATGGTCCCGGTCACGGCAACAGTAAATTTGGTGCGTGACTTTCAAAGCTACCAAAGCCTCAGCGAACAAAATCAAGAGCTGCGCAGCGAATTGCGCCTGATGCGTGCGTGGAAAGAGGCCGCGCTGCAGCTAGAGCAGGAAAACGCGCGCCTTTTGGATCTGAACAATGTGCGTCTTGATCCACGCCTGACCTATATCACCGGTGTGGTGATGGCCGATAGCGGCTCTCCGTTTCGGCAGTCCGTTCTGTTGAACGTGGGCGCACGGGATGGGATCGTTGATGGCTGGGCCACGATGGACGGGATCGGACTGGTAGGGCGTATCTCGGGAGTGGGGCCCGATACAGCGCGAGTGATCTTGTTGACCGACGCCTCCAGCGCGATACCGGCAACCATCCAGCCTTCGGGGCAAACCGCCTTGATTGCAGGCGACAACACGCCTGCCCCCGCGGCCGAGTTCCTGGAGAATCGGGAACTCGTGCGCCCCGGGGACCGGGTGATTACGTCCGGGGATGGTGGCGTTTTTCCTGCCGGGCTGCTCATCGGGCAAATCGCAGAGGACCCGGGGGGCCGCCTGCGCGTGCGCCTGTCTGCCGATTTTGAGCGGCTAGAGTTTCTGCGGGTTCTGCGCTTCAATGCAGCCCCAACCATTCGGGACCCCGGCACGGTTGTAGGACCCACACAACCCGAAGCGTCGCTGACATCCGAGGAGGCAGGCGATGGATAGACCCGCCTCTTACAATTGGGCCATGCGCGGGCTTTACGTCCTGATGGCGTTTCTTGTTCTTTTCCTGCACTTGCTGCCGCTGAACGCACAGCCGGATCGCTGGCCCTTTCCGGATGTGATGATCGCGCTGACCTTTGCGTGGGTATTGCGCCGCCCAGAATATGTTCCAACCTTGTTGATTGCGGCTGTGATGCTGATGGCAGATCTGCTCTTGCAACGCCCACCCGGATTGCTGGCGGCTTTGATCGTACTCGGCGCGGCCTATCTGAATGCAGCCGCGCCCAGCATGCGAGACGCCGGGTTCATCGGTGAATGGATATCCGTCAGCATGGTCACTACAGCGGTATTTCTCGGCAATCGTATTTTGCTGGCCCTCGTATCTGTCGACCAAGCTGCCTTCGGACCCGTTCTGTTCCAGCTGATCGTGACGATTGCAGCTTATCCTGCGATCGTCCTTCTCAGCCAATCCGTGTTCGGCGTTCGCAGGATATCAGCGGCGGACGCTAGTGTTGCGGGGGCGCGGGCATGAAGCAACGCAAATCCAAAGCGCAAGGCCTTGCCTATAAACGCCTCCCGCGTCGGGCGCTGATACTGGGCGGTTTGCAAGCCGCCTTTGTCGGCGGGCTGGCCGCGCGGATGCGGTTCATGCAGGTTGAACAAGCCGACCAGTACCGGCTTTTGGCCGAAGAAAACCGCATTAACCTGCGCCTGATCCCACCAACACGCGGTCGGATCTATGACCGCAATGGTCAGATCATCGGGCAGAACACGCCATCATATCGTATCGTGATCGTTCCCGAAGATGCAGGTGATCTGGACAAGGTGATTGCCAAGCTGTCCAACCTAATCCCGCTGACCGAGGATGAGATAGAGCGCGCCAAGACCGAGATACGCCGCTCGGCCCCATTCCTGCCGGTCACACTGGCCGATCAGGTGACGTGGGAGGATATCTCGAAAGTTGCGGTGAACGCACCTGCACTTCCTGGCGTGACGCCCGAGGTCGGCTCAACCCGGCAATATCCCAGATACGAGGATTTCGCCCATATCGTCGGTTATGTTGGCCCGGTCAGCGACTATGACCTCAGCCAGATCGAAGACCCCGAACCGGTGCTGCGCATCCCTCGGTTCCAGATTGGCAAGGTCGGGTTGGAGGCAAAACAGGAAATCTCGTTGCGCGGTCGGGCCGGGTCCAAACGGGTCGAAGTCAACGCAACAGGCCGTGTCATGCGCGAGTTGGATCGGCAGGAGGGTCAGCCCGGTGCCGATCTACAATTGTCAGTCGACGCAAACCTGCAACAATACGCACAGGCAAGACTGGCCGGGGAAAGCGCCGCCGCTGTTGTGATCGATTGCGAAACCGGCGATCTGCGCGCGATGGCCTCGGCCCCCAGTTTCGACCCCAACTTGTTCGTGCGCGGTATCTCAGTCGCAGATTATCAGTTCCTGACACAGGACAAGTATCGCCCGCTGGCCAACAAGACAGTTCAGGGCACTTATCCGCCGGGGTCGACCTTCAAGATGGTCACCGCACTGGCCGCACTAGAAGCTGGTGTCGTGGGCCCCGGTAATACCGTCTATTGTCCCGGCCATCTGAAAGTCGGCAGCCGCCGCTTCCACTGCTGGAAACGCGGCGGTCATGGCATGGTGGACTTGAACACATCTCTGAAACGCAGCTGCGACGTTTATTACTACGACGTGGCGATCAAGGTCGGCATCGACAAAATATCTGAGATGTCCAACATCCTTGGCCTGGGAATCAAGCATGACATCCCCATGTCCGCCGTGCGCGCCGGGCTGGCGCCCAATCAGGCATGGAAACAGCGGGTTCATGGCGAGGAATGGCTGATCGGTGATACGGCCAACGCGTCCATCGGGCAGGGCTTCATGCTCGCCTCGCCCATGCAACTGGCCGTAATGACCGCAAGGATCGCCACGGGACGCGCCGTTGCGCCCCGACTGGTGCGGTCGATCAACGGAGTCGAACAGCCCTCGGGCGCGGGTGAAGCGCTACCGATCAGCCTGACCAACCTGCGCTACATTCGCGAGGCGATGTGGTCGGTGTCGAACGACCGGCGCGGGACGGCCTATCGCAGCCGGATCATCGCGGATGATCTGCGTATGGCGGGTAAGACCGGCACCAGCCAGGTTCGCAACATCACCAAGGCTGAACGGGCCGCCGGTGTGATCCGCAACGAAGATCTGCCCTGGGAACGGCGCGACCACGCCCTGTTCGTCAGCTTTGCGCCCTATGACAACCCCAAATACGCAATTGCCGTGGTGGTGGAACATGGCGGTGGCGGATCAAAAGCTGCAGCCCCCGTCGCGCGGGATATCATGCTACAGGCGCTTTACAACGGCACCCCGCCACTTGAGGCCTATCCGGTTGCCGACCGCGACCGCATCAAGGAACAGCAAAAGAGGCTTGAGGGCGATCGTCGCCCCAAAGCGCGTCCTGACGAAAAGGACCGCGCATGAGCTATCTTGAGTATAACGTCAAATCCACGCCATCGGGGTTCCGCAAGTTTCTGTACATGAACTGGCCCTTGACCCTGTTGCTGATCAGCACGGCGAGCGCCGGGTTCCTGATGCTGTATTCAGTGGCAGGTGGGTCGTGGATGCCCTGGGCCGAACCTCAGATGGAACGGTTTGGTCTGGGCCTCACGGTCATGTTCATCGTCGCGCTGGTGCCGATCTGGTTCTGGCGGAACATGTCTGTGCTGGCCTATCTGGGCGCTATCGCCCTGCTGGTTTTTGTTGAGCTTTTTGGCACCGTTGGGATGGGCGCGCAACGCTGGATCGATCTGGGGTTCATGCGGCTGCAACCCTCTGAGGTCATGAAGGTCACGCTGGTCATGCTGCTGGCGGCCTACTATGACTGGCTGCCGTCACACAAAACATCGCGCCCGCTTTGGGTGATCCTACCGGTGATCCTGATCCTGATCCCAACCTTCATGGTTTTGCGGCAACCGGATCTCGGAACCTCGATCCTGTTACTGGCTGCCGGTGGCGGGCTCATGTTTCTGGCTGGTGTGCACTGGGCCTATTTCGCTGCTGTCATCGCTGCGGTCGTCGGCCTGATTGCGACCGTGTTCAACAGTCGGGGGACCGAGTGGCAATTGCTGAAAGACTATCAGTTCCGCCGCATTGATACGTTTCTGGACCCGTCCACAGACCCATTGGGGGCAGGCTATCACATCACCCAGTCCAAGATCGCGCTCGGATCGGGTGGCTGGAACGGTCGGGGCTTCATGCAAGGCACCCAATCACGCCTGAACTTCCTGCCCGAGAAGCACACCGATTTCATCTTCACAACGCTGGCAGAGGAATTCGGCTTTGTCGGCGGTATCACCCTGCTGGTACTCTATGCCCTGATCCTGATCTTTTGCATGGTCACGGCGCTGTCGACCAAAGATCGGTTCTCCTCACTGGTCGTGCTCGGGATCGCTCTGAATTTCTTCCTATTCTTTGCGGTCAACATGTCGATGGTCATGGGGCTGGCCCCTGTGGTGGGCGTACCGTTGCCGATGGTCAGCTATGGCGGATCGGCCATGTTGGTCCTGATGGCCGCCTTCGGCATCGTCCAAAGCGCACATATCCACCGCCCTCGCTGATCTGAAAGGCCCTTCATGCCCGTCAACGTTCTATTCTCTGCGCGCCCTGAACTGTGGCCGATATATGAACCGCTTCTGACCATGGGGCTGGCTGAGGCGGGGTTAGACGTGCATCTGGCCACAGACATCGAACCGGATCAGGTAGACTACGTCGTTTATGCACCAAATGGCGGCTTACTGGACTTCAAACCCTATTCTCAGCTCAAAGCCGTGCTGAGCCTCTGGGCCGGGGTCGAAAGCATCGCCGACAACGAAACCCTGACCGTTCCGTTGGCCCGTATGGTCGATCATGGATTGACGCAAGGCATGACCGAATGGGTCGTGGGTCATGTTCTGCGGTATCATCTGGGCATGGACACCCATATCACCCAGCAGGACGGTGTTTGGACCCCGATCGCGCCACCGCTTGCGACCGAGCGCACGGTTTGCGTGCTGGGGCTGGGAGAGTTGGGTCAGGCGGCAGCGCAGGCGCTGGCCGCGTTGAACTTTCGCGTCCTAGGGTGGAGCCGCACGCAGAAGGACATCCAAGGCGTGACCTGCCTGCATGGTGCCGACGGTCTGCACACCGCCTTGTCCCAATCCGAGATTGTCGTGTTGCTGCTCCCCGACACACCCGCGACGGAAAGCACTCTGAACGCCGAAACGCTGGCGCTGTTGCCGAAAGGGGCAAAGATCATCAATCCTGGACGCGGCCCGCTGATCGATGACGGCGCCCTTCTGGATGCGCTGAACGCCGGGCAGATCGGACACGCGACGCTTGATGTATTTCGGGTCGAACCTCTGCCGCCCGAACACCCCTATTGGGCACATCCAAACGTCACGGTCACCCCGCACATCGCGTCCGAGACCCGACCCGTCACAGCCGCGCAAGTGATCTGCGAAAACATCCGGCGCGGTGAGACGGGTGAGCCCTTTGTGCACCTGGTGGACCGCCAGTTGGGGTACTGACGGCCCGATCCGATCAGGCTGCGATCAGTCCGCGCCCTTTCAACAAAGCCTCGACACCCGGCAGACGCCCCCGGAAAGCCAGATACAGATCTTCAGCCTCGCGCGAGCCACCGGTGGACAGGATGTTGTCTTCCAGCGCTTTGGCCCGTTCGGGGTCAAAGGCGCCTCCGGCCTCTTCAAACGCGGCGAAGGCGTCGGCATCCATGACCTCGGACCACATGTAGCTGTAGTAGCCCGCGCTGTACCCGTCGCCCGCAAAGATATGGGCGAAATGCGGCGTCGCGTGGCGCATCCCGATGGCCTTTGGCATGCCGATTTCGGCCAGAACCTCGGCCTGCTTGGCCATCGGATCCGCCGGGGCCGCGCCGTCATGGAAGGCCAGATCGACCAGCGCCGAGGCCACATATTCAACCGTCTGGAACCCCTGATCGAAATTGGCCGCCTTCAGCACCTTCTCCAACATCGCCTGAGGCATCGGTTCACCGGTCTCGGCGTGGGTCGCGTATTCCGCCAGAACCTCGGGCACTTCCAGCCAGTGTTCATAAAGCTGGCTGGGCAGTTCGACAAAATCCCGCGCAACGGACGTGCCCGAAATACTTTCATAGGTCACGTTCGAAAGCATCTGATGCAGCGCATGGCCGAACTCGTGGAACAGGGTCCGCGCGTCATCATAGGACAGCAGCGCCGGATCGCCCTTGGCGAAGTTGCACACGTTGATTACGACGGGGGCCTGTTCTTCGGGGAACTTCGCCTGCGCCCGCATGGCGCTGCACCACGCGCCCGACCGTTTCGAGCCACGGGCAAAATAGTCCCCAATGAAGACCGCCAAATGACGTCCGTTGCGCGTCACTTCCCAGGCCCGGCAATCGGGGTGATAGAGCGGCACGTCCAGCGGCACAAACTCCAGCCCGAACAGACGGTTGGCGCAGGCAAAAGACGCCTCGATCATCCGGTCGAGTTGAAGGTAGGGTTTCAGCGCGGCCTCATCCAAATCATGCTCGGCCTTGCGGCGCTTTTCGGCATAGTAGCGCCAGTCCCACGCCTCCAATAGGCCGTTCACACCATCCTCCTGCATCATGCCGGTCAGAATCTCGGCATCCGCATCGGCGCGGGCTTTGGCGGGCTCCCAAACCTGCATCAACAGATCGCGCACGCGGTCGGGCGAGCGGGCCATTTCGGTTTCCAGTTTGAAATCCGCAAAACTGTCGTAGCCAAGCAATTTCGCCCGCTCTTCCCGCAGGGTCAGAATTTCGGCTGCAATCTCGCGGTTGTCGGTCTCGTTCCCATTTGCCCCCCGCGCGGCCCAGGCGCGATAGGCTTTTTCCCGCAGGTCGCGGCGGGATGAGAATTGCAGGAATGGCACGATCAGCGAGCGATACAGGGTCACAACCGGCCCGTTCGCACCCTTTTCCTCACCCGCCGCTCGCGCGGCAGCGACGACGAAATCTGGCAGGCCGTCCAGATCATCTTCGGCCAGCTCCATGAACCAGTCACGCTCATCCGCCAACAGATTCTGGGTGAAAGACGTGCCCAGCGAAGCAAGGCGGGACTTGATTTCTTGCATCCGGGCATCGGCCTCACCCTCCAGCGCAGAACCGGCGCGGACAAAGCCGCGATGGGTCAGCATCAGAACGCGGGCTTGTTCGTCACCCAGGTCCAGATCACCGCGCCGCTGCCACAGATCGGCCACCCGACGGAACAGATCCTTGTTCGATGAAATGCCCGAGAAATGCGCCGAAAGCTTCGGTGAAAACTGCCGCTGCAATTCCTCGCGTTTCGGGTTGCTGTCAGCGCCCGCCACCGTGAAAAACACTGACAGGACCTTGTCCAACTGCTCACCCGCCGCTTCGAGCGCTTCGATTGTGTTGGCAAAGGTGGGCGCGTCCGGGTTGTCAGCAATCGCGTTGATCTGTGCATTATGCGCGGCCATCGCTTCGTCCAGCGCAGGTGCGAAATCCCCATCTGAAATCGCGGAAAACGGGGCGATCTCAAAGGGCGTGGTCCAGTCGGACAGGATCGGGTTGGTCATGCAGGTCTCCTTTGACCCTCAAGCTATGTAGAGGGTCGCCAATGGTCCAGAGGGGGGGGTGTGAAATTACAGCCCCGACTTAGCCGCAAATCGGGCAATCGGCGCGTTTCGACAGGGTGATCTTGCGGCTTTCCCCATAAAGCGCATCATAGATCAGCATCTCACCGCGCAAGGCGGCACCGGCACCTGTGATCACCTTGATCGCCTCGACCGCCATCATCGACCCAACCACGCCGGGCAGCGGCCCGATCACTCCAGCCTCGGCACAGGACGGGGCGAGCCCGGCGGCGGGTGCTTCGGGGAAGATACACTGGTAACACGGGCCTGCGGTTGCAGGATCAAAAACGCTCAATTGCCCTTCCCATTGTGATAAGGCACCTGAAATCAGCGGTTTGCCCAAAGTTACAGCCGTTCGGTTGGCCAGATAGCGGGTATCGAAGTTGTCCGTTCCGTCTAGGATCAGGTCGAAATCAGCGAACAGATCGGCCGCGATCTCCTCTGTCAGGCGGCGGTGATATGGCAGTACCGTCACGTTCGGGTTCTGCGCTTCCATTGCCTGCTGTGCGGAAAAAACCTTGGGCATTCCGATATCGGCATCGCGGTGAATGACCTGTCGTTGCAAATTGGCGTTCTCGACCACATCGTCATCGACCACCCCGATGGTCCCCACGCCCGCAGCCGCCAGATATTGCAGGGCCGGCGCACCCAAACCTCCTGCGCCAATCACCAGCACGCGCGCCTGTTTCATCTTCTTCTGACCCGGTCCACCCAATTCGCGCAGTACGATGTGGCGGGCATAGCGGTCGAGTTCCGTTTCCGAAAACCGATCAGTGCGCGCCTGAGGGTCTTGTTCAGACACGGATGTTGCGCGGCTGCGCAGAGCCTTGATAATCTTGCCATAGCCCAGAACCAACCCGACGCACCCCGCCAGGATCAGCCATATCGCCGCGGACCCGCCTGTCGCCTCGCGCAGGGGGTTGCCATCCGGCAAAACCAACTGCGCCAAGATGACACCCGTCAGCAGCACGCCCACAGAAACCATACGCGCGCTGCGGGAAACGCCCGCGACATAGCCGACACCCCAAAGCCCAGCGGCAAGCAGCAGAACCAGTAGCATCAGCCGCGCCCGGTAGACCCGAACCCGCCCGATCCGCGTTCGGTTTCGCTGAGTCCATCGACAAACTGGAAATCTGCCTGAACCACCGGAGCAACAACCAACTGCGCAATGCGTTCGCCATGCGCAACTTGGAAACTCTCTTGCCCCGCGTTCATCAGGATCACACCCAGTGGCCCGCGATAGTCGCTGTCGATGGTACCCGGCGTGTTTGGCAGGGTAATACCGTGTTTCAACGCAAGCCCGGAACGCGGCCTGACCTGCACTTCATACCCTACAGGAATCTCGATCCGCAGCCCCGTCGGGATCAGCGCACGCTGCCCCGGTTCCAAAGTGATTGAGACACCGCCGGGAAGGTTTGCACGCACATCCGCCCCTGCGGCTCCGGTCGTCTCATAAGACGGCAGTGCCACCAAAGCGTCTGCGCCCGCTTCACGGATCACGCGGATTGCAACCATCATCGTACCTCTTTGTTCAGGGCTGGGGGCATCGGCTACCCAACGCCTCAGCAATCTTTTGCGCCAGTCGGGCCGCAACGGCATCCTTGCCCATGCGCGGCCATTCTTCGGCACCAGCATCCGAAATCAACACAACCGCATTCTCTGTGCCGCCCATGATACCCGTCGCGGGGCTGACATCATTGGCAACGATCCAGTCGCACCCTTTGCGCTGGCGCTTTGCCGTCGCATGTTCAAGAACGTCATTGGTTTCAGCAGCAAAGCCAACAAGCAACGTCGGACGTCCTTGCTCCATGTGTGAGACGCGTTTCAAGATGTCCGGGTTTTCGGCAAACTCAAGCGCGGGCAAGCCATCCTGGGTTTTCTTCAGCTTCCGGTCCGATGCACTGGCCACACGCCAATCCGCCACCGCTGCAGCAAACACGCCCGCATCCACGGGTAAGGCCGCATCCACCGCGTCTGACATCTGCTGAGCTGTTTCGACGCGTACAACCTGCACACCTTCGGGTGGCGGCACATCTGCGGGACCGGTGACAAATGTCACCTCTGCTCCCAGGGCTGCCAGTGCCCCTGCCACCGCCGTACCCTGCGCGCCCGAGGATCGGTTGGCAATGTAGCGCACGGGATCGATCGGTTCATGGGTGGGGCCTGATGTCACAAGGATGCGTTTTCCTTTAAGCGGACCATCTTCCAGTTGCGCTTCGATAGCCGCAACAATCTCCAACGGTTCAGACATTCTGCCGGGGCCGTATTCGCCACAGGCCATATCACCTTCATTCGGTCCGACAAAACGCACGCCATCGGCCTGCAATTGCACAAGATTACGTTGTGTTGCCGGATGATCCCACATCCGCACATTCATGGCGGGCGCACATAGAACAGGCGTATCCGTGGCCATCAACAGGGTTGAGGCCAGATCGTTCGCCAACCCTGCCGCCATTTTGCCCATCAGATCCGCCGTCGCCGGGGCGACCACAACCAGATCGGCAGAGCGCGACAACTGAATATGGCCCATCTCAGCCTCATCCGTCAGGTCAAACAGGTCGCGATAGCATTTCTCGCCCGCCAGTGCGGACACGGACAAAGGTGTCACGAATTCTTCAGCAGCGCGGGTCAGAACCGGGGTCACGGCAGCGCCACGCTCTTTCAGGCGGCGGATCAGGTCCAGCGACTTGTAGGCCGCGATCCCTCCGCCAATGATCAGCAGGATACGTTTGGAAGCCAGCATGTTCAGCCTTTCCCGTTCTGGTCGGCGCTGACATTAGGCAAGGCCACAGCGTAGTACCAGCGGTTAATTCTGCACCTCGAAGGCTTTGCAGGGGTCTTCGCGATCTACTGCAGGGCTATCGATGACCACATCAAAGGTGCCATCGATCTGCCCGTCTTCGGATTGGCCAACGACAAAGACCTTCAAACCGGGACGCAAGCGGGACAGGAAGGTGGGGATACCGCGATCCTTGCGCGCATGGCCGTTGCCAGTGATCACAGCTACCGGCCCGCCGGTATCGTCCACCGCCAGCAGGATCGACCGCGTCAGCACTGCATCACGCAAGCGTTGTATCGCAACCATCTGCGGCAGCACCTGTTCGGGCAGTGCATTGCAATGCGCCACAAGCTGATCCGCCTCACGCGCCGCTTGTTCTTGCGCAGGCAGTGGAACCGTCAGACCGTAGCGTGCCGCATCTGCGCCAAGTGCGGTTGCCGCGCCGCGTTCCATGGCCGCGCGTGATGCGGCGCGAGGCACCATCGCACCGTAGACCGGCGCATCTGTCGCCTGAAAGATGGGATAGTACATGCTGAGCGGCGGCCAGCCCGTTTCTGCCCAGCGCAGGATGCGACCCAGTTCTTCTGGATTGGACACCGCTGTCCGCGCCAAACGTTGTGCGCCCTCTTCGGTAACCATTTCCCAAACGACAGCAGACGGGGCGATCACCTCAATCGCCTCGGTCTGAACCTTGTGATGGTCCGGATTGTCGTGAATCTCGCCCAATATCACGACATCCGCTGCCTGCATCGCAGCAACCACGTCGTCAGGGATAAGGTCAGAGGCAATACCCGGGCACGCCGGGATTGCCGTAACTGTCAGAGCAAAAAGAAGAATCGCAAGCCGTGTCATGCGATGAAGTGTTGCACCTCACGCGATTGGGCTTCAAGGTTCTTACGCATCTTCGTGAAGGCGGCAGCCTCAAGCTGGCGCACGCGTTCCTTTGATAGACCAAGCTCGTCACCCAAGCTTTCAAGGGTTCGTGCCGGTTCCCGCAGCTTGCGTTCACGCACGATGAACCTTTCCCGGTCATTCAGCGATTTCATCGCGGTTAGCAACCATTCGCGTAATTGCTCGGTATCATGGCTGTGTTCTACCGCTTCGGCGGCCTGCTCACGATCATCTTCCAGCGCGTCGATCCATTCGCGCCCATCCTCATCGGCGGATTGCACCGCATTCAACGAGAAATCCGATCCGGACAGGCGACCTTCCATCATCTCGACATCGCGCAGCGGCACACCAATCTCGGTCGCAATCATCTGGTGCAATTGATGGCGATCCAGCTCAAGGCCTTCGGTTGCGGCCTCGCGCTCCAACCGCGCCTGAACACGGCGCATATTGAAAAACAAGGATTTCTGAGACGAGGTCGAGCCAGTGCGCACCATAGACCAGTTGCGCATCACATAGTCCTGAATGCTGGCCTTGATCCACCAGACCGCATAGGTCGAAAACCGCACGCCCCGGTCGGGATCGAATTTGTCGGCTGCTTTCATCAGGCCCAACCCGGCCTCTTGGATCAGATCGTTCATCGGCGCGCCATAGCGTTTGAACTTGGCCGCCATTGAAATCGCCAAACGCATGTAAGCGGTGATCAGACGGTGCAGGGCCTGTTCATCGCGCTCGTCTCGCCACGCATAGGCCAGTTTCAACTCTGTCTCTGCATCCAGCAGTTCGGCCTTCATCGCTCGCCGGGACATCGAAAAGTCGGTCGTGTTGTCAAGTGCCATGAAACTCTCCCTATTTCATATTCGATGGCCGGGCTTGCCTTGCCGACCTATGGTCGATACGCAGAACCCAACAGACCGGATCACTTGAAAGGTAAGAATTGTGCTTCCCGATTTAACCTTTGTTCTGGGTGGGGCTGCATCGGGCAAGTCTGTTTTTGCCGAACAACTGGTTGTTTCGTCGGGCAAAAGCCGCGTTTATCTGGCCACTTCACAAGTGTTTGATGATGAGATGCGTGCGAAAGTCGATCACCATATCGCGCAGCGTGGGCCGGATTGGCCTACGGTCGAGGCTCCGCTGCATCTGGCTCCCGTGCTGGCTGATCTGCACGCCGAACAGATTTGCCTGATCGATTGCGCCACAATGTGGCTGACCAATCATCTGTTGGCAGAAAGTGATTTGCATGTTGCGCAGACTGCCCTGTTACAGGCCCTTAAGAATTGCCCGGCCCAAATCGTCATCGTATCGAACGAGGTGGGGCACGGTATCGTCCCCGAAAACACGCTGGCCCGCCGGTTTCGTGAGGCGCAGGGCCGATTGAACATCGCATTGGCCGCCCAAGCCGGGCTGGTTGTTCAGGTGACAGCAGGTCTGCCAACTGTTCTGAAAGGGGCCCTTACGTGACGCTATTACATCTGGTCCGGCACGGCCCAACCCATGCCAAAACCATGGTCGGGTGGTCTGATGTTCCCGCCGATCTTAGCGACACCGCCGCCCTGAAGCGGTTGCATGATTACTTACCTCGTGACGCCGTTGTTATCTCATCAGACCTGACGCGCGCCGTTGATACCGCATCCGCTATTCAAGGCGCACGCGCACGCCTGCCCCATCATCGTGATTTGCGAGAGATTAATTTCGGGGCATGGGAATTGCGCGGTTTCAAGGAGATCGAGGCAGAAGACGCCGAACTGGCCTTTGCCTATTGGGATAATCCCGGTGATGTGCGCCCACCAAACGGGGAAAGCTGGAATCAGGTCCGCGCGCGTGTCGACCGCACTGTTGACGCCCTAATCGCGGATCATAAGGGCCGCGATATCGTAATCGTCGCCCATTTCGGGGTTATCCTGACGCAGGTCCAGCGGGCCCTTGATCTGGACGGACAACAGACCTTTGCCCATCGTATCGACAACCTGTCGGTCACCCATCTGACCTGTAAGGGAACAGGCTGGTCCGCAGGGGCGATCAATCACCGTCCGTGATCCCACTGCGCACAAATCACTGATTTACCAATTGCCTGTCCGACGCCATCGTGGGCTCATGACCTATGATCTCTTTATCGGTGACAGGCTGTTTTCCAGCTGGTCTTTGCGCGGTTGGCTGATGCTGGAGAAGTTCAGCCTGCCTTATCGAACCCATATGATGGGGCTGTATTCCGGCACTATGGCGCAGGATATGCAAACCCTCGCACCCGCACGGCTTGTGCCCGCCTTGCGCCTGCCCGACGGAACGGTCGTGGGTGAAAGCCTGGCGATGGCCGAAACACTGGCAGAACGCCATCCGGATGCCGGGCTCTGGCCAAAGGATGCGGCAGCACGGGCAACGGCCCGCTGGCTCTGCGCCGAGATGACCGCCGGATTCAACGCCTTGCGTGAAGACTGCCCCATGCAGTTGAAACACGCCTGGCAAGACTTCAACCCATCGCAGGATACGCTGGCCGATTTGGCGCGTGTTGAAACGCTTTGGGCCCATGCCCGCCAGATATCCGGGGCTGCAGATGGCCCATTGTTCGGGGCCTATTCGCTTGCGGATGTGTTCTACACCCCCGTCGCGGCGAGGATTGTGGGCTATGGTCTACCGGTGTCTGACCCCAATCGCGACTATTGCCATTTTCTGCTTGGGGAGACCTCGGTACGGCAATGGCGGGCCATGGGACTGACAGTTGAGTACGATCCATTTCCCTACAATCATGGCTCCGTTTCTTCACCCTGGCCCGTTGGTGGTGTTTCAACTGCCAAAGCTGTCGAGACCGGCCCTTCCTTGAATGCGCACTGCCCGTATTCCGGGGAACCGGTAACGGATTTTCTGGAACTCGATGGGCAATGCTGGGGTTTTTGTAACGCATTCTGCCGCGATAAAACTGCCGCAGACCCCGAGGCTTGGCCAAAATTCATCGCCATACGAGACGCCGTTAACGATTCCTAAACCGCAACCATGGCAGCAACGTCCTGTTAACCAAGAACAGGATTGCCATGGTCGCCCGCGCCCATACTGTTGCGTTTCAAGGGGTTGATGCCCGCCCGGTCGAGGTGCAATGCGCCGTTTCGCCCGGACTGCCCGCGTTTTCGATCGTAGGGTTACCGGACAAGGCGGTCTCGGAAGCCCGCGACCGGGTGCGCAGCGCGCTCAGCGCCATGGCCATCGCTCTGCCATCGAAACGGATCACCATCAACCTGTCCCCAGCGGATCTACCGAAAGAAGGCAGCCATTTCGACCTGCCCATTGCCGTCGCATTACTTTCGGCGCTTGAGATTATTCCTGCCGACGCGGCAGAAGGAACGGTCGCTTTGGGCGAATTATCGCTGGATGGGTCACTGGTTCCTGTAGTCGGGGCTCTGCCTGCCGCGATGACCGCCGCGTCCGAAGATCGCGCCTTGCTGTGCCCGCGCGCCTCCAGCGCCGAGGCGGCTTGGGTCGATGCAACCCAGGTGATTGGCGCTGGGTCATTGGGCGATGTGGTGCGCCACTTTTCGGGCCAGACGCCGCTTGCCGCCGCAATTCCGGGTGAGGTGACCCTCGCAACCAACCAACGTGATCTGCGTGATGTGAAGGGGCAGGAACGGGCCAAACGTGCGTTGGAGATTGCGGCAGCAGGTCGGCACCATCTGATCATGATCGGTACGCCCGGCTCTGGGAAATCCATGCTGGCGGCCCGCCTTCCCGGGATTCTTCCCCCATTGACCCCGATTGAGGCTTTGGAAACGTCAATGATCCAATCGCTCTGCGGTCTGTTGGATGAAGGCGGAATCAGCCGTGCCAGGCCTTTTCGGGAACCACATCACACCGCATCAATGGCGGCGATTGTCGGTGGCGGTAAGGGCGCGAAGCCGGGTGAGATATCGCTGGCCCATAACGGCGTGCTGTTCATGGACGAATTCCCTGAATTCCCCCGAACAGTGCTGGAAACCCTGCGCCAGCCGATTGAAACCGGCGAAGTCATGGTCGCCCGTGCCAATGCACATGTGAAATATCCCTGCCGCTTCATGCTGATCGCAGCAGCCAACCCTTGCAAATGCGGATACTTGACCGACCCGTCCCGCGCCTGTTCGCGTGCACCCGGATGCGGCGAGGATTACCTCAACCGCATTTCCGGCCCGTTGATGGACAGGTTCGACCTGCGGATCGAAGTGCCACCGGTTGCATTTACCGACCTTGATCTGCCGCCCTCAGGCGACAGTTCGACCACCGTCGCCGCACGCGTCGAACAAGCACGGGCGGTGCAGTCCGCCCGGTTCGAGGGACACACTTCTGTGCGTCAGAATGCCGACGTAGAGGGTAAACTTCTGGAGGAAGTTGCGGCGCCCGATGCAGAAGGGAAGGACTTGCTGCTTAAGGCAGCTGACCGGTTCGGCCTGTCAGCCCGCGCATTTCACCGCATCCTTCGGGTCGCACGAACCATTGCCGATCTTGAAGGGACCCCGGATATCCGCCGCCCCCATGTGGCCGAAGCGCTGAGCTTTCGCATCAGCGCCAAGGTGATGGCTTAAACTTTGGCCTCAATCGCCTGCCAGATTTTTTCGGCAATGTTCTCACCATTGAACCGCTCAAGCTCTTGTATGCCGGTTGGGGAAGTGACGTTGATCTCGGTGAGGTAGTCGCCAATCACGTCGATGCCGACAAAGATCTGACCTTTTTCTCTCAGAAGCGGGCCGATAGCAGCGCAGATTTCCAGATCACGTTCTGAAAGTCCGATTTTCTCGGGCCGCCCTCCCACATGCATGTTTGATCTGGTCTCACCTTCGGCCGGAACGCGGTTAATGGCTCCAACGGCTTCGCCATCCACAAGGATCACGCGCTTGTCGCCATTTCTGACATCCGGCAGGAATTTTTGCACAATCAACGGCTCACGCGAGAAGCCAGTGAAAAGCTCATGCAGAGAGGTCAGGTTGCGATCACCCGCATCCAACCGAAACACGCCCGCACCGCCATTGCCATATAGCGGTTTCAGGATGATATCCTGATGCTTGTCCTTGAACGCTTTGATGGTTCGCAAGTCCCGCGCAATCGAGGTGGGCGGCGTCAATTCCGGGAAATCCAACACCAGTAGTTTTTCAGGATAGTTGCGGACCCAGAACGGATCATTCACCACCAGAGTCTGACCTTTGAGCCGGTCCAACAGGTGTGTCGAAGTAATATAATGCATGTCGAACGGAGGGTCCTGACGCAGCCAGACGACATCAAAATCGGCCAGATCAACTTCGCGCTCAGGCCCAAGAACTGCCGGATCGCCGGGGACGCGCTGCACTGTCATGTCCTGACCACGTGCCGTGATCCTGCCTTCCTGATAGGCCAATTGGTCCGGGCCGTAGAAGAACAGCTCATGACCTCTGGCCTGCGCCTCTTCCGCCAGGCGGAAAGAGCTGTCGGCATTTATGTCCACGTCCCCGATCGGGTCCATTTGAAAGGCGATTTTCATGGCATGTCCCTCAACTTCATGCCAGATACATGGCCCAGCAGGCCGAGGGGTTCAATGGGGCTTACGCCTGCCCAAAGGCGTTTTCGATGATTTGAACAGCCCCCGTGTGGTCAACCAGGGCGGCGTCAAACCGAACATTCGTCAGTTGCCCGCCCGGTTCGTTTTCCAGAAACTGCGCGGCAGAGGCGCAAATCCGTTCCGCCTGCCGCCGCGTGATCCGGGCAGCGGCCTTGTCAAAACTGCTGCTTTTCTTCACCTCGATGAACACCAGCCCATCCGCATCACGTGCGATCAGATCAATCTCTCCGCCTGCACCGCGCCAGCGTCGATGCGCAATCGAGTATCCGCGGCGTTCATAGTCCGTCGCCACCTGCAGTTCAGCGGCCTGTCCCGAGTGATAAGAAACCGATCCCTGAACCGCGCGCTGCGCCATCTTATCCCTTTCCCAGTTTCAGGGCCTTTTGATAGATCGGGCGACGCGGCAGATCGTACATTTGCGACACCAAATCCGCCGCATCCCGTACCGAATGGGTTTGCAGGGCCTGTTTCAAAGCGTCTTCTACGTCAGACTCGTTAACGCTTTGCGAATGGCTGCGATCCACCAGCAGAACAACTTCACCTTTGACGGATTGCTCCTGATAGGCTTCCGAAAGTTCACCCAAGCTGCCGCGCCGAACCTCTTCGAATTTTTTCGTCAATTCACGGCAAAGCGCGGCTTGGCGGTCCGATCCCAGAACGCCTGCCAGATCAGACAGGCACGCCGCTACACGCTTAGGCGATTCGTAAAAAGCAAGCGTGCCGGGGATATCACGCAGCGCTTCGATGCGGCTGCGGCGCGCGCCAGAGGCATTTGGCAAAAAACCCGCAAAAAAGAACGCATCCGTTGGCAATCCGGCTAGCGTGAGTGCGGTCAAAACCGCCGATGGGCCGGGCGCGCAGGTCACCGCATACCCGGCCTCAGACGCCTGCCGCCCCAGATCATAGCCCGGGTCCGCAATCAGCGGCATTCCGGCCTCGGACGCATAGGCCACCGAAAGCCCTTGTTCCAGCGCATCCATGATTTTGCCGCGTGCTCCTGCACCGCTGTGATCGTGATAGGCCTGAATGCGCCGCCCCTCCAGTGGAACGCCATGAATCTCCATCAGTCTGCGCAGGCTGCGGGTGTCTTCTGCCGCGATCATGTCGGCAGAGGCCAAGACGTCCAAAGCCCTGAGCGTAATGTCGCGCGCGGTGCCAAGGGGTGTGGCAACAAAATACAGGCCCGCAGCCAATCTGGTCTTTTGGAAATTCAAAGCTGGACCCTCACCGCGTGACGTTTATTATCCCGGATCGACAGAACAGCGGCGTCGCGCGCTGCCGGATCAGGGAGTTTTCTTTTAGATGTTTACTGTTTGCAAGCCCGTAAGCAAGCTGGCGAAAGCCGCAGCGGTCCTGGCCACCGCAGCATTTCTAGCGGCCTGTGAGCCTGGCGGCCTTGGCGGCGGTCCGTCGATCGATACATCCGATCCCGTTCCCGTCGCCCTTTTGGTGCCGCGCGGATCAGGTCAGGCCGGTGACGCCGCATTGGCGCAGAGCTTGGAGAATGCGGCGCGGCTTGCCATGTCTGATCTACCGAACGTGAAAGTCGACCTTCGGGTCTATGACACGGCCGGAAATTCCGGTACCGCCTCGACAGTCGCGCAACAGGCTGTGGCGGACGGAGCAAAGATAATCATTGGCCCGGTTTATGCGCAGGCTGCAAATGCCGCCGGACTGGCAGTATTGAACAAAAACGTCAATGTCCTGTCTTTCTCGAACAATACCAGCATCGCCGGAGGCAATGTTTTTGTTCTTGGGCCTACGTTCCAAAACACTGCGAACCGGCTGGTGAACTATTCGGCCTCTCAGGGCAAAACCGGAACCGTGATCGTCTACAGCAACGACGCCGCAGGTCAGTTGGGTCAATCTGCGATTGCCTCGGCCTTGGGCAGCAGCCCTGTCAACAACGCGGGCACCGTTTCCTATGATCGTTCGCAACAAGGAGTGATCAACGCGGTGCCGACCATCAAGGCAACCGTCGATTCTTCGGGTGCGGATTCGGTTTTCTTGACAGCGACAACGGCCGGGGCACTGCCTTTGCTGACGCAGCTTTTGCCCGAAGCGGGTGTGTCCCCCGCCACAACCCAGTTCATTGGTTTGACGCGTTGGGACATCCCGCCGCAAACGCTTGAACTGCCGGGGGTTCAGGGGGGGTGGTTTGCCCTACCCGATCCATCGAAGGCGCAATCCTATCGTCAGCGTTATAACGCAACCTATGGCGAAGCACCGCATCCGATCAGCGGCCTGGCCTATGACGGGATCGCCGCCATTGGCGCTTTGGTCGCGCAGGGCAAATCCAATGCGCTGACCGGAGCAGCCCTGACCCAGAACGCCGGCTTCCAGGGCGTTGGTGGCATTTTCCGCCTGCGACCGAACGGCACCAATGAACGCGGTCTGGCCGTCGCCACGATCCAAAACAAACAGGTGGTTGTGATTGACCCTGCCCCACAAAGCTTCGCTGGCGCCGGTTTCTGACCGGCCCGGCCTGATCCCCGCGCCTGATGCTGCACTGATCTGCCCCGCCGAAGACATTTTCGACAGCGTCAGCGTGAATGAACAACTGGCCGCTGCGTTTGAGACATGCACGGACAATACCGCTATGCGGGCCGAGACCGTGCGTATTCTGCGGGAGGCGCAAAAATCCGGGCGCAACGCGATTGCACATGCCTTTGCGACGCGCCCATTTGAGGCGCGCGCCTTGACCCGCTCGTACACCTACCTGACCGATCAGCTGGTGGGCTCAGCAATGCGCGTATCCAGCGAGCGGCTGCACCCGCTTGCCACCCCCACACGTGGTGAACGGATTGCCGTTCTGGCGGTTGGCGGCTATGGGCGGGGCGAAATGGCCCCCGCATCCGACGTGGATCTGCTGTTCCTGACACCTTACAAGATCACTGCCTGGGCTGAGAGTGTGATCGAATCCATGCTCTATATCCTGTGGGACCTGCGGTTAAAGGTCGGGAACTCCTCTCGCACGATCAAAGACTGCCTGCGCCTCGGGGCGGAAGATTTCACCATCCGTACCGCCATGCTGGAACAGCGTTATCTGGCGGGTGACAACGCACTGGCGGATGAGTTGGACAAGCGGCTCAAATCTGAACTGTTCAAAGGAACCGAGCGCGAGTTTATCGAAGCCAAGCTGCAAGAACGCGACGCCCGGCACCTGAAACAGGGCCAGCGCTATGTGGTCGAGCCCAATGTGAAAGAAGGCAAAGGCGGATTGCGCGACCTGCAATCTCTGTATTGGATTGCCAAATATATCTACGGTGTGCAGGACGTGGCCGAGCTGGTGCCTCTGGGTCTGTTTACGCCTGAGGAATTCAAAACATTTGTCGAGGCCGAAGATTTTCTATGGGCCGTTCGATCTCATCTGCATCTGGTGACCGGTCGGGCAACGGAACAGCTGACCTTTGATCTGCAAGTCGAGGTGGCGGCGCGCATGGGATACAAAGACCGTGCCGGGCGACGCGCGGTCGAAGTGTTCATGCAGCGCTATTTCCGCGAGGCGACACGCGTGGGAGAACTGACGCGAATCTTCCTGACCAAGCTGGAAGCGGCGCATATGAAAGGCGCCCCGCTGCTGGAACGGATTTTCCGCCGGCGTCCTCAGGTCAAAACCGGATACAAGGTTGTGCATGGGCGGCTGGACATTGCCGACCCAGATGCCTTTCTGTCTGACAAGGTCAACCTGCTGCGCCTGTTTGAAGAAGGGCTGCGGACAGGCATGCTGATCCATCCCGACGCCATGCGCCTTGTCACGGCCAATCTGAACCTGATCGATGACGAGATGCGCAACGACAAAGAAGCGCGGCGCATCTTTCTGGACCTGATGCTCAAACACGGAAACCCCGAACGTGCCCTGAGACGCATGAACGAGCTTGGCGTGCTATCGGCCTTCCTGCCCGAGTTCGAACACATCGTCGCGATGATGCAATTCAATATGTATCACAGCTACACGGTGGACGAGCATACCATCCAGTGCATTACGAACCTTGCCCAGATTGAACGTGGCGAATTGGTTGAGGCTTTGCCATTGGCCTCATCGATTCTGGAAGGCGGCGTCAATCGCAAGGTTCTGTATGTGGCGCTGTTGCTGCATGATATTGCCAAAGGGCGACCCGAAGATCATTCGATCCTAGGCGCGCAAATCGCGCGCAAGGTCACCCCCAGGCTTGGGTTGAACAAGACCGAGTGTGAAACGGTCGAATGGCTTGTGCGGTATCACCTGCTGATGTCGGACATGGCACAAAAACGCGATGTTTCGGACCCGCGCACGGTGCGCGACTTTGCCAAGGCTGTTCAGACGGTCAAGCGGTTGGACCTGCTGACTGTGCTGACGGTCTGTGACATTCGCGGTGTCGGGCCGACCACCTGGAATAACTGGAAAGCCACTCTGCTACGTGCGTTGCATGCTGAAACCAAGCGCGCGCTCGAAACCGGACTGGAGGTCCTGAACCGCGCCAATCGCGGGGCAGAGGCCAAAAAGGCGCTACGCGCCGAGCTGGCGGACTGGTCCAAGGCTGACCTCAAGGCAGAGACCGGACGCCACTATGCGCCCTATTGGCAAGGTCTGCCTCTGTCGGCCCACGCAGAATTTGCAGAGATGTTGCGCGCCCTAGAACGCAGCGGTGATCCCGGCGCGATGGAAATCCGCCTGCACCCGGATGAGGACCGCGATGCAACCCGCGCCTGTTTTGCGATGGGTGATCATCCCGGCATTTTCGCACGGATCGCCGGTGCGCTGGCATTGGTTGGGGCCAATGTCGTGGACGCACGCAGCTACACGACCAAGGATGGCTATGTCACCGATGCGTTCTGGATACAGGATGCCGAGGGACACCCGTTCGAAGCCTCGCGCCTGCCGCGACTGACGCAAATGATCCAGAAGACGCTCAAAGGTGAGGTGGTCGCCGGTGAAGCACTGAAATCCCGCGACAAGATCAAGAAGCGCGAACGCGCCTTCAACGTGCCGACCCATATCACCTTCGACAACGAGGGGTCCGAGATCTATACGATCATCGAGGTGGATACTCGTGATCGGACCGGGCTTTTGTATGATCTGACCCGTACGCTTGCATCCTCGAACGTCTATATCGCCAATGCGGTGATCGCGACCTATGGCGAACAGGTTGTGGATACCTTCTACGTGAAAGATATGTTTGGCCTGAAGTACCACTCGGAAAGCAAGCAACGCGGGCTTGAGGCAAAGCTGCGCAAAGCCATCACCGAAGGCGCCGAGCGCGCGGTCTCATGAAGCAAATCCGTTTGTTTTCGGGCCTGTTCACGGTTGGGTTCTGGACCCTGGCCAGCCGTATCCTCGGGTTTCTACGAGAGATTCTGCTAACCGCCTACATAGGCCCCGGACCGGTGATGGACGCGTTCGTGGCGGCGTTCCGCCTGCCCAACATGTTCCGTAGGTTCTTTGCCGAGGGGGCATTCAACGCTGCCTTTGTCCCGATGTTTTCGAAACGGCTGGAGAGCGATGAAAACGCCGAAGGGTTCGCGCAGGATGCCTTTAATCTGCTCGGTACAGCCGTGCTGGCACTGGTTGGTCTGGCGATGGTGTTCATGCCCGGCCTTGTCTGGCTCACGGCAGAAGGATTTTATGGCGACGAACGGTTCGATTTGGCCGTCGACTACGGCTATGTCGTCTTTCCCTACATCCTGTTCATGTCTCTGGCGGCTTTGTTTTCGGGTGTCCTGAATGCAACCGGACGCTTTGCCGCCGCTGCTGCCGCCCCTGTTTTGCTGAACATCTTCGCTTGCACCGCCCTGATCTTCGGCGCGCTGTCCGGGGGTGAGGTCATTCGCTGGCTGATCGCCGTGATCCCGATCGCCGGCATCGCGCAATTGGCGTTGGTCTGGGTGGCGACAGAACGGGCAGGCATCCGCATTCGACCCGGCATGCCCAAACTCAGCCCCGAAATGCGAAACATGGTTCGCATCGCCATCCCGGCGGCTTTGGCCATGGGTGTCACGCAAGTCAATCTGGTGGTTGGGCAACTGGTTGCTTCGAAAACCGAGAAAGCCGTCAGTTGGCTTTTTGCGGCAGATCGGCTGTATCAACTTCCCTTGGGCGTTGTCGGGATTGCTATCGGCATCGTCCTGCTGCCCGACCTGTCCCGACGCCTGCGTGCGGATGACAAAGACGGCGCACGCAACGCCTTTTCCCGCGCCGGGGAGTTCATGCTGCTGCTTACGCTGCCCTCAACCATCGCCTTTTTGATCATCCCGATCCCACTGGTTTCGGTCCTGTTCGAACGGGGCCAGTTCAGCGCCGAGGATACCGCCGCCACAGCGCTGGCCGTCGCCGTCTATGGCGTCGGGCTTCCGGCCTTCATGCTGCAGAAACTTCTGCAACCCCTGTTCTTTGCGCGCGAGGATACGCGGTCGCCGTTCCGCTATGCTATGGTCGCCATGGTCATCAATGCGGCTTTGGCCTTCGGGCTATATCCGCTGGTCGGATGGATTGCGCCCGCGATTGCCGCCTCTGCCGCTGGATGGGCCATGGTCGCCTTGCTGGCCATCGGCGCGCGCCGCATGGGGGATGAGGCGCGATTTGATGATCGGTTCAAACAGCGGGCCTGGCGGATTGTTGCGGCCTCGGTTGGAATGGGTGTCGTGTTGTTTGTTGCCATCCAGATGTTTGGCTGGGCCTTCGAGTTGGCAGGCTGGCGTTATCTTGCCCTTCTAGGACTGATCGGCGCGGCAGCCGTAGCGTATTTTGTGCTTGGACACCTATTGGGTGCCTTCAAACTGGCCGAGTTCAAACGCGCCTTGCGCCGCGCCTGATCAATCCCGCCGAATGCGACCTCTGATCCGGGCCCAACCACCCGGTGCCAGAAAGAACGACAATCCGAACCCGGTGGCAAACCCCGCCAGATCGGCGATCCAATCCGGCGCACCGCCAAAAATCAATCGAAACAGAAACTGAATTCCCATCAGCACTGCGATCAGTTGAAACGCCTTGGCTTGGTTTGCGCCCACCAAAGACAGCTTGCGCCACAAAAGCCACGTGAACGCGCCGATCAGCCCGTAAACAGGTGGGAAGCCCCCAACCAGATAGGCGCCAGGCGCCAGGATCAACGCATAAACGACCGCTGCGCCGACGCCAGACAGCACAAAGATCAGCAACATCGCAACGCTGCCGAACACTTCGGCAACCATCTTGCCCATGGCCAGAACAAAGACGCAGACAAAGACGGATTGCGTGAAGTTGAACGAGACAAACGGGTAGGTGATCAGGCGCATCAGATAGTCGACCCGCCACTGCCCTGTCTGCAACATCCGATCAAACTGGCTGACAAAGAACGAATAGCTGTCAATCGCCTGCGTGCGCCAGCCTATGGCCCCCGGGCCGCCGATCAGGCCGCGCTCGCCCAGAATAAAAGCCAGCTCGATCCCCATGATGAACAGAACCAGCGCCACGACGACGGGCGGCAGAGGGTTCACGGCGGGTGTATAATGCTCACTGCTCATCTGCCGGGCCTTTCGCGGCTGTTGACGTCCCTTACCCTCATGGGTAAGCGACGAGGGCTGATTTTTCCAGACGGGAGTTCCCTTCGATGACCCAGACCCAATTCACGCCGCGCGTGTTTTCCGGCATCCAGCCCTCGGGCGGGCTGACCTTGGGCAATTATCTGGGCGCGCTGAAGCGCTTTGTGGATATGCAAGGGCCAGAGTTCGAAACCGTTTATTGTATGGTCGACCTGCATGCGATCACCACATGGCAGGACCCCGCAGTGCTGTCGCACAATACCCGCGAACTATGCGCCGGGTTCATAGCCGCAGGTATCGATCCGGAACAGTCGATCCTTTTCAACCAAAGCCAGGTGCCTGAGCACGCGCAACTAGGCTGGATTTTCAACTGCGTGGCCCGGATGGGCTGGATGCAACGGATGACACAGTGGAAAGACAAGGCGGGCAAGAACACGCAGAACGCCTCGCTGGGTCTGTTTGCATATCCGTCACTGATGGCGGCTGACATTCTGATCTACCACGCGACGCACGTACCCGTGGGAGACGATCAGAAACAGCACCTTGAACTGACACGCGATATCGCGATCAAGTTCAACAATGACTTTGGTGTGGATTTCTTTCCGATCACCGAGCCGGTGATCGAAGGGGCAGCCACGCGGGTTATGAGCTTGCGGGACGGGTCCAAGAAAATGTCCAAATCCGACCCGTCGGATATGAGCCGTATCAACATGACGGATGACGCGGATACGATCGCCAAGAAAATCCGCAAGGCCAAAACGGACCCGGATGCTCTGCCATCCGAAGCTGACGGCTTGGACGACCGGCCCGAGGCGCGCAATCTGGTCAATATCTATGCGGCGCTTTCGAATCAAAGCGTGGAACAGGTGCTGTCCGATGTGGGCGGCAAGCAATTCGGAGACTTCAAACCGATGCTGGCCGATCTGGCGGTCGAAAAGCTTTCGCCCATCTCGTCCGAAATGGCCCGATTGATGAATGATCAGTCCGAGATCGACCGCATCCTGGCCCGTGGTGCCGAACGGGCGCGCGAGATCACCAAGCCGATTCTGAAACGGACCTACGAGATCGTAGGCATGGTCGGCGCGTCAGTGCGCTGATTGCACTGGACCTTCGCCTGGCGCACTCCTAGGTTTGCCCAAAGTTTGGGAGGGCGTCATGGCAACGGGCAAGAATATCCGCACCTATTTCGAAGGCCAATGGCATGATGGGGATGCACCTATCATGCGCGCGGCAGATCATGGCGCGTGGCTGGGATCCTCTGTCTTTGACGGGGCGCGGTATTTCAATGGTATGGCACCGGATTTGCTGGCACATTGCGAGCGCGTCAACCGATCCGCCAAAGCGCTGATGCTGACCCCGACCGTGACCCCCGAACACATGGTCGAATTGGTGCATGAGGGGTTGCAAACCTATGCCCCGGACAGCGCTGTCTATATTCGTCCAATGTATTGGGGCATCGATGGCGATCACACCGCAATTGTGCCACAGGAAAACAGCACAGGGTTTGCAATCTGTCTGGAAGAAATCCCGATGGCACCCGAAACGGCCTCTGCCACGCTTACGACCACGCAGTTTCGGCGGCCAGTTCTGGAATCTGCCGTGGTGAACGCCAAGGCCGGGTGTCTGTACCCCAACAATGCCCGCATGTTGGCCGAAGCAAAGGCCAAGGGTTTCTCAAACGCTCTGGTCGCAGATGCGATGGGCAATGTTGCCGAGACTGCAACCGCCAATATCTTCATGGCCAAGGATGGAGAGGTGTTCACCCCAATCCCAAACGGCACGTTCCTAGCCGGGATCACCCGCGCGCGTCATATTGCAAACTTGCGCGCGGATGGTGTCACGATCCACGAAACCATCCTGAGCTTTGATGATTTCCACGCAGCGGATGAGGTATTCATGTCCGGAAATATGAACAAGGTGACGCCTGTGACGGCTCTGGACGATACGCAATATCAGATTGGCCCTATTGCCCGGCGCGCCCGCGCGCTTTACTGGGATTGGGCTGCAAGCGAAGGCTAACCGATCACCTGGGATTTACCCGAGTTGCCAGCACGCAATCGGTCGGGCATGATCCCCGAAATGAATGAGGACCCCCATGCGCAAGTTTCTGGTCGTATTGGATGATAGCCGCGAATGCCTGAACGCGATGCGTTTTGCCGCCATGCGCGCCTCGCACACCGGTGGCGGCGTCACGATCTTGTCGGTGATCCCGCCGGATGAGTTCAACCATTGGATTGGCGTGGCCGAGGTGATGCGGGAAGAAGCGCGCGAGCGTATCCATGCCCATTACGAGGTGTTCGCCAAATGGATGCGCGACAAACAGGGCGTTGATCCAGAGCTCGCGATCCGGGAAGGCGATCCCGTGCCTCAGATCATCGAACATGTTCAATCGGACCCTGAAATCGGAGTGCTGGTTTTGGGCGCAGGAACCGACAAGAAAGGCCCCGGCCCCCTGATCACCCAGTTGACCAAAAGTTCGGGCAGTCTGCCAATTCCGATCACGATCGTACCCGGTGATCTGAGCAAGGAAAAACTTGAGGAAATCACCTGATATGGCGTCGCGGGTCGAGTTCTGGTTCGAATTCGCCTCGACCTACTCCTATCTCAGCGCCATGCGCATTGAACAGGTCGCTGCCGACCGGGGCCTTACGGTCGATTGGCAGCCCTTTCTGCTGGGACCTATCTTTGCGGAACAGGGGTGGACCACATCACCGTTCAACCTCTACCCCGCCAAGGGCTCCTATATGTGGCGCGATATGGAAAGGTTATGCGCGGCGCGGGGCCTGCCTTTTCAGAAGCCCGACCCCTTTCCCCAAAATGGCTTGCGTGCGGCGCGGCTGGTTCTGGCAATCGACGACCCCGATCATAAAGCCCGGTTTGTACGTGTGGTCTACAGCGCTGAGTTTGGTGAAGGGCGTGATATCTCAGACGAGGCGACGCTGCTGGCTTGTTTGGACAAAGCCAGGCTATCACCTGATTTGCTGCATCGCACCAGTGAACCGAGCATCAAATCCGCTCTGTTCCAGCAAACTGAGCGCGCCAAGGACAAGGGCATTTTCGGCGCCCCCAGTTTGTATGTCAAAGACGAACTGTTCTGGGGTGACGATAGGTTGAGTGAAGCGTTGGACTACGCGGCCCAAATTTAGAACCGTTCCAAATCTTGACTTCCACGAGCGCCACGCGCATATCAGAGGCAACTCAGATGGAGCTGCCCCATGTTCATTCAGACCGAATCCACCCCAAACCCGGCCACACTAAAGTTTTTGCCCGGCCAGACGGTGCTGGAGGCAGGAACCGCGGATTTCCCAAATGCCGAAGCGGGTGAGAAGTCCCCCTTGGCCAAGCTTATCTTTGGTGTCAGCGGTGTGACCGGCGTGTTTTTTGGTAATGACTTTGTCACGGTCACCAAATCTGATGACGTAGAGTGGGACCATATCAAACCCGCCATCCTTGGCGCGGTGATGGAGCATTTTCAGTCCGGCCAACCTGTCATGGGTGCTGACGCAACAGCGGCATCGGGCCATGCGGAGCATACCGGCGAGGATTCTGAAATCGTGGATCAGATCAAGGACCTGCTGGACAGCCGCGTCCGGCCTGCGGTAGCGCAGGATGGGGGTGACATCACATTCCACGGTTTTGACCGGGGTGTTGTTTACCTGCACATGCAGGGCGCCTGTGCAGGCTGCCCGTCTTCGACCCTGACCCTGAAAATGGGCATCGAAAACCTGCTGCGCCACTATATTCCCGAAGTGACCGAGGTTCGCCCGGTTGCCGTCTGACCCAACAATACTGGCATTTGACACATCGGCCGCGCATTGCGCGGCCGCTTTGCTACGGGACGGTGCGATTGTTGTGTCCACCGCCGAGTCCATGTCACGCGGGCAGGCAGAACGGCTGATGCCCCTGCTGGAAGACGTTTTGGAGCAATCTGGTTGTGCCTGGGCCGATCTGGATGCAATCGGGGTTGGTGTCGGACCCGGTAACTTCACCGGCATTCGCATCTCGGTCTCTGCAGCGCGGGGGCTGGCATTGGGGCTGGGTGTTCCAGCAGTCGGGGTTTCAGGCTTCGATGCCTTGGCCGAAATCGCACCGAACGGTCATCTCCCAGCCATTCAGGCACCGCGCGAACAGGTCTATCTGCAGCAAGACGACGGCCCCGGGCGCCTGATGCCCAAAGCCGAGGCAGATGTGCTTGGACAGCTGTTCTTTTGCTCCGATCCGGCGGCGCACGCAAAGGCAATTGCCACGGTTGCTGCGCGTCGATGGACGACCGTCTCACTCCCGCCAGCACCGTTGTATGTCCGGGCTGCTGATGCCGCGCCATCCAGCGACCAACCTCCGGTGCTACTGGACGAATGACCCCACACGAAATGGCCCAAACACATGCGGCTGCGTTCACACAATCCCGCCCGTGGACAGCGGCAGAGTTTGCCGACTTGCTGGCAAACCCGTTTACGCACTGCGTTGGATCAAGTGATTCTTTCGCCCTGTTTCAGGTCATCGCGGATGAAGCGGAACTGCTGACCATTGCGACTCACCCCGCGTATCAGCGGCGGGGTCTTGGCCAGCAATGCATGGCGGACTGGCATGCTAAGGCCAAAACGCTTGGGGCAAAACGCGCCTTTTTGGACGTGGCCGCCGACAACCTGCCCGCAATTGCGCTGTATGAACGGTGCGGATACCGGCCTTGTGGGCAGCGAAAGGGCTACTATGCCCGAAAATCCGGCGAAACCTGCGACGCAATGGTCATGGAATACCTGTTGCACCTTAACTAAGGCACAATTTTTGGACCAACTGGTCAAAAACCTCTTGACCCTGCCGGTTGCAAACACCCTTAATTCCCGTCATCACAACGGTTATGCTCGCTCTGAGTGGGTAAACGGGGCTATCTTGGTTCCGGACCGACAAAAACCAACGGGAGTAAAAAATGACCCTGATGAAATCTTTGATGGGTGCCGCTGCGGCGGTCGCACTGACAGCTGGCGCAGCTCTGGCCGAGCCGGCGCTGATCTTTGACCTGGGCGGTAAGTTCGACAAATCGTTCAACGAGGCGGCCCACAATGGCGCCACACGCTGGGCCGAGGAAACCGGCGGTACATACCGCGAGATCGAACTGCAATCTGAAGCCCAGCGCGAACAGGCATTGCGTCGCTTTGCCGAAGCGGGCGCGAACCCAATCATCACCATGGGCTTTGCCATGGCCGATCCGCTGTCCGCCGTTGCCGGTGACTATCCGGACACCAAGTTCGTCGCCGTCGACGTCACCTGGCTGGATGCCCCAAACATCCGTCAGATCGGATTTGCCGAGCATGAAGGGTCATATCTAGTTGGCATGATGGCCGCGATGGCGTCGGAATCCGGCACCGTTGGCTTTATCGGCGGTATGGATATCCCGCTGATCCGCCACTTTGGCTGCGGCTATGCGCAAGGCGCCAAAGCTGTGAACCCAGATATCGAAGTTGTTGCCAACATGACGGGCACCACCCCGGCGGCCTGGAACGACCCGGTGAAAGGGTCCGAGCTGACCAAGGCGCAGATCAGCCAGGGCGCTGACGTGATCTATGCGGCCGCGGGTGGCACCGGCGTTGGTGTTCTGCAAACCGCAGCCGACGAAGGTATCCTGTCGATCGGCGTGGACAGCAACCAGAACCACCTGCACCCAGGCAAAGTTCTGACCTCGATGCTGAAACGCGTGGACGTGGCCGTCTATGACGCGATGAAGGCAGGCGAAAACCTTGAAACCGGTGTCTTCGCAATGGGTCTGGCCGAAGAAGGTGTGGGCGTTGCAATGGATGACAACAACGCCACGCTCGTCTCGGATGACATGAAAGGCGCGATCGACAAGGCGCGTCAGGACATCATCGACGGCAACGTCACCGTTGTCAGCTACTACGAGAACGACAGCTGCCCTGCACTGCAGTTCTGATCTTTCGCGGGACGGAGGCTTTCAGCCTTCCGTCCCGTTTCCATTTTGCCGCTTTGTGCAAACGCGGCCCTTTCGGCAACCCAAGGACAAGACATGATCGTCCCCGCCATTGAGCTCAAAGGGATTTCCAAAGCCTTTGGGCCGGTTCAGGCCAACAAAGACATTTCCATCAGTGTCGCCCCCGGCACGATCCACGGGATCATCGGTGAAAACGGTGCGGGCAAATCCACGCTGATGAGCATTCTCTACGGCTTCTACAAGGCCGACAGAGGTGAGATCTGGATCAACGGCACCAGGACCGAGATACCGGATAGCCAGGCGGCCATCGCCTCGGGCATCGGGATGGTGTTTCAGCATTTCAAGCTGGTTGAAAACTTCACCGTTCTCGAAAATATCGTTCTGGGTGCCGAAGATGGCGGGCTGCTGGCCCCGTCTTTGGCCAAGGCCCGCAAAGAACTGAAAGCGTTGGAAGAAGAGTACGAACTGTTCGTTGACCCCGACAAGCGCATCGACGAGATTGGCGTCGGCATGCAGCAGCGTGTCGAAATCCTCAAGGCGTTGTATCGCAAGGCCGAGATTCTGATTCTGGACGAACCCACCGGTGTTCTGACGCCGTCTGAGGCGGATCAGCTTTTTCGCATCCTCGATCGGCTGCGGACCGAAGGAAAAACGATCATCGTGATCACGCATAAACTGCGTGAAATCATGGAAAACACCGACACCGTGTCGGTCATGCGACGCGGTGAGATGACGGCGACCGTAAAAACCGCCGAAACCAGCCCCGAAGAACTGGCCGAACTGATGGTAGGCCGCAAGGTACTGCTACAAGTCGACAAAGTACCCGCCCAGCCGGGCAAGCCCATACTGGAAATCGAGAACCTGCAGGTGTTCGACAGCGCGGGCGTTGAGCGGGTCAAAGGCATCAATCTAACGGTCCGCGCGGGTGAGATTGTCGGCATCGCGGGCGTTGCGGGCAATGGTCAGTCAGAACTGTTGGAAGTTCTGGGTGGAATGCGACCCGGTCAAGGCTCGATCAAGCTGAACGGCACCTCTCTGGCACTCAGCGGTGCCGGATCGGATGGTCAGGCGCGACGTGCCCAGCACATCGCCCATGTGCCCGAAGACCGCCAGCGCGAAGGGTTGGTGATGGACTTCCACGCGTGGGAGAACGTCGCCTTTGGCTACCACCGCGATCCCGCTTATCAGCGCGGTCTGTTTATGGACAACGCGGCTTTGCGCGCCGATACTGAGGCCAAGATCGCCAAGTTCGACGTGCGCCCGCCCGATCCGTGGCTGGCCGCCAAAAGCTTCTCGGGTGGCAACCAGCAAAAAATTGTTGTCGCACGCGAGATTGAACGGAACCCTGATCTGCTGCTGGTCGGACAACCGACGCGAGGCGTGGATATCGGTGCAATCGAATTCATTCACAAACAAATCGTCGCCCTGCGAGATCAGGGCAAAGCGGTCCTGCTAGTCTCGGTCGAGCTGGAAGAGATCTTCTCTCTGTCCGACCGGATCGCAGTGATGTTCGACGGACAAATCATGGGTGAACGTTTGCCTGCCGGAACCGATGAAAAAGAACTGGGCCTGCTGATGGCCGGTGTTGCGGAAGAGGCCGCTTAAAGCATGGAAAAGATGCCTAAATGGGCCGATGTGGTTCTGATCCCGGTGATCAGTCTGCTGTTGGCCACGATTCTGTCGGCGCTGGTCATTCTGGCCATTGGAGAGAACCCGGTTGAAGCCGTAAACCTGATGGTCACGGGCGCGCTGGGGTCGACCTATGGCTGGGGCTATACGCTCTACTACGCAACCAACTTCATGTTCACCGGGCTGGCCGTGGCCGTGGCCTTTCATGCGCGGCTGTTCAACATCGGCGGTGAAGGCCAGGCGATGTTGGGTGGTCTTGGCGTAGCCATTGTATGCCTGTATATCCCGTGGCCGCATTGGAGTATTGCGCTGGTCGCCGCAGCGCTTGGGGCCGCTCTGTTCGGTGCGGCATGGGCCGCAATCCCAGCCTATCTTCAAGCCAAGCGCGGCAGCCATATCGTGATCACTACGATCATGTTCAACTTCATCGCTGCCGCCTTTTTGAACTACATGCTGGTCAATGTGATGCGTCCGCAAGGCTCACAAGACCCTGCAACCGCACGCTTCCCCGAGGCGGTGCATCTGCCGACGTTCCAATCCATGTTCTCAACCGCTGAAAACGTGATGTTCCGGGGCGCACCGGCAAATATCTCATTCTTCGTTGCGATCTTGGCCTGTGTCGTGGTGTGGGCCCTGATCTGGCGCACGCGCCTTGGGTACGAAATCCGGTCCTACGGCAAAACCGAAACCGGGGCCGTCTATGCCGGGATTTCACCAGTACGGATCACCATCATTGCCATGCTGATCTCAGGCGGGCTGGCAGGCATGATGGCCATCAACAACGTTATGGGTGAGGCCGAGCGCCTGGTCCTGAACTCGACCGAAGGCGCCGGATTCATCGGTATCGCCGTGGCACTCATGGGCCGTTCGCATCCGTTTGGCGTGTTCCTTGCCGCGCTGCTGTTCGGCTTCCTGTATCAGGGCGGGGCCGAGCTTGCGCTTTGGACCTCGATCCCTCGCGAACTGATCGTCGTCATTCAGGCGCTGGTTATCCTGTTCACCGGGGCGCTGGACAATATGGTGCGTATGCCGCTTGAGAAGCTGTTCCTGGGTCTGCGGAAGGGGGTGGAGTGATGGAGTTCTTTATCACCCTCATTCAGGTCCTCGATTCGACCATTCGCCTTGCAACACCCCTGCTGCTGGCCTGTTTGGCCGGGCTTTATTCCGAACGCGCTGGAATCTTTGACATCGGGCTTGAAGGCAAGATGCTGATGTCTGCCTTCTTCTCGGCAGCCGTTGCAGCGGTAACGGGGTCTGTCTGGTTGGGCCTTTTGGCAGGTATTGGTGCGTCGCTTGTCTTGTCGGCTTTGCACGGGGTGGCCTCGATCACCTTCCGTGGCAATCAGCTGATCTCGGGCGTGGCGATCAACTTTCTGGCCTCGGGGCTGACCGTTCTGATCGCCCAAAGCTGGTTCCAGCAGGGCGGTCGCACCCCGTCCCTGTTTGGCGGAGGCCGCTTTGAACCGATCGAGTTCCCCTTTGTAGAGGCGCTGAGCAACGTTCCGATCATCGGACCGATCTACTCGGAACTTCTGTCCGGGCATTCAATACTGGTCTACGTCGCCTTCCTGATGGTGCCCCTTACATGGTGGATCCTTTATCGCACCCGGTTTGGCCTGCGCCTGCGAGCCGTGGGTGAAAACCCGGCGGCGGTCGATACAGCTGGCGTTTCGGTCGTTGGCTTGCGGTTTGCGGCCGTTGCCATCTGCGGCATCCTATGCGGGATTGCCGGGGCCTATCTTGCTACGGCGTTGCAGGCAGGTTTTGTCAAAGAAATGACCGCCGGTCGCGGGTTCATCGCTTTGGCAGCTTTGATCTTCGCAAAATGGCGCCCATGGCATGCGATGTGGGCGTGCCTGTTGTTCGGACTACTGCAAGCCATCGCCTTGCGGTTCCAGAACATCGATCTAGGCGGGGTCGTGATCCCGGTTCAGGTGATGGACGCCCTGCCCTATATCCTGACCGTGGTGATCCTGGCGGGCTTTGTCGGCAAGGCCGTTCCCCCACGTGCAGGCGGCGAACCCTATGTGAAGGAACGCTGATAGGTCCAGTTTGGAACAATTTTGGATCCTGTTCGCTGCAAAGCGGCATGCAGAGTTGATTTTGCATGCCGCAACCGCTCTAAGAGGGTATGAACCTCTGGTCTCGGATAAGTATCACGGCTCGGCGGCCCCGGCACGCTGTTGACGTTGGGCTTGTGACTGTTCAGAACTCGGGTCGAATCCAGTTACCAACCCGTTCCCGCCGCGACAGCATTGCATCGCTGCGCAATCGTTCCCGGCGCACCTAGAAGAAACCATGCAAATATACCTTCCCATTGCCGAAGTCTCCGTAAATGCCTTTCTTCTACTAGGGCTGGGGGGGATGGTCGGCATCCTTTCCGGTATGTTTGGTGTTGGCGGGGGGTTCCTGATGACCCCGTTGCTGTTCTTTATCGGCATTCCCCCGGCAGTCGCTGTTGCGACCGAAGCCAACCAGATCGTCGCATCTTCGTTCTCGGGTGTGCTGGCGCATCTTCGACGAAAAACCGTGGACCTGAAGATGGGCACAGTGCTTCTCGTGGGTGGCCTGATCGGGGCCGCCGTGGGTGTAGTGATCTTCAACTATCTCAAAAGCCTGGGCCAGGTCGATCTGCTGGTCACGCTTTGCTATGTGGTCTTCCTGGGTGTTATCGGCAGCCTGATGTTCGTCGAAAGTCTACGCGCCCTGCGGCGGGTGAAGAAAGGTACAGGTGGACCTGCTAAACGACGCCAACGTGGCTGGGTGCATTCACTGCCGCTGAAGATGCGCTTTCGCACTTCTGGCCTTTATATCTCGGTCATCCCGCCGGTTGTCGTCGGGCTGTGTGTTGGCATCTTGTCTGCCATCATGGGCGTGGGCGGAGGCTTTATCATGGTCCCGGCCATGATTTACCTGCTGGGCATGCCGACGAAGGTTGTGGTCGGAACTTCATTGTTCCAGATCATCTTCGTCACCGCCTTCACAACCATGCTGCATGCCACGACCAACTATACGGTCGACATTGTGCTGGCGGTTCTGTTGCTGGTTGGGGGCGTGATCGGCGCCCAGATTGGCACCGTGATCGGAGCCCGCATGCCTGCCGAACAGCTGCGCGTACTTCTGGCGGCTTTGGTCCTTGTGGTCTGCGGCAAGCTGGCGCTTGATCTGCTTTTGGAACCGAGCGAGCTCTACTCCCTTGGCGCAAGCGGAGGGCATTGATGATGGTCCGCGCATTCTTTGCCTCCCTATGTCTGATGTGCTTGCCTGCCGCCGCTGCAGAAGAACAGGTGGTTCTTGGGCTCAGTCAGGATCGCGTCGCAATCACCGCGAATTTCGACGGATCCGAGATTCTGATCTTCGGCGCTATCAAACGTGAGGCCCCGATACCCGAAGGCCCTCCGGTTGAGGTTATCGTCGCCCTTGCAGGCCCGTCAGAGCCGATAACCGTACGCCGCAAGGCGCGCCGGCTTGGGATTTGGGTCAACACCGACAGCGTGCTGATCGACCTTGCGCCCAGCTTCTATGCGGTCGCCACCAGCGCCCCGTTTGACGATATTATCACCGACACCGAAGACCTGCGCTATCGCATCTCAATCGAGCGGGCCATCCGGTCTGTTGGCGCCGCGATGAACATTCAAGGCGCTCAGGACTTTGCCGAAGCAGTTGTGCGCATTCGGGAAAGCGAAGACCTGTATTCCATCCGTGAAAACACGGTGGCAGTGGATGAGCAAACACTGTTTCGCACCTCAGTTGCGATGCCGGCGGACCTCACCGAAGGCGACTATGTGGCGCGCATCTACCTGACGCGCGACGGGCAGGTCGTATCGCACTATGAGACAACGATTGACGTGCGCAAGGTGGGACTTGAGCGGTTCCTTTATACCATGTCGCGCGAGCAACCTGCGCTATATGGTTTGATGTCGCTGGTCATCGCAATCGTGGCAGGTTGGGGCGCATCGACCGCCTTCCGTTTGCTGCGCGAGAAGTAACGCCTATCCCCTTCCGATATAGGGCATGGTGGTGGCCATCACCGTCATGAACTGGACATTCGCCTCAGGCGGCAGGTTGGCCATATGCAGGACTGAAGACGCGGCATCCTGAACATCCATGGTCGGGTCGGGCGTTTCACCGTTGGAGATGGCGGCATCGACCAGCCCTTGCACCATCTGCGTCCGCGCATTTCCAATGTCGATCTGACCGCAGGCAATGCCAAAGCTGCGCCCGTCCAGGGACAGGCTGCGAGTCAGCCCTGTGATCGCGTGTTTCGTCGCTGAATAATGTACCGAGTTCGGACGCGGTACATGTGCAGCGATTGACCCGTTGTTGATAATGCGGCCGCCTTGTGGAGATTGGTTGCGCATGGTCCGAAACGCTGCCCGGGCGCACAGGAACATGCCGTTCAGGTTCACATTGACACTGTGATACCAATCCTCCAGCGTGATTTCATCGATCGTGCCGCCGGGGGCAAAGATACCGGCATTATTGAACAGCACATCCAACCGACTCGTTTGGCCCTCAAACTCCTGAAATGCGTCATCGACAGCCTCGGGATCCGTGACATCCGCAACCAGCGGTATCGCATGCGCCTGACTTTCGGCAATTGCGGCCAGTTTGTCAGCACTGCGGGCCAAAAGGCCCACGGTCCAACCTTCGGCCAAAAACAACTCTGCAGTGGCTTGCCCGATGCCTGAACTCGCTCCGGTAATAATGATCGTTTTCACGTCTCTTCCACCTCCAGCGTCAGTGAGGCCGCCGGAACGGCCCTCAGGTCATCTACACGCAACGGATATGTGGGCTTCGATAGCCGGTTTCGCACAACCCAGATCAATCGTTCCTGTGCCCGTGTTATCGCCACATAGGCCAACCGCTTCCAAAGAGGTTGCCCGGCCTCGGTCCGGCCCATCCGAGCTGCTGCGTAGATATCTGGAGCAAAAACCTGAACCGTGTCCCATTGCGACCCCTGCGCCTTGTGGATTGTCACCGCGGCGCCATGCAGAAATGTTGCGCCCATGCGGGCGGCATAGGGGATAAAGGGTTCTTCCTCATCCGGCTGTTCGATCTGCACAATCGAAGCCGCGCTAACCTGCGGGTCTTCTGCGCCCATCACATGCAGACGCGAAAAACCCGGCTTGCGCCCCGGTCCCAGATAGATAACCTGAGCGCCCTTGATGAGGCCACGCGCCTCAAGGTCCAGCCGCTTTTTGCGATGCTTCAAAGGCAGTTCAAGGCCGTCACAGATCAGCGGCTCGCCTTCCAGCAATTCAGTATCCGGCGCGCCATGGACCTGTCGGAAGGCCTGGATCAATCGAATACGTGTTGCATTGCGCCAGACCAGAACCGGGCTGCGGGCCATCAGATCGACCTCAACCCTTTGCCCCCATATGACACGGTCGTCGCGGCGTGCGGTGTCTTCGACCATCCGCTCGAAATCCTCAAACCCCATGGCCGGGTCCGCCAGCGCGTGCGCCAAATCAAGTATCGGATTGTCCGCGTCCTGACGATGCACGCGATGCAGTTCCAGCTTGCGCGGCTCGGGCAGGGTTTCAAACACCATGCTGCCGGATTGATTGACCGGGGCCAGCTGCGCCGGATCACCAAACATCAGCAAGGTTGGAAAAATCTCTTTCAGGTCTTCGAACTGACGGTCGTCCAGCATCGAGGCTTCATCAACAAAGCCGATATCCAATGGCTCGTCGCGGCGTTTCCAGCCGGTGATGAAATCCGACCCTCGCAACCCGGCTGCAGCCAGTGCGCCGGGAATTGATTTGTTATTTTCATAGAATGCCGCAGCACGGTCCAGCGCTTCGTCGGTCAGGCCTTCAATCTCGGGCCGTTCGCCATTTCCGGCCAGCCATTCCGCAATGCGCTCGTATTCCGGATCATAAACGGGTGTATAGAGGATGCGGTGAATGGTGGTGGCGGGCACGCCGCGCAAGCGCAGCACACTGGCGGCCTTGTTGGTCGGGGCCAGAATCGCAAGCGTCCGCTTATCCCGAGATTTGCGGCTTTCATAATCGCCCGAGACGATCTGAACACCGCTTTCAGCCAAAGCCTTATAAAGTTCAGCCAGCAGCAGAGTCTTACCCGACCCGGCCTTGCCAACCACGGCCATCACGCCTGACCTACCCGCCCCCGGCAGTTTCAGCAATGCATCATCTTCCAGGTCGACACCGGCTGATCGCAGCATCTCGGCGATGCTGTCATAGGCGGCGGCCTGGTCTTCAGAAAAGATCACGTTCGGCAAAGACATGGCGCGACCCTACAAGGCCGCGCCAGCCATCACCAGATACCGAGTGGTGTTTTCGCGCTCGTCACGCAGACAAAGCAAACCGATGGTGTTTTCCGGGTCCAAACGCCGCTTTGAACCACAGCCTGGAGAGCTCGCGCGGGATACCCGCCCGCGCCGCCACACGGTTGCAATCATCCGCCGAATAAGGCCACAGCCCCACGGAAATCTGATCACGTCCTTTACCTTCGGTGCCCAGCACAACCGGTGATGAACCAATCATCCGGTAAATCCGGATCATACGGGCATCAAAGACGCCAGCAATATGGGTCAGGCCGAACCCTTGCATCATCTCACCACCGCTGAGCATGATGGCCCCGGCTGTGTGCGGGCTGGCTGTGCGTGACAAGCAAAAGCGTGTCACCTCCCAGATCAGAGGGCTGCAAATCGGCTCCCCCTCGTTCAGATGCCCGAACACTTCGTTGATCATCACAGGCCCGGTGGTCGGCAACACGCGCATCGAACCGCCATGACTGCCATCGGATTCTTCCCAAATGACATAGAGCGGGTTCAGATCATCGTATTGATCCCGCTCTTCCCCTTTTGCATTTACGTGAACGTCCCAACCCAACCGGGTTTTGAACTGATCCGCACGATCCAGAAACATCCCCTCGGCCAGAGTCGGAAATTTATGCAGCTCGTCAGCATACAGATAACGCAACATGACTTTTTCCCCTTGTCGTCCTGTGCAGGAACGAAAGGGGTACAGAGTCGTGGTTAATTATCTGTTCTCAGGACGTGCGGGGCTTAAACCACTATTAATCCTCGGCTAAGCGCCGTGGCGATAGCATGGGTTGTGTTTTGCGCGCCCAGCTTTGCGCGGGCGCTTTCAATATAGACCCGCAGCGTATGTTCGGAAATCGACAGGGAATGCGCCACCTGCGCACGGCTATAGCCCAAAGCCAATAACGTCATCGCGTCGATCTCACGCGGGGAAAGGCTACGTGTCGATTCGGGTTGCCGGTCCGTTTCAAACTCCAGCGCTTTGCGGTTGATGAAGTGGGCCACCAGAATCAATTCGCGCCCGTAATCTGCAATGAAGTTCTGCCAGGTTTTATCGTCACAACTGTGATTGACGGTAAACAGCGCGAACTGACCATTAGGCCCCCGGATCGGGATCGAATATCCCTGATTGCCAACCCCATGATCCAGCGCGTCCTGCAAAAACGCTTTTGAAACTTTACCGGACCAGTCTAGGGCCTTCCAATCGACCGGGTGAAATCGTTGGAAACAGCCTAGAATAACAGGGTCAATGCGGTGATAGTTTTTGTCACGATACCGTGCGTCCCAGGCATCGGAATAGGTTGTACAGCCGTATTGATCTCCGGCCCCGTCAACCCAATGGTATGTCAGATGTTCGACCTTCAGATGGTCGCGTAGTCGAAAGGCAACGACGCTGAGCTCATCAAGCGTGCTGGTGTTTTCCAAATCCTGCAGGATCTGACTCAAATCGAGTTCTGTTGCCATCCGCCGGCGCCTGTGCCTCATCCTTGATGGACGCGATCTCGGCGGCGGCAATCAGCCGGGTGTCATCCAACTGTTCAGCCAACGCGGTCAACCCATTCGCAACTGCGAACGCGTTGAGGTCCGACAATACGTCCAAAATCCACTCATTCTGCGCCATCAGGGTCTCTCTGAAACAGTTAACGAACAGTTAACACAACCATAACATGTATGATCTTTTTCGGCATATTCACTGGTTTCTACTCCCCAAAAGCAGCGAGGGTCGGTTTGGCAACTTATTGAAAGCCTTCAAACTGGTTCCAAAAAGTAGAGCACCCGCGAACCGAAACGGTGATTCGCGGGTGCGGAAAGCGTACTTGCGGATATCTTAAGCGCGCGCGTCCAGAACCTCTTCCAACGTGCGCATTCCAGTGCGCGGCGCCTGAACAAGGACCGACATATTGCCAGGTTTGTGCTCGTTTCGCAGCATTTTCATATGCGCCTCGGGCAGGTCGTTCCACGTGAACACTTCGGACATGCACGGATCCAGACGACGTTCGACCATCAGCTGGTTCGCCGCTGCCGCCTGTTTCAGATGCGCAAAATGTGAGCCCTGCAGGCGTTTCTGATGCATCCACATGTAACGCACGTCGAAGGTGCAGTTGAACCCGGTGGTTCCGGCGCAGATCACAACCATACCGCCCTTTTTCACCACGAAGGTCGAAACCGGGAACGTGCTTTCACCCGGATGTTCGAACACCATATCGACATTGTTGCCTTTGCCGGTGATGTCCCAGATTGCCTTGCCAAACTTGCGGGCCTCTTTGAACCACTCGGCATATTCAGGGGTGTTCACCGTGGGCAATTGACCCCAGCAGTTGAAATCCTTGCGGTTCAGAACCCCCTTGGCACCCAGCCCCATGACAAAGTCACGCTTGCTTTCGTCCGAGATCACGCCGATCGCATTCGCTCCTGCTGTATTGATCAGCTGGATCGCATAAGAACCCAAACCACCCGACGCACCCCAGACCAGAACGTTCTGCCCGGGTTTCAGATCGTGCGGCTCATGACCAAACAACATCCGATAGGCAGTGGCCAGCGTCAGCGTATAGCACGCCGCCTCTTCCCATGTCAGATGCTTCGGGCGCGGCATCAACTGTTGCGCCTGTACGCGGGTGAACTGACTGAACGAGCCATCCGGAGTCTCATAACCCCAGATTCGCTGGCTGGGCGAGTACATCGGATCGCCGCCATTGCATTCCTCGTCATCGCCATCGTCCTGGTTGCAGTGGATGACCACCTCATCGCCCACTTTCCAGCGCTTGACCTTGTCACCAACGGCCCAAACGATTCCCGACGCATCCGAACCCGCAATGTGATACGGGGCTTTGTGGCCGTCAAACGGGCTGATCGGCTGGCCCAGTGCAGCCCAGACTCCGTTATAGTTGACGCCCGCCGCCATCACGAGGACCAGGACCTCGTTGCTGTCCAGCTCGGGCACATCGACCACTTCCTGCTGCATCGCAGTATTTGGTTCTCCGTGGCGCTCTTTGCGGATCGCCCAGGCGTACATCTGTTTGGGCACAAACCCCATCGGAGGGATTTCCCCCATCTCATAGAGGTCCTTTTCGGGTGCCTCGTACGACGCGATACCACTTTCGGTGTCCAAAGCCATGCTGGCCTCCTTCTCTCAATACCTTTGCCGCGCCGCAGAATCGTGCGCGTCTCAAGATGTGAATATTGACCACTAAGTAATATTGCAACCGTTTTTGCGTGTAATTTGTAATTTTATGACCCTGCGGGTGCAGAAATTTCCTTTGCACCTGCAGTATTGCCAGAATCTACACGCGCCGGAACCGACGCCGCATAGTAGTTTTGAAGATCAACGCGTTGATCTGAGAGGCTGAGGATGCCCTGATCGCGGCGCAAGATCCGACGCTCGACCAATTGATCCAAAGCGTCGCTCACCGCGTCGTCATCTTCGGGCAGCAGATCATCATCTGCCTTCATTAACGCTGCAATGCGCGCTTTCAATTCCTGCTCTGACAACGGGCCCTGGTCACGCAGCAACGCACAGGCAGCCGGTGCCGGGACTACAGGGATCGCAGCGCCAATTCGCTGCATGAGCTCGCGGGCCAGATCTGTCATCAGATCACTCCGGCCCTCCTCACTGAACTGTTTCAACGAAATCGGCCGGCCATATCTGACCGATGCCATTCCAAACCGCTTGTACCGGCCAATCAAGCGACGCCAGATCTGTTTCAAAATCCAGCGTGTGATCACCCCGATACGGGCCCGAAATCGCCGCTCAGCCCCCAATGCGGCACGGGTCAAGATCGTATCCTCTAGAACCCGGTCGTAATTCAGCGCGACGGGAACAAAGACCACATCCCGCCCTTCTGCCGAAGTCCCGTCGATGATGTATTTCAACAGCCCCAGCTTTGGCCGCCCCAAAGCGCCGGTCAGGCTAAGCCCCCCTTCCGGGAACATCGCTTGTGTCACCCCGGCCTCGGTCGCATGGCGGACATAGCTGGCCAGCACCTGACGATACAGGTCACTGCCAGATTTGCGACGGATGAAATAGGCCCCCATGGCCCGTATCAGGCGGCTGAGCGGCCAAACCCGCGCCCATTCCCCAACCGCATAAGACAGCGCCGATTGCCGTGCAGCCAGATAGGTGACCAGCACATAATCCATGTTGCTGCGATGGTTCATGACAAAGACCACTGTCGCCTCAGGATCAATCTTCTTGATCGCGGCTTCGTCCGTATAGCTGAGGCGGACATCATAGAACGTATTGCTAAGCAGGCGGGCAAGACGAATGGCGAAGCTGAAATAGACGAAGGTCGAAAAAGACGGCGCGATCTCACGCGCGTAGCGACGCGCCTGTTCAAAGGCGACCGCTTCGGGGATGCCTTCTTCATGCGCATGCTGCTGAACGGCCTGACCAACCTGCGGGTCATAAATCAGCCGCTGGATCATGTCATGCCGCCTTGCCAGCTTGAACGGCTGGATCGGTCGCTGCAGGCGTTGGTTCAACCGGGATACAGCCCGTTCCAATCGACGCCGAAAGAACCAGCGCACCGAGGGGAACAGAAAATGCGAGGCAAAGGTAACCATGGCGAAAACCACGATCAACAAAAAGAGCCACAGCGGAAGTTCCACAGTCTGAGTCATGCCAGCACAGTGCCACTAATCGGAACGGCTCACAATCTGAACAAATTTGAAATGCCGCAACGCAGCGAATTGACATAGCCCGAAAATTGCGCTTTAGAACCCCGAGACGTAATTTTGTTACTTTTTAATATGCGAGGCCCACCAATGACGCAGACGCAGAAAGACCGCCCCTGGCTGATCCGCACCTATGCTGGTCATTCCACCGCCAAAGCGTCGAATGCCCTGTATCGCGGCAACCTTGCCAAAGGTCAGACTGGCCTGTCGGTGGCCTTCGACCTGCCCACTCAGACTGGCTATGACAGCGACCATACGCTGGCACGGGGCGAAGTGGGCAAAGTGGGCGTACCGATCTGCCATCTGGGTGACATGCGGGTTCTGTTCGACCAGATTCCGCTGGAACAGATGAACACCTCGATGACGATCAATGCGACAGCCCCTTGGTTGCTGGCCTTGTACATCGCGGTGGCCGAGGAGCAGGGCGCGGATGTCTCAAAGCTGCAGGGCACGGTTCAGAACGACCTGATCAAGGAATACCTGAGCCGTGGCACGTATGTCTGCCCGCCCAAACCGTCGCTGAAGATGATCGCGGATGTGGCCGAGTATTGCTATACGCACGCGCCGAAATGGAACCCGATGAACGTGTGTTCCTATCACCTGCAAGAGGCAGGCGCGACGCCGGAACAGGAACTCGCCTACGCGTTGGCCACCGCCATCGCGGTGCTAGACGAACTGCGCCCGCGCGTCCCCGCCGAAGATTTCCCTGCTCTGTGCGGGCGGATTTCTTTCTTTGTGAATGCAGGCATCCGATTTGTCACCGAGATGTGCAAAATGCGCGCTTTCGTCGACCTTTGGGATGAAATCCTGCAAGACCGCTATGATGTCGAGAACCCCAAATTCCGCCGGTTCCGCTATGGTGTTCAGGTAAACTCGCTGGGTCTGACCGAGCAGCAGCCAGAAAACAACGTCTACCGCATCCTGATCGAGATGCTGGCCGTGACCCTGTCGAAAAAAGCCCGTGCCCGTGCCGTGCAGTTGCCCGCGTGGAACGAGGCGCTTGGCCTGCCGCGCCCGTGGGATCAGCAATGGTCGATGCGAATGCAACAGATTTTGGCCTATGAAACCGACCTGCTGGAATATGGCGATCTGTTTGATGGAAACCCCGCCGTCGATGCCAAGGTCGAAGAACTGAAGAGCGGCGCGCGTGCCGAACTGGCGAACCTGGATTCGATGGGCGGTGCCGTCGCCTCGATCGAGTACATGAAGTCCCGCCTTGTGGATTCCAACGCCGAACGCCTGAACCGAATCGAGCGCAACGAGACAGTTGTTGTGGGTGTGAACAAGTGGATCGAGGGTGAACCCTCGCCCCTGCAAACCGAAGATGGCGGCATCATGGTTGTTGATCCGGCTGTCGAGCAGGAGCAGATCGACCGCCTGAACGATTGGCGCGCTGAACGCGACGATAGCGCGGTTGCTGTCGCCTTGGCCGCGCTGCGCGAGGCTGCGCAGAACGGCACCAATGTGATGGAACCCTCAATTGCGGCCGCAAAGGCAGGTGCCACCACCGGCGAATGGGCCGAAGAAATGCGCAAGGTCTATGGCACCTATCGCGGCCCGACCGGGGTATCAGGATCGGTCTCAAACAAAACCGAAGGCTTGGACGACCTGCGCGCCGCAGTTGATGCGGTCAGCGACAAGCTGGGCCGTCGCCTGAAGTTCCTGGTCGGCAAGCCCGGGCTGGATGGTCATTCGAACGGGGCTGAACAAATCGCCTTCCGTGCGCGAGATTGCGGCATGGACATCAGCTATGAGGGCATCCGCCTGACGCCCGAAGAGATTGTGACCGCCGCCGCCGAGGATGAAGCGCATGTCATCGGGTTGTCTATCCTGTCCGGCAGCCACTTGCCGTTGGTCGAAGACGTCCTATCCCGCCTGAGCAAGGCTGGTCTGGATCACATACCAGTCGTTGTTGGCGGAATTATCCCGGATGAAGATGCAGTGAAGCTCAAGGCCATGGGTGTCGCCAAAGTCTATACCCCTAAGAATTTCGAACTGAATTCGATCATGGGGGACATTGTCGACTTGGTGGATCCGCAAAACCTGGCCGCAGAATAATGGACATTTAATCCAATAAATTCCCCGTTTCTATTCCCAATTCTTTGGGGGTAAGGTATCGCGTTGTGTGAATTCGCGCGCGCCTTTGCGTGCGGCACCAAAATACCGGACGGAGAATACCAATGGGGATCAATCTTGAAGAAATGTCGCGGAAAGAGCTGTTGTCTTTGCGTGATAACGTCGAAAAAGCGTTGACCAATGCTGAAAAACGCGAACGCAAAGAAGCCCTGAAAGCGGCGGAAAAAGCCGCGGCTGAATTTGGTTTCTCGCTTTCTGAATTGTCCGATGATGCGCCTCGCGCAGCAAAAGGCACCAAGGCAAAAGCGAAATACCGCAACCCGACCGATCCGGCACAAACCTGGTCCGGTCGTGGCCGTAAACCGCAATGGATTCATGATGCGCTGAAATCTGGTGCAGATATTTCCGATTTGGAAATCTAAGCGGGGCAGGTGCCGAAATGACAATTCATATTGGCGCGGAAAAAGGCGAAATCGCAGAAACCGTTCTTTTGCCCGGCGATCCATATCGGGCAAAATGGGCGGCTGAAACGTTTCTTGCCGACGTAAAGCAAGTCAATAATGTTCGGGGCATGCTGGGCTTTACCGGCAGCTGGAATGGCCATGCGGTAACGATTCAGGGCAGCGGCATGGGCATGCCGTCCCTGTCGATCTACGTAAATGAACTGATCCGGGACTATGGTGCCAAAACGCTGATCCGGATCGGGTCATGCGGCGGGATGCAGGACAGTGTGAATGTGCGCGATGTCATTCTGGCGATGACGTCGACAACGCTCAGTACGCCTTCACGCGGCATCATGAAAGAGCTGAACTTCGCCCCCTGCGCAGATTGGGGCTTACTGCAAGCGGCCGCTGTGGCAGCCAAAGCAAAGGGTACGCTAACCCATATCGGCGGCATCTATTCATCGGATGTGTTTTACGATGAACGCCCTGATCTGAACGAACAGATGGTGCGTCATGGTGTGTTGGGCGTCGAGATGGAAGCCGCTGAGCTGTATATCCTCGCCGCGCGGCACAAATGCAGAGCCCTGGCCGTCCTGACGGTGTCTGATCATCTGCTAACCGGTGAGGCCCTGCCCTCGTCCGACCGCGAAAGCAGCTTTGGCGATATGGTCGAAATTGCACTGCACGCCGCTTTTCCGGACGCAGGCTAAACCTGAACGGGCAGAGTACGCCTCTGCCCGGTTTCTATTTGCCCAAAGTCTGCCGTAAGCACTGCGTTGGGCTATCCACGTCTTCCACCTTCGCGCCACAATAGGCGCAGACCCACAGACCTTGATCGCGATGCTGCCGCCATCGGCATTCTCGCGTCAGTGAGGACGTGCGGGAGCGCCATAGGAAATATGCAAAGACCCCGGCGGCCAGAAGAAGCAATAGAATGGGCATGCATCTGTTTCGCCCATTCTATCCATTGATGGCAAGCCGTCAGGCTGCGTTTGCATACTCAAAAAGCTCGGGCTCACGCGGCTGAACAGCCGCCGGCTCGGGCGTGTAGTAGGCCCATGCCTGTTCAAGCATTTCCACCGCCTCCTTGGCGGTTGGTTTTGGGGTTTGTGGTGTTGTTTTCATCGGAGTGATCCTGAGTTGATCCCATCACTCCTCCCTAAGGCAAATCTAGGGTGTTTTGCGCCCGTCGACATCGGTTGATTTCGCAACAGGGACATGCGCTTGCCGCAACTCGGCAAGCGCGATTTTTCGGTCAAACCGAACGTTCAACCATCATCTTTTTGATCTGCGCAATCGCCGCCGCCGGGTTCAAGCCCTTGGGGCAGGTCTTAGCGCAGTTCATGATCGTGTGGCAGCGGTACAGCTTGAAGGGATCTTCAAGCTCATCCAGACGCTCACCCGTGGCTTCATCGCGACTGTCGATGATCCAGCGATACGCATGCAGCAACGCTGCGGGGCCGAGATAACGGTCGCCGTTCCACCAGTAGCTGGGGCACGAAGTCGAGCAACTGGCGCACATCACACACTCATACAGGCCATCAAGTTTCTTGCGGTCTTCGATCGACTGCTTCCACTCTTTCGCGGGGCGGTTGGTCTTGGTTTCCAACCACGGCATGATCGAGGCATGCTGGGCATAGAAATGCGTCAGGTCGGGGATCAGGTCCTTGACCACCGGCATATGCGGCAGCGGATAGATTTTCACGTCGCCCTTGATCTCGTCCATGCCATAGATACAGGCCAACGTGTTGATCCCGTCGATATTCATCGCGCAGGAGCCACAGATGCCTTCGCGGCACGAGCGGCGGAAGGTCAGCGTCGGATCAATCTCGTTCTTGATCTTGATCAGCGCGTCCAGGATCATCGGACCGCAGTTATCCATATCGACAAAATAGGTGTCGACCCGCGGGTTTTGCCCGTCATCCGGGTTCCAGCGGTAAATCTGGAACTTGCGCAGGTTTTTCGCGCCGTCCGGTTTGGGCCAGGTCTTACCGGTTGTTATCCGGGAATTCTTGGGCAGGGTCAGTTGAACCATGTCAATTCTCCATTCAGCCTGTCCGGGCGCGATCAGATGCGCCGCGATTGTGGTGCCCCCAATGGGCAATGTTCACGTCAAAATCCGGAGACAGCCAGTCGGCAATCGCCTGTGGCGCGTCCCGGTCGATATCAAAGCGCAGAAACCGTGGGTTTCCTGCGAAATACTCCTGCACCTCAGCATGGTGCACGTCATACATACGGCGCCATCCTTGCTTGACTTCGTCGGCGGTCTGGCCGTTGGCTTTGCAGCACCGTTCCAGATATCCGCCATTGCTGTGACGCGCGCGTGAGCCGATCCAATCGTCCGCGTTACGCGTATTCAGCAGGAAATAGGCATCTGGGTAAGCCGCATGCAGTTCGCGAAAAAACCGTGTGCCATCCAGCATGAAGCGCGCGTTCACAAAGGAAATATCTGTAAACGCCCGAACTGCACCAAACCCATCCAGCGGTTTGCGGCCCATGGCAATGCTGGTCATCATACGATGCGCCAGATTATCGCCCTGCTGATCCACCCAATGCACCGACGAAATACCACTTTCCTTAAACAGCCTGTGGAACGAGGTCGTCGCGCAGCGGTTCAAACCGATCAGAATGATTTTCGGATCGGTTTGAGCAGAGTGCAGCACTTCGACCGTCATGAGCGCCTCCGAGCACTAAACGATGCCAGACGGCCCGAGGTCAGGGCGTTGTTCTTGGGTATGAGGCGTTCGCACACCATTGCCTGGTCAAAACGCTCCTTAGAAGGTCCGCGCCTTGGGCGCGATTTTCTTGAGGCTGATGCCGCCTTCGGCTTCGGTGCTCAGCGGGTCGACGATGACCGGACGATAGCTGAGGTCGACCTTGGTGCCGTCAACACGGCTAACGGTGTGGACACGCCAGTTCTTATCATCCCGTTCGCTGAAATCCTCATGCGCGTGCGCGCCACGAGATTCCTTGCGCGCCTCAGCACCGACAATAGTGGTCAGAGCATTTGGCATCAGGTTGGTCAGCTCCAACGTCTCCATCAGGTCGCTGTTCCAAACAAGCGAGCGGTCGGTGACTTGCAGATCGTCCATCTTGGCGGCAATCGCGGTCATCTTTTCGACCCCTTCAGCCATGGTTTTGGCGGTCCGGAATACGGCTGCGTCAGCCTGCATGGTTTTCTGCATTTCAAGCCGCAGATCGGCGGTTGGGATCGCGCCACTGGCGTTACGCACCGTATCAAAGCGATCAAAGGCCTTATCGACGGAAGCCTGGTTCAGGACCGGGTTCGGAGCCTCAGCATCGACAACCTTACCAGCGCGGATCGCAGACGCGCGTCCAAAGACCACGAGGTCGATCAGCGAGTTCGAGCCCAGACGGTTCGCGCCATGGACCGAGGCACAGCCAGCTTCACCCACGGCCATCAGGCCCGGCACAACGGCGGTCGGATCTTCGGCAGTTGGGTTCAGAACCTCACCCCAATAGTTTGTCGGAATACCGCCCATGTTGTAGTGCACGGTGGGCAGAACCGGGATCGGTTCTTTGGTGACATCCACGCCCGCAAAAATCTTGGCGCTTTCCGAGATACCGGGCAGACGTTCGGCCAGAGCTTCGGCAGGCAAGTGCGACAAGTTCAGGTGGATGTGATCCCCTTCCGCCCCAACGCCTCGACCTTCGCGGATTTCCATCGTCATGGAACGGCTGACATAGTCGCGTGGTGCCAGATCCTTGTACTGGGGCGCATAACGCTCCATGAACCGTTCACCTTCGGAGTTGGTGAGGTACCCGCCCTCGCCGCGCGCGCCTTCGGTGATCAGGCAGCCCGAACCGTAGATGCCGGTCGGGTGGAATTGCACAAACTCCATATCCTGCAGGGCCAGACCTGCGCGCGCCACCATACCACCGCCGTCGCCGGTGCACGTATGGGCCGAGGTTGCGCTGAAATACGCCCGGCCATAGCCGCCGGTCGCCAGCACCACCATCTTGGCGTTGAAGACATGCATCGTACCGTCGTCCAGCTTCCAGCAGACGACACCCTGACACTGCCCATCCTCGGACATGATCAGGTCGATGGCGAAATATTCGATATAAAACTCGGCGTTGTTCTTCAGCGACTGCCCATACAGAGTGTGCAGGATCGCATGGCCGGTCCGGTCGGCAGCGGCACAGGTGCGCTGCACGGCGGGGCCTTCGCCAAACTCGGTCGTGTGGCCACCGAACGGGCGCTGATAAATCTTGCCTTCTTCGGTCCGACTGAACGGCACGCCGTAATGCTCCAGCTCATAGACCGCCTTGGGCGCTTCACGTGCCAGGTATTCCATTGCGTCGGTATCGCCCAGCCAGTCCGAACCCTTGACGGTGTCATACATGTGCCACTGCCAATGGTCCGGGCCCATGTTGGACAGCGACGCGGCGATCCCGCCTTGCGCTGCAACCGTGTGCGAGCGGGTCGGGAAAACCTTGGTCACACAGGCCGTACGCAGACCCTGCTCCGCCATACCCAGCGTTGCGCGCAGACCGGCGCCGCCTGCCCCGACAACCACGACGTCATATTCGTGGGTTTCATATTCATATGCTGCTGTCATTATCTCTGATCCTTACCGCGCGTCGTCACAGGGCCAGCTTGACGAGGGCAAACAGCCCCGCAGCCATCAGCGTGTAGCCAAACGCCCACATCGCAACGAGTGTGATCTTTTCCGCGATCCCGTGCACGTAGTCCTCGATGGTTTCCTGCGCCTCATACATGAGTTGCAACAGACCAACGACCAGTGTCAGTGCAGTGATGATGGCCGGGAAGGGTCGGGCGAAATAGGCCAGAACCTCTTCGTAGGTTCCGCCGATGCCATAACCAAAAGTGAAGATGAACAAGGGCACCAGAACGGTCAGGATCATCGCCCGAACCATGGTGCGCCAATGGGTTTGAGTTCCGGATTTCCCGGCACCCAAGCCTTGCGCGCGCTTGCGGTCGGTAAGGTATTGCATCGCCATCCTCCTTACACCAGCGCCATGGTGATGATGGTCAGAACCGTCGCCCCGACAAACATGCCGACGCCCAACTTTTCGGACACCGCAACATCCAGGCAATAGCCGAAATCCCAAATCACGTGGCGCAGACGGCCCAGCGTGTGATACCACAGCGCCCAGACACCACCAGTCAGGATGAGCTGACCAAACCAGCTGCGCAGAAAGCCATCAATGCCAGCAAATGCGGCCTCAGACGTGGCAGCGGCAAGCAGCCACCAGACCACCAGTGCCGCAATAGCGAACACCGCAAGACCGGACAGTCGAACCATGATCGACGATATCGAGGTTATCTGTGGGCGATAGATCATTATATGTGGCGAGAGCGGGCGGTTGCCCCGATTGACATCGGCCATGGCGGCTCCTCTTACTTTGGCTACTTGTCGTTTTACCCGTTTTTGGTGCTCTGTCACGTGCTGCACCCGCAAAAACAGGTAAAATTGCCGCAAAAGGGGCGATTTCTTCAAAATGTGATCACGCAAATAAAAGCTGTGATCACAAATAGTATTTAACACTGCCTATGTTAGCGATTTCAGTAGGAAAGCAATGTGATCACGAATCTGCCTTCCCTATTTCAAGTCGGCGGATTGCTGTGTGACCTCCCGCAGCAGCTTTTTTCGAATACGTTCAGGGTAATCTGCAAATCCGGCGGCAGACACAACAAAGGCACCCTCGCCCACAATGACGTTTTCAAAGAAGTAGGCCGTCAGATCAGGTTCAGATTCTTCGATGGCAATCGCATTCACGATTATGCCATGGGCACGCAGCAGCGGGTGAATCTGTGAAGGCTCAACTCCTTCATTCGAAACCCCATCGCCAGAGATATCAATCAACAAACGTTTGCAATCTTCCACAGCATCAAAGCTGGCCAGCGTCATCTCCAACGCTTCGCCAATTGCCGTTGAGAAATTCCGCCAGATACGCGGATCTTGCGCGACCTGGCTGGCAAACCCATCCAATGCGTCGAAACTGTCGATCCGGGTCCAGGGGATGGTCACACGTTGGCGCCACGCGCCGGTCCATTGCACCAGCATCAACCGCGCCTGCCCGCGCACCAGCGCTTCGGACACAATCGGGTCGCGCAACCCCGCCGCCAGCCCATCCATCTGGATGCGATATTCGTCACTGTCGACCGACCCCGAAACATCCACTGCCAAAGCCAATGCCAGATCGCAAGACCAAGCGGGCGGTGTTAAACACAGGCAAGCGATCAAGGCGCGAAACAGGATCATAGCAGTACCCTAGCATGTATCGCAGGGTCTGCACGAAATCACATTGGCATGAGCGCCCAGTAGTCCAGATCCAGCAGAACCTGCGGCTGATACTTGCCGTCGTCATTGCGCAGCTCAAACGGCGCGCCGCCTTTTGTGGCAACCAACCGCAAGCGGATAGCCCCAACGCCGGGAACGCTGGTTTCGGCTTTGTCTAAAACCTCGGACCACGCTTTGATGGTTTCACCCGCAAAACAGGGGTTCGCATGGGCCCCACCGTTCAGGCCAACAATCATCTGCGCATTGGCCAACCCGTTAAATGACAACGCCCGCGCCATCGAGATCACGTGACCGCCATAAATCAATCGCCCCTCGGGCCGGAAGGTCAGATCAAAATGCACCTTGGCGGTGTTCTGCCACAGGCGTGTGGCCAGCATATGCTCGGCCTCTTCTACGGTGACACCATCCACATGGTCTATCGTTTCACCGATCTCATAGTCACCCCAGCGATGGGGCTCACCCGCCAGCGTGAAATCGTAGTTCGAGAAATCCAGGCCCTCGGGGATCACCAGATCTTCCGGTGCCAAAACCTTTTTCAGGTCCGGCACAACGGTTTCCGGTGCGGGCGTATCCGGGCTCGACTTTCGAACCATGACCCAGCGCACATAGTCGATCACAACCTCGTCCAGCTGGTTCAGACCACGGGTGCGCACCCAGACCACCCCGGTTTTGCCGTTGGAATTCTGCTTGACCCCGATCACCTCAGAGACCGACCTTACAGTGTCACCGGGATAGACCGGTTTTATCCAACGCCCCTCGGCATAGCCCAGATTGGCCACTGCGTTCAGCGAGATATCCGGAACAGTCTTACCGAACACCACATGAAACGCCGCCAAATCATCCAGCGGGCTTTCTTGTAGACCACAGGACCGCGCGAACTCGTCCGAGGAATAGAGCGCGTGGCGCGCCGGATAGAGCGCGTGATACAGCGCCCGCTCCCCATCCGTCACGGTACGGGGCACCGCATGGGGCAAGACCTGCCCAACGGAATAGTCCTCGAAAAAGCGGCCCGGATTGGTTTTTGCCATTATTGCTGTCCCAGTTTCATGTCAGGTGAATAGTCGCCCTCGACCTCTTTGGTCACGGCCTGCGCACAACGCATGACACCGTTTTTCGCGTCAAACGCGTAGGATGGGTCGCCATACAGGTCCCAGCCTTTGGCCAGCGCATCTGATACTTTGTGGCAGAACGCGGAGGTGTCTTCCTCGGTCAGCAATCGATAGAGCTTTGCCATGACTGGTTCTCCTTATCCGCCGAACGGGGATGGACCGACCAGCCCGTGGATATATCCGATGATACCCAGCAGAACGATTGAGGCGCCAAAGAACATCGCATCCTTGCCGTATGTACCGGGCTCACCCGGCGTCCAATCCGGTTCGGATTTGTTGATCACAATGACTTCGACGACGGCCCAAGCCAAAAGACCACCGAACAGGACGATCGAAGCCAGATCGCCATTCACCAGCAAATGCGCAAAGGCCCAGAGCTTGAACCCGCCCAGCATCGGGTGGCGCAGTTTATTGAGCAGGCGGCCTTTCTGGCCAGCCGGGCTCATCATGAAAATCGCGATCAGAACCAGCAGGTTGTTGACGTGGATCAGGAAGGTTGGCGGTGCCCAGACATAGATGAAATCGGTCATGCGATAACCGAAGATCATCAGCAGGATTGAGGCGACCAGCGCCAGCGCCACGACGCCCTTGCCAGCATCGCCCATAGCTGCCCGCTGTTCGGGCATCACGCGTTTGAAAAGATGCGCGGCCCACCATAGTGCCACGCCCAAAATTAGAAGAACAAAGCCCATGCTGGCTTACCCCGCTTGCAAAGCTGAAATCGCCTCTGCTTTTGCCAGAATTTCACGGGCAGTTACAACATGCAGGTTCTCAACGATCTTGCCATCCACAACGGCGACGCCCTGCCCCTGCGCCTCGGTCTCTTCAAAGGCGGCGATCTGGCGGCGCGCCAGATCAATCTCGGCCTCAGACGGGGCGAAGGCGGCGTTGGTCACTTCAACCTGCGCCGGATGGATCAGGGTCTTTCCGTCAAAGCCCATATCCCGACCTTGCGCGCATTCAGCGGCCAGACCCTCGGTATCTTTGAACGCGTTATAAACCCCATCGACGATAATCAGGCCTTCGGCCTTTGCGGCCAGTAGACACAGGCCCAGCGAGGTCATCAATGGCAGACGATCCGGGCGAAAACGGGTCTGAAGCTCTTTGGCCAGATCGTTGGTGCCCATCACGAAACCGGCCATCAGGGGATGGGCGGCAATCTCGGCTGCGTTCAGCATACCGCGTGGCGTTTCCATCATCGCCCAGATCGGCAGATCGTCGGTGATAGCGGCCAGCGCGTCCACATCTGCGGCCGAATTCACCTTGGGCAGCAATACCACATCCGCGTCCATATCGCGCACCGCTTCGGCATCTGCACGGCCCCATTCGGTGTCCAACCCGTTGATCCGAACGATCTTGACCCGCGCGCCATAGCCACCGGCCGCCAGCGCCGCCTTTAGCGTTTCGCGGGCGTTAGGTTTTTCATCGGCGGCGACTGCATCCTCAAGATCAAAGATGATCGCATCCACAGGCAGAGTGCGCGCCTTTTCCAGCGCCCGCTCTTTCGAGCCTGGAATATACAAAACCGAACGATAAGGACGTTGACGCGGGTCCATCGACCTCTCCCTTAGGTAATAAAGTTGCGTGGACTGGGGCATTTTTTTCGAGAAACTTCAAGATCAAATTTGCCGCATCGCAGCATAGGCGCGTATTAGTGACGCAACGCACTTTGGTTTAATCAAATCTCCGGCCCTTGTTCGCAAGCTGGCCCTCGGATCAGACAAATGGGGCCAGAGATGAAGAAATCGCTTTTGAACATGACGATCGGGCTGGGGATCATGGTGCTGGCCGCGCAGCATGTGAGCGCGCAGAACCGCAACTGCGCCCCGCGCCCGGACGTGATCAAACGCCTGTCGGAAGGGTATGGCGAAACACGTAAAGGGATCGGGATTGCTGGCCAGGGCGCGGTGATGGAATTGTTCACCTCTGACGAAACAGGTAGCTGGACGATGACCGTAACGCTGCCAGATGGCACCACCTGCCTTGTCGCCTCGGGTCAGTCCTATGAGACTTTGGCCGAAGCCTTGCCGCCGAATGCCTAAGCCAAAGCGTCCCAGATGAGTTTGCTACCGGTCAGTGTCAGCAGAACATAGGTGATCCTGAAAAACACCTGTTCGGACAACATGAAATGTGCACGCACCCCAAGCCACGCACCGATTAGTGCGAAGGGCGACAGCAGAAGATTGGCCCAGGCGGTATGCCACGTAAAAAGGCCCAGATATGCGTAAGGTACAAACTTAACGATGTTAATGGCCCAAAAGACCAAAACGGTTGACGCCTGAAACTCGGTCTTTGTCAGACGCTGTGACAACAGATAAACGGCGGCAGGCGGGCCGCCAGCATGGCTGACAAAGCTTGTGAACCCGGCCACCAATCCAGCAAACAAGCCGGCCGATGGCGGCAACTGCCGCGTGAAGCCGCCAATCCAATCCCTGGCGCGCGCCACATGCCAGATCACAAAACCAATTGAAATCGCACCGATCAAAAGGCGCAAAACGTCGTCATTGGTCGCGCGATACAGAACCGTTCCCAAAATCACGCCGGGTATTGCCCCCAGCATCAGCAGGCGTGCACTTGGCCAATCCCAGCGCTTCCAGTAAGGCTTCAGCGTCGCCAGGTCGATGATCATCAGGATCGGCAGCATCAGTGCCAGCGCCTGTCCCGGGCTTAGGATGATCGCAAGAATCGATGAAGACGCGAAGGCCACTCCCGAACCAAACCCGCCCTTGGAAATACCCGCGAAGATAACCGCAGGGATCGCCACGGCAAAAAACATAAGATTCAATTCGAACATGTGGCGGCCTGCGAATTGGCTTGTCTCACGAGACGTTTAGCGCAACCATCAGGAGCAAGGCAAATGGTATGCGGTTGCATGCCGCGCCGCACAGGCCTTGCGCTGCGGCGTTTTAGGGACTAGCAAAACCGCGATTTCAAAACCGACCGGAGATATTCCAAATGGCCAGACCCAAGATTGCGCTGATCGGCGCGGGGAACATCGGCGGCACGCTCGCGCATCTTGCAGCTGTCAAAGAACTGGGTGACGTTGTCCTGTTTGACATCGCTGACGGGCTGCCCCAAGGCAAAGCGCTCGACATCGCAGAATCCGGCCCGTCCGAAGGGTTTGACGCGTCAATGTCCGGCAGCAGCGACTATGCCGATATCGCGGGCGCAGACGTCTGCATCGTCACCGCTGGTGTCGCCCGCAAGCCGGGCATGAGCCGCGATGACCTGCTGGGCATCAACCTGAAAGTCATGAAGTCGGTCGGCGAAGGTATCGCCGCCCATGCGCCCGACGCGTTCGTGATCTGCATCACCAACCCGCTGGACGCCATGGTTTGGGCGCTGCGCGAATTCTCGGGCCTGCCCCATAACAAGGTCTGCGGCATGGCTGGCGTGCTGGATTCGGCCCGTTTCGCGCATTTCCTGTCGGAAGAATTCAACGTCTCGATGCGCGACGTCACCGCCTTCGTTCTGGGCGGCCATGGCGACACGATGGTGCCTTCGGTGCGTTACTCGACCGTTGCCGGCATCCCGCTGCCTGATTTGGTTGAGATGGGCTGGACCACGCAGGAAAAACTGGATGCCATCGTACAGCGCACCCGTGACGGTGGCGCCGAAATCGTTGGCCTGCTGAAAACCGGTTCGGCATATTACGCACCGGCTACTTCAGCAATCGAAATGGCCGAAGCGTACCTGAAAGACCAGAAGCGCGTTCTGCCCTGCGCCGCGTACTGCAATGGCGAACTAGGTGTTGACGGGCTTTACGTCGGTGTCCCAACCGTGATTGGCGCCGGTGGTGTTGAGCGTATCGTTGACATCAAACTCAACGAAGACGAGCAGGCCGGTTTCGACAACTCGGTCAACGCCGTTAAGGGCCTGATCGATGCGTGCAAGGGCATCGACAGTTCACTGGCATAAGTCTGCTGAAAGCTTCCAGGAACCGGCCCCCATACGGGCCGGTTTTTTTGTACCCGGTCCATCCGTTATATCGCAAATGTTTGCGCAACCGTCGCAAACCCCCTTTTTTGAATATGTTTTCCGCACGCGCGATGCGAGATTCGAATCAAAACCACGGGCCCTTCTATTTGTGATCACACGCTAAAAAAGCGTGATCACAAATAGTGAAAATCTTCGTGAAAAACCTCCGCCCTGTCAAAAAACCCTTTAAACTTGCCCGCTAGACACCCCTATAACGGTTTAATCGTAGTCAGACGGGACAGTTTCGATGAATATTCACGAATACCAAGCCAAAGCGCTTCTTCGCAGCTATGGCGCTCCGGTCTCCGACGGTCGCGCGGTTCTGCGCGCCGAGGAAGCCAAAACCGCAGCCGGTGAACTGGATGGCCCCCTGTGGGTTGTCAAAGCACAGATCCACGCAGGTGGACGCGGCAAAGGCAGCTTTAAAGAGGCCGATGCAGGCGAAAAAGGCGGCGTCCGTCTGACCAAGTCGGTGGAAGAAGCCGCCGAAGAAGCCAAGAAGATGCTGGGCCGCACGCTGGTCACGCACCAAACCGGCCCCGCAGGCAAGCAGGTCAACCGTATCTATATCGAGGCCGGTTCGGGCATCGAGCGTGAACTGTACCTGGCCCTGCTGGTGGATCGCCAAACCAGCCGCATTTCGTTTGTCTGTTCGACCGAAGGCGGAATGGACATCGAGGAAGTGGCAGCTGCTACGCCCGAGAAAATCCTTTCCTTCTCGGTCGACCCGGCCACCGGCTATCAGGCCTATCACGGCCGCCGCATCGCGTTCTCGCTGGGTCTGCAAGGTGCGCAGGTCAAGCAATGCGTCAAGCTGATGAACCAGCTCTATAACGCCTTCGTCGAGAAGGACATGGAGATGCTGGAGATCAACCCGCTGATCGTCTCAGACAGCGGCGATCTGAAGGTGCTAGACGCCAAGGTCGGCTTTGACGGCAACGCGGTCTACCGCCACCCGGATATTGCCGAGCTGCGCGACACGACCGAGGAAGACCCCAAGGAACTGGAAGCGTCGAAATACGATCTGAACTACATTGCGCTGGATGGTGAGATTGGCTGCATGGTCAACGGTGCCGGTCTGGCGATGGCGACCATGGACATCATCAAGCTGTATGGGGCTGAGCCGGCAAACTTCCTCGACGTCGGCGGCGGTGCCACCAAAGAGAAAGTGACCGAAGCGTTCAAGATCATTACCTCGGACCCGCAGGTCAAAGGTATTCTGGTCAACATCTTCGGCGGCATCATGCGCTGTGACGTCATCGCCGAGGGCGTTGTTGCCGCGGTGAAAGAGGTCGGCCTGCAGGTTCCGTTAGTCGTGCGTCTGGAAGGCACAAATGTCGAGAAGGGCAAAGAGATCATCAACACCTCTGGCCTGGACGTAATCGCGGCGGACAACCTGAAAGACGGCGCCGAGAAGATCGTGAAAGCGGTTAAGGGTTAATCTGACTGATTAGCTTGAGATTTTGCTACACATTGGGAAGCCGCAATGCGAGACAGTGTCAGATCAGTATTCGAAAGCAAGAGTTGGGCTGGCCGGCGTAATGGACCGCGTTCAGGACCCGGATCCACTCTTGCTGCTACTGCGGCCCTGCGCACTGCGCTTCCCCGTATCTTTGTCGACTACAAGATCGGCACCTTTCTTGACGCACCGTGCGGGGATTGGACTTGGATGCAAGATGTGGACCTAAATGGTATCCAATATATCGGGGGCGATATCTCTACGGAAGTTTTGACTGAGGTCAAAGATCAGCATGCAGCACCCGGTCGCGAGTTTATCCATCTGGACATAACTTCGGACGCCTTGCCTAAAGCGGATCTCATGATGTGTAGGGACTGTCTCTTTCATCTAAAATGGTGGTTGAGATGGGCATTCTTCGAGAACTTTGTTGAAAGTGAGATTCCATATCTCATGACTACGATGGACTATGTTCCGCGCAATCCGCGGCTTCAGAGAAATGGAGACTTCAAAAAGTTCAACCCATGTGCCGCTCCGTTCAACTTCCCGGATCCTATCGAAACGGTAAGTGAAACGGGTGAAATCAATCTCAACCCGGATTTTCTGGCAACGCCTGAGGGTCGGAAACAACGCTCTCTTGGAATTTGGTCCAGAGATCAGGTGATCGACACTTTGGAACGGCGTGAAGGTTGATCAAGACGCAAAAACAACTCGCTGTGCCGCAGAAGTCAGAAAACGGCGCGCTAACAACAATCATTACGGAGGCCTAAAATGGCAGTCCTCATCGACGAAAATACCAAAGTGATCTGTCAGGGCTTTACCGGCTCGCAGGGCGCGTTGTGCTCGAGGTGGGCGGGCTGAGGAATGTTTAAGCCATGACCATACCCATCTTCCTCATAGGCCTAGAACGCGCCACCGGACGGGCACGTTTGATGGAGCAGGAGCTGCAAAAGGCGGGCCTGTCGGCAACGCGGGTCAACGCTGTGGACTGCGACGCCGTCACCCGTGAGGATTTTCTGCGGGAGTGTCAGCCAGAAGGACCCTGGGGGTATTTTCATACCAAAGACATGGCCTGCACGCTGAGCCACGCCAAGGCGTGGGAGGCCGTGGTCGCCTCGGGTGCGGAGCAGGCGTTGATCCTTGAGGATGACGTGTTTCTGACACCCGAACTGGCAAATTGGCTGAACGATCCGTCATGGTGGCCTGATGATGCCAATATCGTGCGGTTCGAACGCTGGCGCAGCACCAAGCTGTATGTCGCTTTGGGGCGCGAGCGGAAGCGCCATCTGGGGCGGGACCTCCGCCTGATGCGGTCGCGAAACCCCGGCGGTGCGGCCTACGCACTCACCCGCAATGCGGCGCAGCATTTTCTGGCCCAAAAGCCCTATGACATCACCTTGGACGGGTTGTTGTTCAACCCATCCGCCTCTGCCGCCGCACGGCAGATCAATATCTATCAGGTCGTCCCGGCCATGGTGGAACAGGGCAACGAAGCACCCGGTGAACACCAGATGGGTGCGCCACGTCGTCGACCGACGGGATGGCCTCTGTTACGTCAAAAAATCCGGCGCGGGATTGCCGAGATCGATGGCAGCGCCCGTACCATCGCCAATTTGGCCCTTGGCCGCGCAACGCTCGAAAAAATCACTTACGCGCCGCAGGTTCTGCCGGACGCGCGACCCAATCAAACCAGCATCGCCTAAAGAAAGGGACATCATGGCAGTCCTCATCGACGAAAATACCAAAGTGATCTGTCAGGGCTTTACCGGCTCGCAGGGCACATTCCACTCCGAACAGGCCATCGCCTATGGCACCAAGATGGTCGGCGGCGTGACCCCCGGCAAAGGCGGGATGACCCATCTCGACCTGCCCGTGTTCAACTCGGTCCACGAGGCCAAGCATGTCACCGAAGCCAATGCCAGCGTGATCTATGTGCCGCCGCCGTTTGCAGCGGACTCGATCCTTGAGGCGATTGATGCCGAGATGGAAGTGATCGTCTGCATCACCGAAGGCATCCCGGTTCTGGACATGATGAAGGTGAAGCGCGCGCTGGAAGGCTCAAGCTCGCGCCTGATCGGCCCGAACTGCCCCGGTGTCATCACGCCGGATGCCTGCAAGATCGGCATCATGCCCGGCCACATCCACAAGCGCGGATCGGTCGGTGTTGTGTCGCGTTCGGGTACGCTGACCTATGAGGCCGTCAAGCAGACCACCGATGTGGGCCTGGGCCAGTCCACCTGCGTGGGCATCGGCGGCGACCCGATCAAAGGCACCGAGCATATCGACGTGCTGGAATGGTTCCTGGCCGATGACGAGACCGAGTCGATTATCATGATCGGTGAGATCGGTGGCTCGGCCGAGGAAGAAGCCGCGCAGTTCCTGGCGGATGAGGCCAAGAAGGGCCGCAAAAAACCGACCGCCGGTTTCATCGCGGGCCGCACAGCCCCTCCGGGCCGCCGCATGGGCCACGCGGGTGCGATTGTCGCCGGCGGCAAAGGCGGTGCCGAGGACAAGATCGAAGCCATGCGCTCGGCCGGAATCGTCGTGGCCGAAAGCCCGGCGCAGCTGGGTGAGGCTGTGTTGGAAGCGATTGGGTAAGTGACCAAGGACCGGGCATATGCGTTTAGGGCAGCGCCCGGCCCGAGGGTGGGCGAGAAGCGCCCGCCCTGGGGGGCGGGTCGGGCGCTGCCCGGCGGTACCCGCCGTGCGATCGCTACAATCTTAATCGTATGCTCAGGAACATCCGGCATGGCTCAAAACACTAAGTTTGAGCCCATGGACCAGTTCATCGTGCGAGCTATCCCAGGTGTGCACGCTGCCACGACGGACATATTGGAAGACGACAAAATCGCGTTTACCTACTTTAGCATTCGTGTGGATCAAGAGGAATTGCGAGCGGCGGCTGACACATGGTGCGCACAACTCGATGGAAAAGCTCGTCTGGACTCTGATGTGCGAGCGGGAGGCTATCTTTGGTTATTAGGACGCCGCCAGACTACATTTGATTGCGCTGTCGGGAACTGAGCCAACATGACCTTCTCCGATGCCATCCGAACCTGCTTCTCCAAGTTCTTCACCTTCTCGGGCCGTGCCTCACGGCCCGAATACTGGTTTTTTTTCCTGTTCATCGTGATCTGGAGCATCATTGCCGGGATTATCGACCTGCAATTCTTCACTCAGATCGCAGTGACCGAAACTGAGACATCGAAATCCGTCGCGGCCACCTCCTCTGGTCCGGTGCAGAGCATCGTCAGCCTGATCGTCTTCTTTCCGCATCTGGCCGTCGCGTGGCGACGGATGCATGATACCGGGCGCAGTGGGCTCTACGCCTTGCTGCCAATCCTGCTGATCCTCGGGGCCTTTGCGGTTCTGATCTTTGGCATCGGTCTTGCCTCAAGTTTCCAGCATGGCGGCAATCTGGACATCCTGTTCACCCGCGCCACTTTGCTGATCGTCATTCCGACACTCATCGTTCTGTTTGTATCGCCCCTCCTGGTTCTGTGGTGGCTGTCCCGCCCCAGCCAGCCAGGCACCAACCAATACGGTCCCAACCCATATGAGGTAGCCAAATGACCGAACATACGCCCAACACTGCCTTTCATGCCTCTAGCTTTATGCAGGGGCACAATGCCGAGTATCTGGAACAGTTATACGCCCAGTATACGAAAGACCCCAACGCGATAGATGCGGCATGGGTTGAGTTCTTCCGGCAGATGGGCGACGCCACACCGGACGTTCAGAAAGAGGCCGAAGGCCCCTCTTGGGCGCGCACAGACTGGCCACCGATGCCAACAGATGATCTGACCGGGGCGCTGACAGGTGAGTGGGCCGAGATTGATGCCAAGGCCGCTGGCAAAAAGATTCAAGAAAAGGCGGCCGATACGGGTGTGCAGGTCAGCGAAGACCAGATCAAACGCGCGGTGTTGGACAGCCTGCGCGCTCTGATGCTGATCCGGGCCTACCGGATCCGGGGCCATCTGGCCGCCGATCTGGACCCGCTGGGCATGCGCGCGGCCAGCAATCATCCAGAGCTGGACCCGAAGACATACGGCTTCACCGATGCCGATATGGATCGCCCGATCTTTATCGACAATGTTCTGGGCCTGCAGATGGCCAGCATGCGCCAGATCGTCGAGATCGTGAAACGCACCTATTGCGGCACCTTTGCGCTGCAGTACATGCATATCTCGAACCCGGAAGAAGCTGCCTGGCTGAAAGAACGCATCGAAGGGTATGGCAAGGAAATCCAGTTCACCAAGGAAGGCCGCAAGGCGATCCTGAACAAGATGGTCGAGGCCGAAGGGTTCGAGAAATTCCTGCATGTCAAATACATGGGCACCAAGCGCTTTGGTCTGGACGGTGGCGAAAGCCTGATCCCCGCGATGGAACAGATCATCAAACGCGGCGGAGCCTTAGGGGTACAGGACATCGTCATCGGCATGCCGCACCGCGGTCGCCTGAACATTCTCGCCAATGTGATGGGCAAACCTTACCGCGCGATTTTCAACGAATTTCAGGGCGGCAGCTTCAAACCTGAAGACGTGGATGGCTCGGGCGACGTGAAATACCACCTCGGCGCATCCAGCGACCGTGAGTTTGACGGCAACAGCGTACACCTGTCGCTGACCGCGAACCCTTCACACCTTGAAGCGGTGAACCCGGTTGTACTGGGCAAGGTTCGTGCAAAGCAAGACCAACTGAAGGATAGCGACCGCACCAAGGTGATGGGCATCCTGTTGCACGGCGATGCGGCCTTTGCCGGGCAAGGTGTGGTCGCCGAAGGGTTCGGTCTGTCCGGTTTGCGCGGGCACAGGACCGGTGGCACCATGCATATCGTGGTGAACAACCAGATCGGTTTCACCACCGCGCCACACTTCAGCCGCTCCAGCCCCTATCCAACGGATATCGCGCTGATGGTCGAGGCGCCGATCTTCCACGTGAACGGCGACGATCCCGAGGCGGTGGTACACGCGGCCAAAGTTGCGACCGAGTTCCGTCAGAAATTCCACAAAGACGTGGTGATCGACATCTTCTGCTACCGCCGGTTTGGTCATAACGAGGGCGATGAGCCCATGTTCACTAACCCGATCATGTACAAGAAGATCAAGACGCATAAGACCACGCTGTCGCTGTACACGGAACGTCTGGTCAAGGACGGGTTGATCCCCGAAGGCGAGATCGAAGATATGAAAACCGCCTTTCAGGCCCGCCTCAACGACGAGTTCGAGGCCGGAAAGGACTATAAACCCAACAAGGCCGATTGGCTGGATGGGCGGTGGTCGCATCTGGACAAGAACAAAGACGAATACATGCGCGGTGAGACTGCCATTGCGCCGGAGACTTTGGCCGAGATCGGCGCTGCACTCTCTCGTGCGCCGGACGGGTTTGCGATGCATAAAACCGTTGGCCGTCTGCTCGAACACAAGAAACAAATGTTTGAGAGCGGCAAAGGGTTCGACTGGTCGACAGGTGAGGCTCTGGCCTTTGGCTCATTGCTGACCGAAGGCTACCCGGTTCGTCTGTCCGGTCAGGATGCCACGCGCGGGACCTTCAGCCAGCGTCATTCGGGTTTCATCAACCAGGAGAATGAGGAACGGTACTACCCGCTCAACAACATTCGCGCGGGTCAGTCACAGTATGAAGTGATCGATTCGATGCTGTCGGAATATGCGGTTCTGGGCTTTGAATACGGCTATTCACTGGCGGAACCCAACGCGTTGACCCTATGGGAGGCGCAGTTTGGTGATTTCGCCAACGGCGCGCAGATCATGTTCGACCAGTTCATCAGCTCGGGCGAGAGCAAATGGTTGCGCATGTCTGGTTTGGTTTGTTTGCTTCCGCATGGCTTTGAAGGTCAGGGCCCGGAACACAGCTCGGCACGACTGGAACGGTTCCTGCAGATGTGCGGCCAGGACAACTGGATCGTGGCAAACTGCACGACGCCGGCGAACTATTTCCACATCCTGCGCCGCCAGCTGCACCGGACCTTCCGCAAGCCGCTGATCCTGGTAACGCCCAAATCGCTGCTGCGTCACAAGCTGGCTGTCAGCACGGCCGAGGAATTCACCACCGGCTCCAGCTTCCACCGCGTGTTGTGGGACGATGCGCAGCATGGCAATTCGGATACCAAATTGGTTGCCGACAGCAAGATCAAGCGGGTCGTGATGTGTTCCGGCAAGGTCTACTATGACCTGCTGGAAGAACGTGACGCGCGTGGCATCGACGATGTGTACCTGATGCGGATTGAACAATTTTATCCGTTCCCTGCGCATTCTCTGATCAATGAGCTTGAGCGTTTCAAAGGCGCTAAAATGATCTGGTGTCAGGAAGAACCCAAGAACCAAGGCCCCTGGACCTTTATCGAGCCCAACATCGAATGGGTCCTCACCCGCATCAAAGCAAAACACACACGGCCTCGCTATGTCGGCCGCGCCACATCGGCTTCGCCCGCGACGGGGCTGGCCAGCCAACACAAAGCCCAACAACAAGCGCTGGTGAACGAAGCGCTGAGCATTGAAGGAAAGTAAACGATGACGATTGAAGTTCGTGTTCCCACGCTTGGCGAGTCGGTAACCGAAGCCACGGTTGCGACATGGTTCAAGAAACCGGGCGACGCGGTCGCCGTGGATGAAATGTTGTGTGAGCTTGAGACGGACAAGGTCACCGTCGAAGTCCCCGCCCCCGCTGCCGGTGTGATGGGTGAGGTCATTGCAGCCGAAGGCCAAACCGTCGGGGTCAATGCATTGTTGGCGACCATCGCAGACGGTGACAGCGCAACGGCTGCCCCTGCGGCCGCGGCGCCAGCCCCTGCAACAGCGCCAACGGCTTCGGCGGGCAGTGTCGACGTGATGGTGCCAACGCTGGGCGAGTCCGTGACCGAGGCAACCGTGTCGACCTGGTTCAAACAGGTTGGCGACAGCGTCGCTCAGGACGAAATGTTATGTGAGTTGGAAACCGATAAAGTCTCAGTCGAGGTGCCTGCTCCGGCGGCAGGTGTTCTGGCGGAAATCACGGCCCCTGAAGGCACGACCGTCGACGCTTCTGCGAAACTTGCGGTGATCTCTGGCGGTGCGGCAGGTGCGGCCCAGGCCCCTGCCCCGGCAGCAGTTCCTGCCTCTGGCGGGATAGACAGTGGTGGCGGCAAAGACGTGGCCAATGCACCTTCTGCTGAGAAAGCCATGGCCGAGGCTGGCCTGTCCGCTGATCAGGTCACCGGGACCGGTCGTGATGGTCGCATCATGAAAGAAGACGTGGCCCGCGCCGTGGCAACCGCCTCCGCCCCGGCCCCAGCGCCTGCGGCAACCCCTGCTCCGGCCCCGCGTGCACCGGTTGCGGCCAGCGACGCTGCGCGCGAGGAACGGGTCAAGATGACCCGTTTGCGTCAGACCATCGCCAAGCGCCTGAAAGACAGCCAGAACACCGCTGCCATGCTGACCACCTATAACGAGGTTGACATGACCGAGGTGATGGCCCTGCGCAGTCAGTACAAAGACCAGTTCGAGAAGAAGCACGGTGTGCGTCTGGGCTTTATGTCCTTCTTCACCAAGGCCTGCTGCCACGCGCTGAAAGAAGTGCCCGAGGTGAATGCCGAGATCGATGGCACCGATATCGTTTATAAGAACTTCGTCCATATGGGCGTGGCCGCCGGAACGCCAACCGGTCTGGTGGTTCCGGTGATCCGCGATGCCGACAGTATGTCCTTCGCCGCGATCGAAAAGGCGATTGCCGAGAAAGGCAAACGCGCCCGTGACGGCAAGCTGAGCATGGAAGAGATGCAGGGCGGCACCTTCACAATCTCGAACGGTGGTGTCTATGGCTCGCTGATGTCCTCGCCGATCCTGAACCCGCCGCAATCGGGCATCCTTGGCATGCACAAGATTCAGGACCGTCCGATGGCGATCAACGGTCAGGTGGTGATCCGTCCAATGATGTATCTGGCGCTGTCCTATGACCACCGGATCGTCGACGGCAAAGGCGCTGTAACCTTCTTGGTGCGCGTGAAAGAAGCGCTGGAAGACCCGCGCCGCCTGCTGATGGATCTGTAACCATGGCAACGCATATTCTCTGGCAGGCCGATGTCGCTGATTTCGATGTCTGGCTAAAGGTGTTCCAAGAGGACCAAAAGATGAGAGAGGCCGCGGGCATCCGCGACCTCCACATCTGGCGGGACCCGAATCTGAAAGATCACGCGGTGGCCTTGTTTGAAGTCACCGATCTGGAACGCGCTCAGAGTTTCATCGAGTCTGAAGAATTGGCCATGCATCACGAACGTGGCGGCGTGGCCCATATCCAGGTCAAGATACTGACACCCGCCTGAATGCGACTGCCGCTGGACATAGACCCCAAGCATGGCCCGGGCGCGACAACGCCGAGCCGCACAACAAAAGTTTCTCACGCGTGACCCCTGAACTCACAGCCCTGACATTGGCCGCACTTTTGCAGGTTGTTCAGTATGTGGTGATGGCAGTCCCTGCGAATCGGGAACTCGGACCCGGCAAGACGATGTCTGCTCGCGACCGAAGCCGCTTGGGCGGCGGGTTGGAAGATCAGCTTTCGGAAAAAACAGCGCGCCTGTACCGCGCATTGAACAATCACTTCGAAGGGCTGATCCTGTTCGCAATCGCCTGTGTCGTCGTCACGCTCAGCGGATCATCCGATGGCTTTACGACGACCAGCGCGTACATCTATCTGGCTGCGCGCATCCTGTATGTTCCTGCATATTACTATGGCCTCAGACCCTGGCGCACGTTGATCTGGCTGGTCGGATTTCTGGCCACAACCCTCATGCTTTTGGCGGTGTTATTGTGACCCCGCTGTTGTACAAATTGTTCATAGGCCCAAACCCTGTGACAGCCCGACTTCTCAAGGAGACCCCTCATGGCAAACTATGACGTCATCGTAATCGGAGCAGGCCCCGGCGGCTATGTCTGCGCCATCCGCTGCGCCCAACTGGGCCTGAAAACCGCCGTGGTCGAAGGGCGCGAGACGTTGGGCGGCACCTGCCTGAACGTGGGCTGCATCCCATCCAAAGCGCTGCTGCATGCCAGTCATCAATTGCACGAGGCCGAACATAACTTTGCAAAGATGGGCCTGAAGGGCAAGTCGCCTTCTGTCGATTGGAAACAAATGCAGGCCTATAAGGACGAGGTCATCGAAGGTAATACAAAGGGCATTGAGTTCCTGTTCAAAAAGAACAAGATCGATTGGCTCAAAGGCTGGGGCTCGATCCCTGCCGCGGGTCAGGTCAAGGTTGGGGACGACGTGCATCAGGCCAAGAACATCATCATCGCGTCGGGATCCGAACCGGCATCCTTGCCCGGTGTAGAAGTTGACGAAAAGGTCGTTGTCACCTCAACCGGTGCGCTGTCTTTGGGCAAGATCCCCAAGAAGCTGGTGGTCATCGGCGCGGGTGTGATCGGTCTGGAGCTGGGTTCAGTCTATCAACGTCTGGGGGCCGAGGTCACGGTGATCGAATTCCTCGATGTGATCACTCCGGGCATGGACCCCGAGGTGCAGAAAACATTCCAGCGTATCTTGAAGAAGCAGGGTCTGAAATTCGTGATGGGGGCTGCAGTTCAGAAAACCGAGGCCACCAAGACAAAAGCCAAAGTCACGTACAAACTGCGCAAGGATGACAGCGAACATGTGGTCGACGCAGACGCCGTGCTGGTTGCCACCGGGCGCAAGCCATTCTCAGACGGTCTGGGGCTGGACGCTCTGGGCGTCGAAATGACACCGCGTGGTCAGATCAAAGTCGGTGCCGACTGGCAGACCAACGTGCCCGGCATCTACGCCATCGGCGACGTGACCGAAGGCCCAATGTTGGCGCATAAGGCCGAGGATGAGGGCATGGCCGCAGCCGAACAGGTCGCGGGCAAGCACGGTCATGTCAACTATGGCGTCATTCCGGGTGTGATCTACACCTGGCCCGAGGTCGCCAATGTTGGCGAGACCGAAGAGACGCTGAAAGAAAAGGGCCGTGCCTACAAGGTTGGCAAGTTCATGTTCATGGGCAACGGTCGCGCCAAGGCGAACTTTGCTGCCGATGGGTTCGTCAAGATTCTGGCCGATAAGGAAACTGATCGTATCCTCGGCGCACATATCATCGGCCCGGCCGCAGGTGATCTGATCCATGAGGTCTGCGTGGCGATGGAGTTTGGTGCCTCTGCAGAGGACCTCGCCCTGACCTGCCACGCCCACCCGACTTATTCCGAAGCCGTGCGAGAGGCCGCACTGGCCTGCGGTGACGGACCAATCCACAGCTAACACTCATGACCCCGGCCGCGATCAGCGCGCTGGGGTCAGCCACGCCTGCAGATAGGTTTCCAGTCTGTCGGTGAATGTCGTCGCAGAATGCAGCGCGCAGAATCTCAGAGACATGGCCTGAATCGCAAAAGCCTGCACGCCCTCGGCCAACAGCTCTGATGGCACATCCTTGCGCATCTCGGCGGCATCAAGCCACATCATCACCACGCGGAAATACCGCTCAAAGCAATAGGCGATGGGCCCGATTTCAGCGATAGCGGTTGCACCTGAATATCGGATCAAGAGATCGAAGACATACCGCTCGGACGTCATGAAACTGTGAACTGGTTCAAGGGCGGTGATGATCTCGGCGACGGTTCCGGGCTTTGGCCCGTTGTCAGCCTGATCCAGACAGGCATTCAATTTGTCCGCGATCATGATCTCCATCAACGCATCTTTGTCGCGGAAATGGGCGAAGAACGTGCCTTTGGCAACGCCAGCCAGTTGCACCACCTCCTCGACCCTTAAGGCCTCGTATCCGTTTTTCTGAATCAACTCTTCCGATGCTGCCATCAGGCGCGCGCGGGTTTTCAGTGTGCGTTTTTGAACTGTCTTTTGCATAAGCCCAGATTGCATATTTTTTGACCGTGGTCAAATTTATTATTGACCGTGGTCATTTTTTGATTCTATAAGATGACCGCGGTCACTTTTTAGGAGAAACCCAATGCAACCGAAGAAAATTCTGATCCTGGACGGGCACCCTGGTAAAAACAGCCTGTCACGCACCTTTGCGCAGACATATGGCGACGCGGCACGCCAGAATGGTCATGACGTGCGCGTCGTTCACTTAAGCGATCTCCAGTTTGATCTGGATTTCGGTCAGGGCAATTATCACGATTTCAAACCCCTCGAACCCGAACTGGAACAGGTTCTGCAGGATATTGAGTGGAGCAATCATCTGGTCCTCACTGCGCCTATGTGGTGGGGTGGATTGCCCGCGAAACTGAAAGGGTTGATCGACCGGATGTTCATCCCAGGGCGCACATTCGACACGCGCAACACGACGAAACTGGGTTTTCCAGCCCCAATGCTGACCGGGCGTACTGCGCGCGTAATCCTGACCTCAGACACGCCCGGCTGGTTCATGCGCCTGATCTATCGCCAAGCGCTCATCCGTCAGGTGCGTGATCAGATATTGGGGTTTGTCGGTTTCAAACCAACGAAGTTCACTTACTTCGCCGGTGCCAGCTATCCAAAAGCCGGCAGCGTCGAGCGCTGGATCTCGAAGGTTGAAAAAATTGGGGCGGCGGCGGTTTGATCGCTATGCTTACCACATCGTTTTGGCGGCGCGCGGAGCCCACGCCTGGTCATAGCGTGCGCCGCCCTCCTCACCGTCCGACGCTTCGGCCAGAATCTCTCCCACCGTTGGAAGGTCTTGGGATTCATCATCGCTCGACCAGGTTTTTGCCCGCATCAGCGCACGGGCGCATTGCGTGTAGATTTCCTGGATATCAACGACAATCACGGTCGCCGGACGTTTGCCGTGCTTTTCGAACTGCGCGCGCAAATCTTCATCAGCCGTCAGCCGTGCCGACCCGTTCAAACGCACCACATTGTTCGAACCCGGCACAAAAAACATCAACGACACGCGCGGGTCACGCACGATATTGCGCAGCGAATCCAAACGGTTGTTTCCTCGCCAATCCGGCAGGGCCAGCGTAGCGGGATCCAGTTCCAGAACCACCGGGCCATCGTCACCGCGCGGGCTGCCATCTACGCCTTCCGGGCCAACCGTACTCAGAACGCATAGTCGGGACGCCATAATCCACTTACGATAAAGTGGCGTAAGCTGTCGCACCACCTTACGCAAAGATGGCGCGCCCGGTGTGCCGTAGAGCCCTTCTAACGTGCTTAGATCGTCAATGAACTGCATCCGGATCAAACCCCACTTCTTGCATCAGCGCGTCAGAACGTGTTTCGATTACGTTTTCTAGACGTTCCAGAAATTCTTCGCGTTCTACACCGGGCTCAATGGGTTCAAGGAAGTCTACAATCGCAAGGCCCGGCTTGCGCATGAGACCCGTACGCGGCCAAAACACGCCCGCATTTGTCGCCACAGGGACACAGGGAAAACCCAACCCTTCGTACAAAACGGCAGTGCCAACTTTGTAAGGTTTCTTGGCCCCCGGTGCGACGCGGGTGCCTTGCGGATAGATGACCAGCTGACCGGGTTCGGTGAATTCTTTAGCGACGTCCTTGACCATCTTGGCCACTGCGGCGCCCTTCTTGCCCCGGTTCACGGGAATACAGCCCAAACGGCGCGCATACATCCCGATGATCGGGGTCCACAACAGCTCTCGCTTCATGATGAACTTGCCATGCGGGATAGCGTTGAAGATCATGATGATATCGAGAAAGGATTGATGCTTGGCACCGATTACAACCTCACCTGTCGGCGGTGTTCCGCGTACTTCGCTGCGAATACCCACCATCCAACGCGCCAGCCACAATGTGCTGCGCGCATAGGTTTTGCAGGCCCTTGATGCCCCCCGTTTTGCAAAAATCGCATAGGGTAAAAATACGATGCCTAGAATCAACATCCAAAGGTAGATCACGAACATAAAGACCAACGAGCGGACCCATTGAACAGCCTTGGACATCAGGAAAGCTCCTTCAACTTGCGGCGCGCAGCGGTCCAGGTCGCGAAGAAAGCGACAACGGCACCCAGAATGGGGATCAGCACGGGCAACGCCCAATCCCTCCCCTGAAATCCGACGCCGGACAAGAACCCTCCGGCATCCGAGGCTTCGGGCAACAGCAGAACACCGATCATGCCCAGCATTGTGCCCACCGCTGCACCGAACAGCGCGCGATAGGTGAACCGACGCACAAAGGCGCCCGCTATAAACCGGTCGCGCGCACCGACCTGGCGCAGCACCTCGATGATCTGCGCATTCGCCGCCAGCGAAGCATTGGCCGCTAATGTGATCATGGCCGCCGTTGCCCCGCCAATCAAAAGGATCGAAATCCACCCAAGACGTCGCAGAGACGTCGCCGCATCCACCAAAGGTTCGCGCCATCTTGTGTGGTCATCGAGAACGGCACCCGGCACCTCGGCCCCCAGGCGTAGGCGCAGGCCAGCGGCATCCAGTCCAGGCTCACCCTCTACAATCTCGATCAGTTGTGGGATGGGCAGCGTATCCAGCGGCAGATCCGGCCCGAACCAGGGCGACAGCAACGCAGCCTGTTCATCCGCAGTCAGTGCACGGGCTGATGCCACACCCGGTGTCTGGTTCAGAACAATCAGCGCGGCCTCGGTCTGGGCGGCCAGTTGCTCGGCAGGGGCGTTGATCCGCAGCGTTGCCGCCCCGGCCAGTTCCGAGGCCCAGCGATCCGCGATCCGGCCCGAAGCCAGAGACAAGGCCAACGCAAAAACCGTCAGAAAAGCCATCGCACCAGAAACAAACAGCGTCAGATGGGCGGTATAACCAGTGGGCGGCACCACCCGATCAGCGCGGCTGTCGCGGCGCAGCAGGTTTCGGATGTCACCCTTGCTCATAGATCTGCCCCCGCCAGCTGCAACCGGCGCTGCGAAATACGCAGCACGCGGGCCTGAACCTGGCTTTTTGCGGCGCGGATCAGGCTTAGATCATGGGTTGCGATCAGGACGGTTTTGCCCATTTTGTTCAACTCGACCAGAAGGCGCAACAGACGCTGCGACATCTCCCAATCCACGTTTCCCGTGGGTTCGTCCGCCAATACGACATCGGGTGACAGGATCAGGGCACGCGCCAGTGCCGCACGTTGGCGTTCACCTCCGGACAGTTCGGGCGGATGTGCGTCTAGCCGGGACCCCAATCCGACCCATCCCAGCAGTTCCGACAGGTTGCTTTGTTCCTCGGCCTCGGCGCGGCCCGAAACCATGAGCGGCAAAGCCACGTTTTCTGCGAGCGTCATGTGATCGAGAAATTGACAATCCTGATGCACAACACCAATTCGGCGGCGCAGCAACGCCATCTCATCGCGGTCCAGTGCTGAAATATCCTGCTCAAAGGCGCTCAGACGCCCCGAAGTTGGCAACAACGCGCCATAGCACAGCTTTAGAAATGTGGTTTTACCCGCACCAGAGGGACCCGTCAGAAAATGAAACGAGCCCGGCTGCAATTGCACCGAGACGTCGCTCAGCAATTCGCCGCCACCATAAGTGTAGCTGACATTTTCCAGCTCGATCACACGTGCCCCCTTTTTATCTGCTCTTCTTGCCCGAGCGCGGGTGTGGTTTCAATGCCTGTACCGAGTCCAATTGGTGACACTTGGACCGCGAAACCGAAAACGCGCTTTGCTGTTGGGTCTTAACGGAATAACATGCCTGAAAAAACTATTATCCGCCGAATTGTCGGCCGGGGAGGCAGCATGCGTCTTACATGTCCGAATTGCAGTGCCCAATATGAGGTACCAGACGAGGTCATCCCCGAAGAAGGCCGCGATGTGCAATGTTCCGCCTGTGATCAGACATGGTTTCAGGCGAAATACCCCACCGATGAAACACCTGAAACAGCTGGGGTGGAAACCACCGAACTCAAGGCCAAGCTGTCTGAGCTCGAGACGTCGACACCTGAGGAAGAAGACGACTCAGGCACTGACAGGTTGCCGGTCGAGGAAGCCTTTTCCGACCAGGAACCGGAAGTGGCCACGGCTGAAACCAAGACTTCTGGAAATATCGACCCCTCTGTTGCCAATATTCTTCAGGAAGAGGCCGCGCGCGAATCCGAACTTAGGGCGCAGGAAGGCAGCAGCCTTGAAACGCAGCCTGATCTCGCATTGGATGTCGCACCAATTCCGAAGGTCGAACCCAAAACGCCAACCGCATCAGAAACATCCCAAGATGCCGGTCAGAAAGAAGCGTTGCCGGATGTCGAGACGATCAACTCCAGCATGTTGGCCGAAGACCCGGATGCCGTGCAACCAGCACGCAAATCCGGTGGCTTTGTGCGCGGGTTTGCATTTGTTCTCATCATCGCGGTGATCCTGTATCTGATTTATGGCAATGCGCAGCAAATCAGCGAAGTCGTCCCACAGGCCGATCCAGTGCTGAAACCTTACGTATCTCTGGTCGATCAGGCGCGTATCTGGCTTGAGGCACAGGCCGGATCAGGCGCGCCACAGAACTAACGGCCTCAGAACCGTTCCAGCAGCCGTTTCAGGTATTCCAGTTCAATCGTGGGCCGGTCCGTTTCGCCGGTCCGGCGACGGATTTCGTCCAGCAGCTCACGCGCACGGCGGTAGACATCTTCGCCTTGCAACAGATTGTCATCCGTCGAGATCGACCCTGCAGCCCCGGGGTTTCGGCCCAGTGGGTCACGGTTATTCGCCTGGGCCTCGCCTTCCTCGGCGCCTTGGCCAGGCTGGTTTTGCTGGTTCTCGGCCAGCGCCTCACCTAATGAGCGCATGCCTTCGCGCAGGGCTTCCATCGCCTCGGATTGGCGATCTATCGCCTCGGCCAGATCGTCGCCGCGCAGGGCCTGTTCGGCCTCATCCATGGCCCGACCCGCACGGTCCAGCGCATCACGGGCGGCTTCACCTTCCTGCGTGCCCGCACCTGGCAGGCCCTGTTCCTGACTCCGCAATTCATCGCGCAGCGCCTGTTGGCGATCCGCCAGACTTCCCTGACCGGACTGACCTTCTCCTGCCTGATCGGAATCCTGACCCTGACCACCCTGCCCTTCGTGGCTTTGACCCCGACCCTGACCACCATTGCGGCCTTCGTTGCCCTGGCTCTCACCGGCCTGACCGCCCGGATTGAATTGTTCCTGCAAATCGCGGAAGGCCTGATCGCTCAGCCCTTGTTGTTCGCGCAGTGTCTCGGCCAGACCTTCCATGGCCTGTTGCCCCTCAGACTGGCCGCCCTGACCCTGACCTTGGGTGACGCGCATGTTCTCCATCATCTGCTGGAACTCTTCCAGCGCCTGCTGAGCTTCGGCCATGCGACCCTGTTCCATCAGTTCCTGAATACGGTCCATCATGGCCTGCAGATCATCCTGCGACATCTGCAGCGACTCGCCATTTTGCCCGGACTGACGTTCGCCATCTTCGCCATTCTGTTGCGCCAGACGCTGCAACTGCTGCAGATAGTCTTGCGTCGCCTCGCGCAGCTCCTGCATCAACTCTGCAATCTCCTCATCGCTCGCGCCGTTTTTCATAGCCTCGCTTAGGCGTTCCTGCGCGCGGCGCATTCGCTCAAGTGCGTTGGCCAAGGTACCGTCTTCGATAAGAACCGCCAGATCCCAAAGGGCTTGCGCGATTTCATCCTGCTGAGGCTGCTTCAGCCCGTATTGATTGAAAGCTTCCAAACGACGCAAGAGAACGCGCAGTCGTAGGTAGGCCGTATCCGAGCGGAACAAACCCTCGGGCTGATGCGAAACGGCCCGTAACACCTGAGCGACTCGCACCCCATTTTCGCGCGACCATAGCAGATCGCGGCGTTGTTCGATCACAGCCGCCGCCAGCGGGTCAAAGAACCGGCGCGCAGGCAAGGCGGTCAGATAGGGTTCGGATTGCGATTGCTGATCCGCCGCATCGCGCGCCATCAACGTGATCCGCACCGGCAGATGCGCCCAAGGATGTTCCGAGAAATCTTCGATCAGGTCTTCGGTGAAATCGGCCCGGTCGCCGGTGATGGGCATGGGCAATTCAATCTCGATCACCTCGCGCGGCTCAGGTTCTGTGGTCAAACCATACCGGCGATCTACGGCATCCAGATCAAGTTCGATCAGGGCAGAGCCAGAGACAACGCCATAGTCATCGCTGGATTGAAACGGCAGTTTCATCTGCCCGCCTGCTTCGGCCTCGGCCCGACCTGCCACGTCAATGGTCGGAGGGGCATCGCCAATCACGTCAACAACCCAATCCCGGCCTGCGGGTCCTTCGATCCGCAATTGCCCCGATTGAGTGACAACAAAATCCTGTTCTGGTTCAGTGGCAGCTTCGGTTCCAGTGACCGAACTTGTTTCGGTCAGGCTGTGCGCACCGACCTCGCCATAAAACCTCAAAGTAACGCTACTGCCCGCAGGCACGGATAGGGTGGGGCCCGACTGATCGGCAAGATAAAGCGTTGGCAGGCCGGTATAGCGCGGTGGCTCGACCCAGCCTTCCCAAGTCGGTCCCTGGCCGGCGATAGCTGTTCCCGGCGTCATCTCGGCGACGGAGCCAATGCGCCAAAGTGATCCGAACAGCATGGCGACAACCAATGCCAATAGAGCGGCATAGCGCAGGGCATATGGATCGCGCGAAGCAAGGCGCAGATCAGGTTTCACTGCCTCGGCCTGAGAAACGCGCTGTGCCATCCGCTCCTTGTGCGCCTGCCATAAAGCAACCGAATCCGCATCCGTCGCCCCGATGGCCTGGTCATCGATCAACGCCTGAATAGGGCGTCCGGGCAAAGCCTCATCCAAGCGCACAAGCGCCTCGGCGCGCGTCGGCCGATGGAATCGCCGAAGCCCAACAGCCGCAGCCACGCTCAGCGCGATCAGGCTGACTGCACCTGCGGCCCAGACAAATTCAACGCGAACCTGATCCTGAATGCCGAGCATCAAAGCAGCCAGAACGGCCATCAAAATCGAGAAAAACGGCCAGAATGCACGCAAAGCCTGCTCGGCCAGCATCCCAGCATGGGTCAGCCAGAGCGATCGTCTTGGTATCGGCAGCTTCATTTTATCGCGCAATGCGGGCCTCCTGATCGGGCCCTTACGCTGATTGCGTCAAAGCCACATAGGTATGGTATCGCGGTTTATGATTTCGTCAAAGCTTGGGCGTTCACGAATAACTGCAAATTGATCCCCATGCACCAGAACCTCGGGGATGAGGGGTCGCGTGTTGTATTCGCTCGACATCACCGCGCCATAAGCACCGGCACTGCGGAACGCCACCAGATCGCCCGCATCAAGCGGCGGCATGTTGCGCTGTTTGGCAAATGTATCGCCGCTTTCGCAGACTGGGCCGACGATGTCATAGGGTTGTTGTTCAACGCCAGGGACAGGTTCCTGAACGGCTATAATGTCGTGATACGCCTCGTACATCGCCGGGCGGATCAGATCATTCATTGCGCCATCAAGGATCAGAAAATCCCGACCCTCGCCGGATTTCACATAGATCACCTTGCTCACCATCAATCCGGCATTGCCCGCGATCAGACGTCCGGGTTCGATCTCAATTTCACAATCCAGATGGCCCAGCGTCTTCTTGATCAGCGCGCCATATTCGACAGGCAGCGGCGGCGCATCATTAGAGCGCGCATAGGGAATGCCCAAACCGCCCCCCAAATCGAGACGGCGGATATTGTGCCCTTCGGCCCGCAACTGCTCGGTCAGTTCAGCGACCTTGGTATAGGCAAGCTCAAACGGCTCCAACTCGGTCAATTGTGACCCGATATGAACGTCAATCCCAATCACTTCGAGCCCCGGCAAGCTGGCGGCCAGCGCATAAACCTCGGATGCGCGCGAGATCGGAATGCCAAATTTGTTTTCGGATTTACCTGTCGCAATCTTGGCATGAGTCTTCGCATCCACATCCGGGTTTACTCGGATTGTGATCGGCGCAACCATCCCCAGCGCTGCCGCGACCGCGCTGATCACCTGCATCTCGGGTTCGGATTCCACGTTGAACTGGCGGATACCGCCGGTCAGGGCAGTCCGGATCTCATCTGCCGTTTTGCCGACACCCGAGAACACGATCTTATCGCCCGGAACGCCTGCGGCCTTGGCCCGCAGGTATTCCCCGCCCGAAACAACATCCATCCCGGCGCCTGCCTGTGCCAATGTCTTCAGGATGGCCTGATTGCTGGCCGCTTTCATCGCGTAGCAAACAAGGTGATCAGTTCCCTCAAGCGCATCATCGAACAGCATGAAATGACGCAGCAAGGTGGCTGTCGAATAGACATAGAACGGGGTTCCGACCGCAGCTGCGATTTCGGAGATCGGGACATCCTCGGCGAAAAGCGCGCCGTCGCGGTAGAGAAAGTGATCCATATCTGCGCGCTTAGACCAAAACGGCCCCCCGGTTCAATGGTTTCGGGCCGTCATAGCCCGGTACGGCCCTTTAGAACTCGGTCGAGACGCCAGCACGTGCATAGCCGGATACGGAAATGCCGGACTGTTTTGGCTCTGGCTTAGGATCAGGGCGCGACGCAGATGTCGGTTCGCAAGCCACCAAAACGGCAAGCACAAAAATTAGGCCGATGGTTCGCATATGCCGTTCTCCTTAGAGTCTGTACTGCCGGTGTTGGATTTCAGATCAGACACCCAGATAAAGGCCAAAGCCGCCCTTGCGCAGGCCAACGCCTCCGCCAACATGTGTCCCGCTGGACCCAACGCCAACGCCCAGGCTGGCCGTCGGCTGAACGGGTTCGCCATCGGCACCGCAGGCTGCCAAGGCAAACCCAGTCAAGATCAGCAGAATGACCCGAAACATACGCATCACACCAGCGCCTTCCATCGTTTGATCTGAGCCCGCACCTGATCAGGCGCAGTCCCCCCATAAGATTGACGCGAGTTTACCGAGTTTTCAACGGTGAGGACAGAATAGACGTCATCGGTGATATCAGCGTGCACCGATTTCATATCCTCAAGCGTTAGGTCGGGCAGGTCGCAACCCTTGGTTTCGGCCATCGCGACCAGCGATCCGGTCACGTGGTGCGCATCGCGGAACGGCAGGCCCAGCACACGGACCAACCAGTCAGCCAGATCGGTTGCAGTTGAGAACCCCGACCCTGCCGCTGCGGCAAGGGTTTCGCGGTTGGCGGTCATATCCTTGACCATGCCCTCCATCGCGGCCAGCGCCAGCATCCAGTTGTCGGCGGCGTCAAAAACCTGCTCTTTATCTTCCTGCATGTCCTTGGAATAGGCCAGCGGCAGGCCTTTCATCACCATCATCAGCGCGGTATTGGCCCCATAGATGCGGCCCACCTTGGCGCGGATCAGCTCGGCGGCATCGGGGTTTTTCTTTTGCGGCATGATTGACGAGCCGGTTGAGAACCGGTCGGACAGGGTGACAAAGCGGAACTGGGCCGAGGACCAGATCACCAGCTCCTCGGCAAAACGCGAAAGGTGGACGGCGCAGATCGAGGCGGTGGACAGGAACTCCAGCGCGAAGTCGCGGTCGCTGACCGCATCCAGTGAGTTCGCGGCGGGGCGGTCAAAGCCCAGCGCCTCGGCAGTCATGTGACGGTCGATAGGGAATGATGTCCCGGCCAGCGCGGCGGCACCAAGTGGGGATTCGTTCATCCGGGTGCGCGCATCGCGCACTCGGCTGAGATCGCGGCCAAACATCTCGACATAAGCCATCATGTGATGGCCCCACGTCACCGGCTGCGCCGTTTGCAGATGGGTAAAGCCCGGCATGACCCAATCGGCTCCGGCCTCAGCCTGCGCCAAAAGCGCGCGGATCAGGGCCAGCAATCCGGTTTCCGCCGCATCGAACTGATAACGGACCCACAGCTTGAAATCGGTCGCAACCTGATCGTTGCGCGACCGGCCTGTGTGCAGACGGCCTGCGGGTTCACCGATCACCTCTTTTAGCCGTGCCTCGACATTCATATGAATGTCTTCCAGCGCGGTCGAGAACTGAAACGAACCGGATTGGATTTCTGACAAAACGGTGAGCAGCCCTTCCCGAATAGCCTGCGCATCACTATCAGTTATAACGCCTGTGGCAGCCAACATGGCGGCATGGGCCCGCGAGCCTGCGATGTCCTGGGCTGCCATCCGCTGATCGAACCCGATCGAGGCATTGATTGCCTCCATGATCGCGTCTGGACCGGCGGCAAAGCGGCCGCCCCACATCTGGTTCGAGGATTGATCGGTCATGAAAGAAAACCCGGAGTTGATATGCGCCTGTTTCGTCTGATCCCCCTTTATATGGCCCTTGCGCTGGGTGCAAACGCCGCTTTGGCCACCGATGCCGAGACATTGGGCCCGCTGCGTGAGGATAGCCTGAAGCGACTGATCCTGCACAAAGAGCCAAAACCGGTCGAAGCGGTTGAGTTCGAATTGGAAGATGATGGCGGCACGGCCACTCTGGAGGACTATAAGGGCAAATACATCCTACTGAACTTCTGGGCCACCTGGTGTGCGCCTTGCCGCAAAGAAATGCCCCAGATCGCTGAGCTGCAGGAGGAGTTCGGCGGTGACAGGTTCGAGGTGCTGACACTGGCCACCGGGCGCAATTCGCCCGCCGGGATCAAGAAGTTCTTTGACGAGAACGGGATCTACAATCTACCCCGCCATCAGGACCCCAAACAGGCAGTTGCGCGTGAGATGGGCGTTATCGGTCTGCCAATCACCGTGATCCTTGATCCGGACGGCAATGAGATCGCGCGTCTGATTGGCGATGCCGAATGGAACTCGGATAGCGCGAAGGCGATTATCTCGGCTCTCGTCAACGCTGAAAGCTAAGAAATTCTGCTCTAAACCGTTAGAATCATAATACTCTCCCGCCGTTTAGTCAGGAGAGTATTTTATGAAGAGTATCACGACACTTGCCGCCGCGACCTGCATTCTGCTTGGTGCGGCGATGGCTGCTGACGCCAAGGACATCAAAAAGGAAAAACAATTCCTGGATGCGGTTGCAGGCAAAACGCTGACCGGAAACGGGGCGACCCTGGTCATCTCGGCCGACGGAATACTGTCTGGTAAACTGAAGGACGGTCGAAACGTTGCCGGGGCCTGGGTTTGGAACAAACGGTTCTGGTGCCGCAATCTGGTTGTTGGAAGCGATACACTGCCGCAGGATTGCCAGACCGTTTCGCTGGATGGCAATCAGGTGACGTTCACTCGCAACAAAGGTAAGGGTGACTCTGGCGGGACCTACACGATCAGCAACTAATATCAGTTTGAGTGGATCAAGTTTTGAAGGGGCGCAACCACCACGGCTGCGCCCCTTCGCCGTTCCGCCTTACGCCACGCCACCTTTGACAGCCGCAAGGGTCGGCTGCACTCTGGCCGCGGGAGGGCCAAATGCCGCTGGATATTCTTCTGGTGCTGGTGGTCGGAGGAATCGCCGGTGTCACGCTTTTGCTGCACCTGACAGGCCGATCGCAGTTGCGCGATCTGACACAGGAAAACACGCGTCAGGAATGGCTACGCCATTTCCCGGACGATGACGTCATTGATCTCACAATTGCCCATGATGGCCATACAGCCCTGATCCGGACCGTATCCGGCACCGGACTGATTTGGTCTTTTGGCGCGGATACCGTCGCCCGACACCTGCAGGATTATGACCTGTTGGACCATCCCGACGGGTTCGAAATCCAGTTTCACGACTTTGCCACACCCAGATGCCTTGTCCATCTGGACGAATTCGAACGCAGCCATTGGCGTAACCTGATGGAGCCCGCATGACAGACCAGATCACCTTTCCCGACGCCGTCCAATGGGCCGTGCCCTTTTTCATCGCTGCCATTCTGGCCGAGTTCTTGTGGATCGCTGTCAAAGGCCGGGGTGGCCGGTATGAGACACGCGATGCGGTAACCTCATTGATCATGGGGGCCGGGAACATCGCCTCGGGATTTCTTCTGGGGTTCATCGCCTATGCATTCTTCATGGGGCTGTGGCAGATCACGCCGCTTGATCTGGGCACCTCGATCCCGGTGATCATCCTGTGCTTTGTGCTGGATGACCTGCGGTACTACTGGGTGCATCGGTTCGGTCATCGAATCCGCTGGGTCTGGGCCAGCCATGTGAACCATCACAGTTCTCAACACTACAACCTGACCACCGCTTTGCGGCAGACATGGACCTATACGTTCACCTTCATGATGGTGGTCCGCGCACCGCTGATCCTGCTAGGTTTTCACCCGGCCATGGTGCTGTTCGTGGGTGGCTTGAACCTGATCTACCAATTCTGGATTCATACGGAGGCCATCGGCAAAATGCCCCGCTGGTTCGAGGCGGTGATGAACACACCCAGCCACCACCGCGCGCATCATGGCCGCAATGCCCGCTACCTGGATTGCAACTATGCCGGCGTCTTCATCATCTGGGACAAGATGTTCGGCACCTTTGTGCCCGAGCAGGAAGATGACCGGGTCGATTATGGGCTGGTTCACAATATCGGCACGTTCAACCCGTTGCGCGTGGCCTTTCATGAATGGGTTGGTATTTGGCGCGACGCCACGCAACCCGGCCTGACTTTGCGCCAACGGCTTGCCTATTGTTTTGCACCGCCCGGATACAGCCATGATGGCAGCCGGGACAGTTCGGACCAAATCAAACAGAAACACCTGGCACGGCATCCAGAAGACCACGGAACGCCCGGTTTCCAGCATCTCGGAGAGAGATTGCCCAATCTAAAGGCAAAACAACACTGAACTGTGCGTGATCGCGCAGGCCTGAGCTTGAATTGCCGGTTGCAAGTGCCATATGGGGTCCATGGTTTAAAACAACGAGTGACCGGAGACCCGCACATGACCCGCTTAACCACCCTTTCGATATCCGTGGGTCTGATGGGTCTGATGCTCGCCATGATCGCCGCGCTTGCCAGTGCTTTAGCCGGTTTGATCGCGTTGGGTTTCCTGATGATGCTGTTGGGCTTTACCGGTGCCGTGATCGGGGCTGCGGCCACTTTGGTACGCGCTGAACACTCGGCCCGCTGAAACTTCACCCATTTTAACCGCAGATTCACCTGTTTGCCCTGACACTGGGACCGAAACTCTATTCGGACATGTTCAGGGAACCGGCGCTAATGCGGGACAAGAAACTTGCGGATTTACCCGAAGGATCGGACAACCCGTTAAACTCGGCCATCTCGGCGCGGGATCGATCCGTGGTGAAAATGGCGACCGAAGCGGTAAAGCATAAGCAGTGCAAGCTGGCCTTTCAGCCTGTTGTACAAGCGCAATCGCCTGGTGGCATTGCCTTTTACGAAGGCTTTATCCGCGTGCTGGACGAAACCGGGCGTGTGATCCCGGCGCGAGAGTTCATGCCGCAGGTGGAAAACACGCCTCTGGGGCGCGAGATTGATTGCATCGCGCTGGAACTTGGGTTGCAGACGTTGGTGCGAAACCCCGACATACGCTTGTCGATCAACATGTCCGCGCGCTCAATCGGGTTTTCGCGCTGGGCAAAGGTACTGGATCGATTTCTGAAACGGGACGAGAGCGTTGGTGAGCGGCTGATCCTGGAAATTTCGGAACAATCCGCCATGCAAGTGCCCGAGCTTGTGATCGACCTGATGGATCGCCTGCAGGAACTTGGCATTGCCTTTGCGTTAGACGACTTTGGCGCCAGCGATTTTGGTCTGCGCCATTTTCGTGAGTTTCTGTTCGACGCCGCAAAGATTGATGGCCAGTTCATACGAGGCATAAGTGAACAGCCCGACAATCAGGCGCTGGTGCGCGCGTTGATCCAGGTCGCACAGGAATTCGAGATACTTGTAACCGCCGAATCGGTTGAAAACCGCGCAGATGCTGAGTTTCTGCGCAATAGCGGTGTCGATTGTTTGCAAGGTTTTCTGTTCGGAGCGCCCTCAGTCGCTCCACCTTGGAAGCAGGAAAACAACTCCAAAACAGGATCTTAAGCAACAATCGGCCTGGCTGCTTCGCTCGCGTAATCGGCTGAGACAAGCTGCCCGTTGCTGCATATGCAGCATTGCGATATGCCATAAAGCGCTGGAGCGGGGAACTTGGGGCGCTCTTGTTTTGTCAGAGACCTCTCTGCCACCTGCGCCGTCAGATTTCCCAAAGGACCTTGACGGTAAAGGACTGACTATATGACCAACGTAGTAATCGCATCCGCCGCACGCACAGGCGTGGGCAGCTTTAGCGGTTCGTTCGCGAACACACCTGCACATGATCTGGGCGCTGCCGTTTTGGAAGCGGTCGTGGAACGCGCCGGGGTGGACAAGGGCGAAGTAAGCGAAACCATCATGGGTCAGGTTCTGACGGCCGCTCAGGGCCAGAACCCCGCCCGCCAGGCGCATATCAATGCGGGCCTGCCGCAGGAAAGCGCGGCCTGGGGCATCAATCAGGTATGCGGCTCGGGCCTGCGCGCTGTGGCTCTTGGTGCGCAGCATATCCAACTGGGTGATGCAGACATCGTCGCCGCCGGAGGCCAGGAAAACATGACCCTGTCGCCCCACGCCGCCGCGCTGCGCGCCGGTCACAAAATGGGCGACATGAAGTATATCGACACGATGATCCGCGACGGTCTGTGGGATGCCTTCAACGGCTATCACATGGGTCAGACCGCCGAGAACGTCGCCGAGAAATGGCAGATCAGCCGAGACATGCAGGATGAATTTGCCGTGGCCAGCCAGAACAAAGCTGAAGCTGCGCAGAAAGCAGGCAGGTTCGCTGATGAAATCGTGCCCTTCACCATCAAGACCCGCAAGGGCGACATCGTGATGGACAAGGATGAATACATCCGCCACGGCGCGACCATGGATGCAATGGCCAAACTGCGCCCGGCCTTCACCAAGGACGGCTCGGTCACCGCCGCCAACGCCTCCGGTCTGAATGACGGCGCCGCGGCCACGTTGCTGATGTCGGCTGAGAATGCCGAAAAACGCGGTATTGAGCCTCTGGCCCGTATCGCATCCTATGCGACCGCCGGTCTCGACCCGTCGATCATGGGCGTTGGCCCGATCTATGCGTCGCGCAAGGCGCTGGAAAAAGCAGGTTGGTCGGTTGACGATCTGGATCTGGTCGAAGCCAACGAAGCCTTTGCCGCGCAGGCCTGCGCTGTAAACAAGGATATGGGTTGGGACCCGTCCATCGTAAACGTCAACGGCGGTGCGATTGCGATTGGCCACCCTATCGGCGCCTCGGGTTGCCGCGTTCTGAACACGCTGCTGTTCGAAATGAAACGCCGCGATGCAAAAAAGGGTCTAGCAACCTTGTGCATCGGTGGCGGCATGGGCGTTGCCCTTTGCGTGGAGCGTGATTAAGTGCGCTGAAAACCAGATAAAAAAGGGCGTCCACCGGGCGCCCTTTTTTGTTACAATCGGATCATATCCCTTTGATGCGACAATATCTCCGAACAGAAAGACAGAACGATCACGAAACGATATTGCGCATCTCTGACTCTCAGAGTAACAGAATTACCAAGACGTTTAAATTTGAAGGAGTCCTAAATGGCACGTACAGCACTCGTCACCGGCGGTTCCCGCGGCATCGGCGCAGCGATTTCCAAGGCGCTTAAAGCCGAAGGGTGTAATGTTGCAGCGACTTACGCAGGAAACGATGAAGCCGCAGCAAAATTCACCGAAGAAACCGGCATTGCCACATACAAATGGAACGTGGCCGACTACGACGAGTCCAAAGCCGGCATCGAAAAGGTCGAGGCCGAAGTTGGCCCAATCGACATCGTTGTGGCAAACGCGGGTATCACCCGCGACGCGCCGTTCCACAAAATGACGCCCGAGCAGTGGCATCAAGTGATCGACACCAACCTGACCGGTGTGTTCAACACGGTCCACCCTGTCTGGCCTGGTATGCGCGAGCGCAAGTTCGGTCGTATCATCGTCATCAGCTCGATCAACGGTCAGAAGGGTCAGTTTGCGCAGGTGAACTATGCCGCGACCAAGGCGGGCGATCTGGGCATCGTGAAATCGCTGGCGCAGGAAGGCGCGCGTGCGGGTATCACCGCAAACGCGATCTGCCCCGGCTACATTGCCACTGAAATGGTTATGGCCGTGCCAGAGAAAGTCCGTGAATCCATCATCGGCCAGATCCCGGCAGGCCGCTTGGGTGAGCCAGAGGAAATCGCACGCTGCGTCGCATTCCTGGCCTCAGACGATTCGCAGTTCATCAATGGGTCGACCATCTCGGCCAACGGTGCTCAGTTCTTCGTCTGATCACACTCAGTAGTAACAAAAAACGGGCCGGTCCTGTTGGACCGGCCCTTCTTTATCCCGTAAGATCACGCGCGCTGTGATCAGCGGGAACCAGTTAACCAGGCCCAAAGTTGGTGAATGACTTTGCTGCGTTCTTCATGGGCGCGACGGATCGCATCTTGAACAGACGGGTTGGTCGTCATCTCGATCATGGCATATCCTCTTGGCTAAAGCTGAACTTGACTTGCACCCAAGATGCCGCTTGATTTCCAGATACACAAACGAGAGTTTTCGACTGTTCACATAAGTAAATCTTAACCGATATGTCCGACAGACTGCCCCCTTTGACCGCTTTGCGCGCCTTTGATGCCGCCGCGCGCCATATGTCATTTGCCAAAGCTGCGGATGAGCTGAACGTAACGCCCGCTGCGCTGTCTTTTCAGATCAAGTCACTAGAGGAGCATCTGGGCCACCCTCTATTTCGGCGCTTGAATCGCGCGGTGGAACTGACCGAAGCTGGCAAAGCACTGGCCCCCGGTACAGCAGATGGTTTTGCCGCGCTCAAATCTGCATGGGCTGCGACGCGCAGATTGCACGACAACACAACGCTGACCGTCACGGCCGGGCCAGCCCTGACGGCGAAATGGCTGGCCCCGCGCCTTTATGATTTTGCGCGCGCCTATCCGGAAATCGATCTGAGATTCTCGGCTACCCTTCGCAATATGGATTTGGAACGGGACGATGTGGATGTCGCAATCCGCTTTGGCTACGGTCAGGATGACGGTTTGTACTGCCTTCCGGTTCGCAAAGAGTGGCTGACCCCGGTCATGACGCCGGAATTGGCCGAGCAGTTCAGAACCCCCGACAGCCTGCGTGACGCACCATTGATCCATGATGACTCAATTGCGTTCCTAAAACCGCCCGCCGATTGGCCCGCCTGGTTTCGCGCGGTTGGCGTGGATTTCATACCCACACATGGCGCGCATTTTTCGAACGCGGATCACGCGATTGATGCTGCGGTTGCGGGGGTTGGTGTCGCTTTGGGGCGACGGGCGATGATTATCAAGGATATGACCGAAGGGCGATTGGTCGCCCCGTTCAAAACCGCCATCGAAACCAAAGGGCGGTTCCGGTTTCTGTGCCTGCCCGGTGCGGAAAACCGGCCACAGGTGGCCGCATTCCGAGATTGGTTTCAGGCCGAGATTGAAAAGACCGCCCACATCTCGGATGAGTTCACGATCATTCCTGTAGAAGACGTTTTAGCCAAATGACAAGAAACCGCGCTACTGCCATCGGATTCATCGCTGTTCTGCTATGGGCCTTGCTGGCGTTGTTCACGGTCGGCTCGGCCCCAACCCCACCTTTGTTGCTGAACGCCATCTGCTTCAGCATCGGCGGTTCTCTGGGTTTGATCTGGACATGGCGATCCGGTGGGTTTTCCAAACTGCGCAGCATCAGTTGGAAAATCTATGCATTCGGTACTGTCGGCTTGTTCGGATACCACGCGCTCTACTTCTCGGCCCTGCGCATGGCTCCGGCGGCAGAGGCCGGGCTGATCGCCTATCTCTGGCCCCTGCTCATCGTCCTGTTTTCTGGATTGCTACCGGGTGAGCACCTGAGACCGGGTCATCTGGTCGGGGCCTGCCTCGGCTTTGCCGGGGCCGCGCTGATCATCACCGGCGGTGGAAGCGCGGGCTTTCAGATCGACCACCTACCGGGATACGCGCTGGCGTTCCTCTGCGCGCTGACATGGTCGGGCTATTCGGTTCTGTCCCGCAGACTGGGCGAAACGCCCACAAGCACAGTCGCAGTGTTCTGCGTGCTGACCGCCATCGCCTCTTGGGTGCTGCATTTCGCACTGGAAACGACCATCTGGCCAGATACGACCCTTAGCTGGGCCTCGACCCTGGCGTTGGGTTTAGGGCCTGTGGGGTTGGCGTTCTATGTCTGGGATATTGGGGTCAAACTGGGCGACATACAGATGCTGGGAACCAGCTCTTATGCAGCACCATTGCTTTCTACTGTTGTATTGGTTGCTGCCGGGATCGCCATGCCGACATGGACATTGGCGATCGCGGCGGTACTGATCACCGGCGGCGCTGTGATTGCGGCGCACGCCAGCCTAACTGGTTAAGCTGACAGGCGTTCGATCTCTTCTTTTAGCTTGAGTTTCTGCTTTTTCAGCTGGGCGATATGGAGATCATCGATGCCTGGCGAGCGTTGGGCTTGTTCCACTTCGAGACCGAGAGATTCGTGCTTCTTCTTCAGTTCCGTCAGATGTGCGCTCACGCTCATGGCGATCCTCCTTAGTTACGTGTCTAAATGTCACGTAAGAAGTTGAGCACATCGTTTCCACCCTGTCACGCTGCAGGCGCACAGAATCTGTAATAAATCCGACAAATTCGGCTGGTCATCGCCGAGCGGTATGAAACGGCCCCATGGCTGCACCATCCCTCAGCACCGCTGAAATCTCGGGGGTATAGCTTTCGCCATCCCGTTCGTGGCGATCCCCCTGATGTAGAATCAGCGAGGCATGCAGACGGAATGCAGCGCGTCCACCCTTGCGGGCACGCAGAATGACCAGTTCGGCTTCACGCCCTGACCGCGCCGCCAAGGGCTGCGCTTCGACCGAGCCAAGCTGGCCCTGGCAAGCCATCAGCATATCCGGCAGGCGATCGGCTCTTTGGATCATGTGTAGATACCCACGCTGCGCTAGGCGTTTGGTGGCCACGTCGATCCAATTGGCCAATGGTGTCTGTTCACCCAAGGCAACACTGCGCCCTGAATCTAGGGCCGGGCTATGGGCACCAGCGCGGTAATAGGGTGGGTTTGCGATTACATGATCAAACTGGCGTTGTTTTAGCTCTGGCGGAAGTGCGGCCAAATCGGCGGTTACAACGTCCAGTGCAATGGCGTTATCTGCGGCATTTCGACGTGCCAGATCCGCGTAAGGCGGCTGCAACTCTACCCCAAACAATTCCAACCCTTGCACGCGTGCCGCGAGGCAAAGAATGGCCGCCCCGGCCCCGCATCCAAGCTCCAACACTGATTGTCCACTGGTGGCCGGAACCGACGCGGCAAGCAAAACAGGGTCTACCCCAGCGCGATACCCGTTCACAGGCTGCCACAAGTGCAACCTGCCGCCCAAAAACGCATTTTGGCTTAGGTCATGATCCTCGAAGCAGATCATCGCCCCAGCGGGACCTCATTGTCGCGCATTACGCGTTCGGCGCGGGTCAGGTCATCCGCACGGACCATCAGACGGCGGGGGAAGATTCCGATACCGCCTTCGAGGATGCTCATATTTACGTCCATCTGAAAGCAGTCTATATCCTCGCCTTCAAGAAGAGCGGATGCAAAGGCCAAGATTGTCGGATCGGTGCTGCGCAATAGTTCTTTCATGGGGATGGATGTAAGGGCAAGGCATGGCAGAAGTCGAGCCTTGTATCAGGAGTGTGATGGACGTCAGCACAATCTCGAAACCGCACGAGCGGCTCGCCGAAATTCTGACCGGCGAAATGGAGGCGGTGAATACGCTGATCCGGACGCGGATGGCGTCTGAGCACGCGCCGCGCATCCCCGAGGTGACAGCGCATCTGGTCGAGGCAGGCGGCAAGCGCCTGCGTCCCATGCTGACATTGGCAGCGGCACGGCTGTTTGGCTATACGGGCGAACATCATGTGCGTCTGGCTGCAACGGTCGAGTTCATCCATACCGCAACCCTGCTGCATGACGACGTGGTCGACGAAAGCGCCCAGCGGCGTGGACGGCCCACGGCGAACCTGCTTTGGGACAATAAATCCAGCGTGTTGGTGGGCGATTATCTGTTCTCCCGCAGCTTTCAGTTGATGGTCGAAACCGGATCGCTGCGTGTTCTGGACATTTTGGCCAACGCTTCGGCCACGATTGCCGAGGGCGAAGTGCTTCAGATGACCGCCGCGACAGATCTGGGCACGGATGAGGCCGTCTATCTGCAGGTTGTGCGCGGCAAAACGGCGGCGTTGTTCTCGGCAGCGACCGAAGTGGGCGGTGTGATCGCCGGGGCGGCAGAACCACAGGTCAAAGCTCTGTTCGATTATGGCGATGCGTTGGGTATTGCCTTCCAGATTGCTGATGATCTGCTGGATTATCAGGGCGATAGCAAAGCGACCGGCAAGAATATCGGCGACGATTTCCGCGAACGGAAGTTGACCCTGCCGGTGATCAAGGCCGTGGCGCAGGCCACGCCTGACGAGCGCGTGTTCTGGGAACGCACAATTGAAAAAGGACGGCAGCAAGATGGCGACCTGGATCATGCGCTGAGCTTGATGGCCAAGTATCAGACGCTTGAAGCCACACGTCAGGATGCGCTGGGTTGGGCGAACAAGGCCAAGGCAGCACTGGAGGTGCTGCCAGATCACGAGTTACGGACCCTACTGAGCGATCTGGCTGATTACGTGGTGTCTCGGCTCAACTAAGCCGGGCCGCGCGACACCACCAATCTGGATGCGCTGCACCGATCTCATAGGCTGCAAAATGCGCGGCTTTCATTGACGGGTAAAGTGCGAAGCAGGTTGAGCCCGATCCGGACATGCGTGCCAGCAAAACGTCCCGTGTCCCAGTCAATTCGCCCAGAACACGCCCAATCTTGGGGGCAATGCCGCTCGCAGGGCTTTGCAGGTCATTTCGCTGATCCGACAACCACAAGGCACAGTCAGCCACGCCCTTAAAAGCCGGAATATCATCTGGCATCGGCGGGTTTTGACGCGACTCCATGGCTTTGAATACTGCACCCGTAGGCACTTCAGCGCCGGGATTCACCAAAAGGGCAGGCAACTCAGGCAAATGCATAGCAACCAACCGCTCACCAATCCCGCGCATCCGCGCGGCCCTCGCGATCATACAAACCGGTATGTCCGCCCCCAGAGAGACGGGAAGATTAGGCGGGATATCAATGCCTTGACCTTGCGCATGGCGCAGCATGGCCGCCGCGTCAGATGATCCGCCGCCGATCCCACCACCATGCGGTAGGGCCTTGTTCAGATCGACATGCCCGGTCCAGCCTATGGTTTCAGCGGCCTTCCAAACAAGGTTACGCGCGTCTTTGGGAACGCCAGCCGCGTGCTCACCGCTAACGGAAATCGACAGATCGGGCCCCGGCTCAAACTCCAATTGATCCCCGACATCTGCAAACGCCACGAGCGAATCCAACAGGTGATACCCGTCCGCCCGTTGGCCAGTTACATGCAGTGTCAGGTTTATCTTGGCGGGCGCAAAGGCCTTAGTTGCCATTGGCAACCTTCAAAGGATCGGCGCCTTCCTCGGCCAGCACCGCATCCAGACCCACCTCTAGCTTACGGCGGATGCGCTCGGGGTCCGCTTCGCCATCGGTCTCTTCCGAGTCAATGAAGGACAATGCGCGTTTCCACTGGAACTCGGCCTCACGATCCCGGCCAACGGCCCAATAGACATCGCCTAGATGATCATTGACGACTGGATCAACCGGCATCAGGGCTACGGCACGTTCCATATGCTCCACGGCTTCGTCATAGCGCCCAAGGCGGAACAGGACCCAACCCAGACTGTCGACAATATAGCCACTGTCCGGGCGGGCCGCGACGGCCCGTTCGATCATATCCAGCGCCTCATCCAGCTTTTCGCGGCGTTCGACCAGCGAATAACCCAGATAGTTCAGAACCTGCGGCTGATCCGGGTTCAACTCCAGCGCCTGCCGAAAATCCGCCTCGGCCTGATCCCAGTTCTTCAATCGCTCATGCGAGATGCCACGCGCGTAGTGCAGAAACCAGTTCCCGCTTGATGCGGCGTCTGTCAGGACGATTGCGCTGTCATAAGACACAACGGCAGCGGCATAGTTTTCCTGCTGGCGTTGTAAATCCGCAAGCGCCACGTGAACGCTGGGCAGATTGGGTTTCTTTGCCGAAAGATTCTGAAGCACTTCGATGGCAGCATCAGTTTTGCCTGACCGGCTGAGCACCTCGGCCCGACCCAGCTCAGCGGCATGGTGATCATTGCTGTCAGCCGGAACCTTGCGATAGGTATCGACGGCCAGGTCATATTGCTTCAATTCATCCAGAAGTTCTGCGCTCAGCAAGATTGCATCCACATGGTCGGGGCGCAGGAAGCTTGCGACGCGGGTATACAGCAGCACATAGTCGGGCGACGCTTCGGTGTTCAGCACCGCAGCGACCGAGAAAAAAATCTCGGCCATACCATCCTGAGCGGATCGAACATGGGTGAAGGGCAGAGTTTCCCCTGCATTCAACTGGCTGACGTAGTCTTCAATCGAAGGGTCACTGCCCGCCGCAAAAACGGTATCCAAAAACGCGAGCGCATCGGCGTTTCGGTCAAGTTGCGACAGAACCTCAGCCCGCGCCATTGCTGCACGGCGCGAGAATTGGGCAATCGCACCATCATTTTCTGCAAAGATGGCTTCCGCCCCTTCAAAATCTCCGATTGAAGCTAGCGCCATGGCCTTGTGATACAGCGCAAATTCGCGAAGCCCATCTTGCGTGGAAACAGTTTCAAACTGCTCCATTGCTTTGGTCATCTCGCCCTGACCCAGATAGGCCCAGGCCACCATCAGCCCGTCCACCAGCGGGCCAACACCCTTTGTCTGAGGGTCGCGCGCCAAAAGCTCTGCCAGTTTGTCATCCGCAATCAGATTGGCGGCAACCACCATTCTGGCGGCCTGGCTGGGCAGTTCGGCCTCTTCAATCGTTTGCGCGATGGGCAGGGCACGCTCAATCTCTCCCAGCGCCAGTCGCGCCACCACGACACTTTCCAACAAAAGCGCGTTCTGAGGGTCAAACTTCAGCGCCTGCGCATAATACTGCTCGGCTGCTGTATAGTCGCTTTCGTAAATCGCCTGACGGCCGGCCAGATAGGCCCCTGCCCCTGTATCCGCAGACACTGGCACACTGACCGTCGAAAAAAGCAGCGCGGCCAACACCGCGCGTTGCACAAGGGAAATCACCTAAATCCTGCCCTGCTATCTAAGATTGACCAATAAGCTAGGGCCTTGGCTGGCAAGAGGCAATGGCAGAGCCTTCACGACCCTGCCAGTGCACCGGTTTTCGCCTACATATTGGGATAGTTCGGACCATCCCCACCCTGCGGCGTGGTCCAGGTGATGTTCTGGCTGGGGTCCTTGATGTCGCAGGTTTTGCAATGCACGCAGTTCTGAAAGTTGATGACGAATCGCGGGCCGTTCTCATCTTCGACAATCTCGTACACACCCGCCGGGCAGTAGCGCTGCGCCGGTTCATCGAACTTGGGCAGGTTGACCTTTACCGGAACTTCAGGATCGGACAGCCGCAGATGGCAGGGCTGGGTTTCCTCGTGGTTGGTCATCGCAAAGGACACGTTGGTCAAACGGTCAAAAGACAGAACGCCGTCGGGTTTCGGATAATCGATGGGTTTGTGTTTGCTGGCATCCTCGGTCGCCTCGGCATCGTTCTTGCCGTGACCGATAGTGCCAAGCAGTGAAAAGCCCAGCGTGTTGGTCCACATGTCCAGACCACCCAGCATCAGCGAGGCAGTCAGGCCCCATTTCGACCAGATCGGCTTGACGTTGCGCACCTTCTTGAGGTCGCTGCCGATGGGGCCGCTGCGCACTTCAGTCTCATAGTCGGACAATTCATCACCAGACCGCTCGGCCTTGATGGCGTCGTAGGCAGCCTCGGCTGCGGCTTTGCCCGACAGCATCGCGTTGTGGTTGCCCTTGATGCGCGGTACGTTAACCATTCCTGCCGAACAACCCAGAAGCGCCACACCCGGCGCGACCAGTTTCGGCATCGACTGGAACCCGCCTTCGGTGATCGCCCGCGCACCATAAGCCACGCGCTTACCGCCTTTCAGCAGATCAGCGACAACCGGGTGATGCTTGAAGCGCTGGAACTCCATATAGGGGTACAGGTGCGGGTTCTTGTAGTTCAGGTGAACCACAAAACCGACATAGACCTGATTGTTTTCAAGATGATAGATGAACGACCCGCCACCAGCGTTGCTGCCCAACGGCCAGCCCATGGTGTGCGTAACGCTGCCTTCCTTGTGCTTGGAAGGATCAACCTCCCAAATCTCCTTCATGCCAACGCCGTATTTCTGTGGCTCTTTGCCAGCAGACAGGTCGTATTTGGCGATGACTTCTTTGGACAGCGACCCGCGCACACCTTCCGACAGGAAGACGTACTTGCCGTGCAGTTCCATGCCCGGTTCGGTGTTGGGACCGTAGGAACCATCGGCCTCCAGGCCAAAGACACCTGCAACCACGCCTTTGACTTCGCCATTCTCGCCATAGACAAGTTCCGAGCATGCCATGCCCGGGAAGATTTCCACGCCCAGTTCCTCAGCCTGCTCAGCCATCCACCGGCAGACATTGCCCATCGAGACAATGTAGTTGCCGTGGTTGTTCATCAGCGGCGGCATTGGGAAGTTGGGGATGCGGATCTGACCCGCCTCTCCCAGCATGTAGAAGTTGTCCTCTTTGACCGGTGTGTTCAGCGGCGCGCCTTTTTCCTTCCAATCGGGGATCAGTGCATCCAGACCGCAGGGGTCAAGCACCGCGCCTGACAGAATATGCGCGCCCACTTCGGAACCCTTTTCCAGAACCACAACGTTCAGATCGGCATCCAGCTGTTTCAGACGGATGGCCGCCGACAGGCCCGCAGGGCCTGCGCCCACGATCACCACGTCATATTCCATCGCTTCGCGTTCAATATCGGCCATCGCGGGCTCCCTAGCTAACTTTCCGAATTGGCGCTTTTCTCGTGCAGTCGGCGCAATTTTGTTTCACGGCTGATTACATGGTTGGAAAGACCTTGGTCAATCAAAACACGGCGTAACATTGCTGCAATGCGGCAGTTAAGCCTCTGGCGAGTCGCCCATGAGGTATCTGGGGCCGCTCCCATTTGATTTCGCGCGATCATCCGGATTGTACAGGGCACATTTTGGCAGGCTCAGGCATCCGCAGCCGATGCAGCCATCCAGATTGTCGCGTAGCCTTAGCAGAGTATCGATTCGTTGGTCCAGATGCGCCCGCAGCGTTACACTGATGTCCTTCCAATCTTGCGGTGTCGGGGTGCGGTTGCCCGGAAGGCCTGACAGCACCTCGCGGATTTCAGGTAGGGTCAGCCCGAATTGTTGCGCGATCATCACAAAACTCAACCGTCGGATATCGGCCCGTTGATAGCGTCGTTGCCCACCCGAGTTGCGCCACGGCGAAATCAGGCCCTGCGCCTCATAGTACCGGATGGCCGACACCGCCAGTCCCGTGCGCCGAGCCAGTGCGCCGATTGCCAGCCCTTCAGATGCAGCCATTGAACCCTCGCAAAAATACCTTGACCTAAAGTTAGGTTTAGGAATTACGGTGAGTCGTGACAAGCCTCAATTCGCAAAGGAGATCCCATGATGGCGACGCTTGAACACACCAATTTCACCGTCCGCGACCCGCAGGCATCAGCAGCGTGGATGCAAAAGGTTTTTGGCTGGAAGACCCGCTGGGAAGGCCCAGCCATTGCGGGTGGCTATACTGTGCATGTAGGAAGCGCGCATACCTACCTGGCGCTTTATGCGCCCAGTGATCCGAGGCCCGCAGGTGAAAGCAGCTACGACATCGTCGGTGGCCTGAACCATGTTGGTGTTCTGGTCGAAGATATCGACGCTATCGAAGCCAAAGTGCGCGATGCCGGATTCACGCCCCATAACCATGCGGATTACGAACCGGGCAAACGGTTCTATTTCGACGATGACAACGGCATAGAATTCGAAGTGGTCCAATATGATTGAGATGTTGTGGCTATGCACCCATTCGCGCCGTTGGCGCCGGGACAAGCCCCCGGATCACCGCCACAGGCGCGCGCCTGCCTCGTCTGAACGGCGCTAAGCCGCAAATCGAACGCAGGCTGACCCTTGGCCTCTTGCAATTCACGCCTCATTTAGGTCAGGTACTGAACGACCCATCATTCGCCCCGACGCTTTCTATGCGGCGGGGCGGCTCAATTTATGCGTGGACGACAAGACTATGGAAAAAATTCCAATGACGCCTGCGGGCAATGCCGCGCTTGCGGCGGAGCTGAAAAACCTCAAATCCGTCGAGCGTCCGGCGATCATCGAAGCCATCGCTACGGCGCGGGAACTGGGTGATTTGAAGGAAAACGCCGAATATCACTCGGCCCGCGAAAAGCAGGGCTTTATCGAAGGCCGCATCAAGGAGCTGGAAGGCATCCTGTCACTGGCTGATGTGATCGACCCCGCCAAACTGTCTGGCGCGATCAAATTTGGCGCCAAGGTCACGTTGGTCGATGAGGATACCGACGAGGAAAAGACCTGGCAAATCGTCGGCGAGTATGAGGCCGATATTGAAAACGGCCTGCTGAACATCAAATCTCCTATAGCCCGCGCGCTGATCGGCAAGGATGAAGGCGACAGCGTCGAAGTACGCACGCCGGGCGGTGTGCGATCCTATGAAGTTCTGAGCATCGAATACGCCTGACCGGAGCGTCTGTCATGTCGGGGACCGAACCTGACCAGGAAACCGAACGGCCAACCTCGCTGGGGATCTATGATCGCCCGGACCGGACAGCCGTGACCTCGATCGAAATCGCAGCGGGCGTGCTAAGCGTCATCTGGCTGGTGGTTTCGGTGGTGTTTCTGGTGCTGCCCGATCAGGCCGAGGGCGGAGGGATCATCGTGACCTTCCTTGCGGTGTTTATGCCGGTGGCGATGATCTGGGTGGCCGCTACAGCCATGCGTGCCAGCCGTGTCATGCGCGAGGAAAGCGCCCGATTGCAGACCGCAATAGATGCGATCCGCCAGGCCTATGTGGTGCAACAACAGCGCGCAGCCAGCTCTTACGAGCCGACGGTCACCAAGAAACTGGACGAGATTGCCGCTGCGACCAAAAAGGCCGAGGATGCCTTGGCCACGTTCTCAACCAAACGGCGCGAACCGGTGCAGGCCCCTCAGCCGACCCCGGTTCAGGGCGATCAGACCTCATTGGCGCTGGGCACCACGGCCGAAGACATCGCGCCGCCGCTGACAACCGATATCTTCATCCGCGCCCTGAACTTTCCGGAGACGGATAAAGACACCGAAGGTTTTGCCGCATTGCGGATGGCGCTGAAGGACCGAAAGGTCGCCAAGCTGATACAGGCCTCGCAGGATGTGCTGACCCTGCTCAGCCAGGAAGGCATCTATATGGATGACCTGCGCCCTGATATGGCTCGGCCCGAGATTTGGCGCCAATTCGCCCAAGGGGCTCGCGGGCGTTCGGTGGCGGCTTTGGGGGGCATTCGGGATCGATCGTCACTGGCGCTGACTGTGGCGCGGATGAAACAGGACCCAATTTTCCGGGATGCGGCGCATCATTTCCTGCGGCGCTTCGACAATATGATTGTCGAATTTGAACCTGATGCCAGTGATGCCGAACTGACCGCGCTGGGCGACACCAGAACGGCGCGCGCTTTCATGCTGGTGGGACGTGTTGCAGGGACTTTCGATTAAACGGGCGACTAAGCGGGCGTAACGGCCCAACTCATCTTAGTGGCGCTGCCGAATCCGAACAGATAGCGGAACGGCCCGGTTTCTTCATGCCCAACCGGCTTGAAGCCTTCGCGTTCGTAGAGGGACTTGGCCCGCGGATTTGTATCGATCACATCCAACTGCACTTCGGTCATGCCACGGCTGCGCGCCTCTTCCTTGATCGCGCTCAGCAATGTCGTCCCGACGCCTTTGCCACGCGCCTCGGCGGCGACAAAGATACCATCCATTTGGAACACACCGGGTTTCAGGTCCCGTTCCAGCACGCCCAGAACCGTGCCGCGCCACAGTGCCCCGAACCATCCATAGACACGCGCAAGGTCCGACAGGCTGCCACCGGCCAGACCACCCTCATTGGTCTTGAACCCGGCAAGGCCCAGTATTTGCCCGGACGAATCGCGTGCAACCAATGCGAAATTGGGATTAAGAGCCCGCTCGAAAAAAGCCAAACCCCGATCTTCCGGGCCCATCACCTTGTGCAATTTCGCCGCGAAGGCCTGCCAGAACAGTGCAGCAGCCATCGGCCGTTCATGTGGTGTAAACCCCTTTGAGACAGTGACGCTCATAGCCCGAAACTGCCGTAAGGAATGAACCGTACCGGATCGCCCGGCTGAATATGCCGCGCACCGTCTTCGATTTCGACCAGCCCTTCGGCCCAACTCAGCCCACTGATCCGGCCTGACCCTTCCGAATGAAACACCTCGGCCCGGCCATCGCGCACACGCGCGCGCAGATATTCACGACGCCCGGGTTTCTTGCGCTTCTCAAACGCGGCAGGCACCTCGAATCCCTGCGGTTCAACCCATCCTTCTCCTGACATCAGGCAAAGAGCAGGTCGTGCGAAGATCAGGGTGCACACCATGGCCGCCACGGGGTTGCCGGGCAGCCCAAAGACAGGCGTGTCCGACCACATGCCCAGCGCCAAAGGCCGCCCAGGCTTAAGCGCAATCCGCCATTCCTGCATGGCGCCCGCGTCACGCAACAGGGCAGAGACATGATCCTCATCCCCTGCCGAGGCCCCTCCGCTGGTCAGGATGACATCAGCCTGCGTGGCGGCCTCATCCAGCCGATTGCGCAGCGCATCCCGATCGTCCTCGACCCGGCCCATATCAACAGACAGAAATCCCATCCGCTCAATCAGAGACAGCAACATTGGACGATTGGCATCGAAGATTTGTCCAGCGCCCGCAACATCGCCCGGCTCGACAAGTTCATCCCCGGTCGACAGAACCGCCACGCGCAGGGTTTGACGCACCGGAACCTCAGCGATGCCGACGGCGGACAGCAAGGCCATATCCGCAGGGGTCAGCCTACGCCCGGCTGACAATGCCGTGTCACCCTCCACCACATCCTCACCCGCGCGGCGCGTATTCGCACCTTTTTTCAACGGCCCGTGGAAGGCGATGTGACCGTCCTTTAGCATCACATCCTCTTCAAGGATCACCGTATCCACGCCCTTGGGCAAGGCCGCCCCGGTCAGGATGCGCAGCGCATGCCCCGACGGGACTTGGCCATCAAATGGAATGCCCGCCGCCGCGCGGCCTTGGGTCAGAGGCATCACCTGCGCGCCAACTGCGGCTGGACCTGCAAAGCCATAGCCATCAACCGCCGTGTTGGGTTGCGGCGGGTTCGAGCGTTTTGCCACCACATCTTCGGCCAGCACACGGCCCACAGACTGCATCAGCGGAACCGTTTCTACCCCAGTCACTAGATGCAATCTGCTCTGCAGCAGAGCCAAAGCATCATCGACCGGCGTCCAGCTCACCCCCGCAGGCAGCGCAAAACAATCGTTACGCAATGGCGGCGGCGCTATGTTCGGTTTGTCTTGTGGCACACCCAAAATCCACCCCTCCTCGGGGGCTGAAACATCCAACTGTTCTGTCAATTCCTGATCGCTAAGCCGGGACAAAGTCAAGGCGACCTGTTCCACCTGCCAGGCATCTTTGATCCGGTCCGACGGGGCGGAACACAGGTTGAGCGAGGGCCAAATCTCGACAAACGCGACCGGTTTATCCAGCGGTTGAAACGGCCAGACCGCAACCTTTCCATCGAATGCTTGCCGCAATCGACTGAGCACCGGCAGGCCCATCATCACCTGCCCCCCAACAGACCCTGCCCCGGCCATTTGCCAGCAGGTAAAACTGCCCTTCGCCAGCGTTTCGACTGCCCTGCGGTCTGGGAACGGGTTGTGGTAATCCTGTTTGGTGCGCGGTAGCCCGTCGATATCGCGACGCAGCGCATTCATCCAAAATGGGCCCTTGCCACCAAAACGTTGGTTAATGCGCCCCGCCAGATCAAACCGGTTATTGGCGTTGGGTGAATCCTCGACTTGCGTCTCCAGCCAATCCCACAATGCCAGCGGATCATCGTGGCCTGTCATGGCTTTGGCAAATCCTTGAGGGTAGCTAAACGGGAAATCAAACCCCAGAAACAGGCGTCGACCAGCCGCCAGTTCGGCCGCGATCAGCTCACGCAGCCAGGTTTCAGCCACCACACGATTGCGCAGATATTCAAGCGACCGCACTTTACCATCGCGCACAACGCAGACCCAGATCGCATCTTTGCGCGGGGTCGGCCCGGTATCGTTACCACCTGACCAGTCCACCATGGCAAAGCTGTCAAACAAGCTCACAAACCGACCTCGGCCAGTATGAAATCTGCAATCGCGCCTGTGTCATTCAGATCGAAAACGCGACGATCCAGCGTCAGCGGCGTATCACTGGCAACTGCATGGATCGTGGGGTCGCTCTTAGCGATCAATTCATTGCCCGGCTCAGCACGAAATGCTTCGACTTTGGGGTGAGGTTCGCGCTTGTACCCCTCGACCAGCACCAGATCGACCGGTGACAGGCGGTCCAGCAAATCCTCAAGCGCGGGCTCCGGGGCACCGCGCAATTCCTGCATCAACGCCACACGCTGCCCCGAGGCCAGCAGAACCTCACTAGCTCCCGCCATTCGGTGACGATGGCTGTCCCGCCCTGGCTGATCAACGTCAAAAGAATGATGCGCGTGTTTGATGGTCGAGACGGAAAATCCACGCCCGGTGATCTCGGCCACCAGCCGCTCCATCAACCCGGTTTTCCCCGCGTTTTTCCAGCCGGTCACGCCGTAGACCTTCATGCCTGCTCCAACAGTTTTTCGGCCAACGCCAGATCAGCCGGCGTGTTGACGTTAAAAAACGGATCGAACGGCTCAGCCGGGAAGAGCGCCTCACGACCGTCATGCTGATCGGTCCACAACACCACCTTACGCAATCCGCCGTTCAGCGCAGCCCGCAGATCATCGCGCAGTGCAACGGGCCAGAGACCAAAGGTCGGATGCCGATTGATCCGTTTGCTGCCACCAGACTTCAACGCCTCCTCCCCAGTGTGCGGCGTAGCGGCCAGAACAAGTGGATGGGTCTGACCTTCGGCTGCGGCGGTCAGGCGGTCAACCAGATCACGCGGCAAGAACGGCGTGTCCGCTGCGGCGGTCACGATACTGTCCACCCCTTGCTCTGCCGCCCAGTCGAGCCCCGCCAGAACTCCGGCCAGGGGTCCAACGAAGCCGTCAATCGTATCCGGTATGACGGGCAGGTTGAGTTCGGCGAACCGTGCCGGATCACCATTTGCGTTCAGAAACAGCCCACTCACCTGTGCGGACAAACGGTTGATCACGTGGTTCAAAAGGCTCTGCCCGCCAATCTGCAAGAGGCCCTTGTCACCGCCGCCCATTCGGGTCGCAAGCCCGCCTGCGAGAATGATGCCGACGGGTTTGGTCATGTCGGCAATCCTTTCAGCGTGGGCCAGTTTGGTGTTCTCACAAAAATAACGACAGCAAGCAAAATCAGAAGGCCGGCCAACCAGACAGACCAAACGCTAAAGATCAGAAATCCCGATAGGAACATAAACGTGTTGTTTAGCCGGTATCGCCGCGCTGCAGTTAAGGCCGGCCTATTCAGCCCTTTCAACGCAGGAAGTCCCCAAAACAAGATACGCAGGCGCGTCGATTTTCGCCGTGAAGAGATACCGGTAGCACGAGAGGCTGCGATCAAATCGGTCAGAGCGCTCCACCTAAGCTGATCCAGTACGTCATCGGGATAAGCCGCCAGCGCCATATCCATCGCCAGTTCATCCGCATATTGGAACTTCATGGAATAGAGCGTTGTGACAAAGAGAACCGGGAGGACCAGCAACTCTTCAAGCCCTGCGAGCATTTCAATCATCCCGCACTTTTCCGTCTATGCTTCTTGTCCTCAACCGCCACACTCGCCGGGTCCACATCCCGCAGCAACCGATCCTCACCCGACAAACACACAAACCGCTGACCCCGCATCCGGCCAATCAGGGTCAATCCAACCTCGCGCGCGATTTCGACGCCCCAGGCGGTGAAACCGGATCGGGAGGCCAGAATCGGGATGCCCATCATCGCGGTTTTGATCACCATCTCCGATGTCAGGCGGCCTGTGGTGTATAAGATCTTGTCATCGGCCGTCTCTCCCTCGGTCAGCATCCAGCCCGCGATCTTGTCGACCGCGTTATGGCGGCCCACGTCTTCCATATAGACCAGCGGACGGTTCTGGCGGCACAGGACCGTGCCATGGATCGCGCCTGCCTCAAGGTACAAAGACGGTGTGCGATTGATCTTGGCGGCCAGATCATACAGCCAAGAGGTGCGCACCGAGACCTGAGGTAGACGCACATCTTCCAGCCCCTCCATCATGTCACCAAAGACGGTGCCCACAGCGCAGCCACTGGTGCGGGTCTTTTTCTTCAGCTTTTCCTCATACGAGGTCTCTCGCTGCGTCCGAACCACAACCGTTTCCAGATCATCATCATACTCGACCCGCATGATCTGATCATGAGGCAGCAACATGCCCTGATTGCGCAGAAAGCCCAGCGCCAGGTATTCGGGGTAGTCGCCGATTGTCATCGCCGTCACGATTTCCTGTGAATTCAGAAAAATCGTCAGCGGGCGTTCTTCGACAACCGAGATCTGGCTGACCTCACCATTCTGGTCCACACCTTCGACGGCACGCGTCAACCGGGGCGCTCCCGGATCAGGTGCGATGATGTAGTCCGAAGCATTCGGTTTCGTGGCCAATTGCAACCCTCTCTCAAGATCGCTACTGCTGCTGCGATCACCATAGGATTTCGCCATGGCAGACGCCACATCCAAGTCATACTTCTGGAAGGGTTTTCGCGACGGGACACCGTTCATATTTGTCGCCATCCCGTTCGGTACCTTATTCGGTGTCTTTGCGACCGAGGCGGGTTTGAGCGTTGTGCAGGTGGTTGCCTTTTCCGCCACGGTCTTCGCCGGCGCGGCGCAATTCACCGCCTTGCAACTGATGCAGGAAAACGCACCAACGGTGATTGTACTGGCCTCGGCATTGGCGGTGAACCTGCGGGTGGCGATGTATTCTGCGTCACTGACACCGTTTTTGGGCGCGGCCCCGATATGGCAGAGGGCTTTCGCGGCCTATCTGACGGTCGACCAATCCTATGCCTGCAGCATCGTGCAGTTCGAGAAAGAACCCAAGATGACGCTGCCCCAAAGAATGGCGTATTTCTTTGGCTCGGTCACACCGATCACGCCGCTTTGGATACTGGCCACTTATCTGGGCGCCGTACTGGGTGCGCGCATTCCCGAAAGCTGGGCGCTGGATTTTGCCCTGCCGATCACCTTTCTGGCCATGATCGGGCCGATGATGCGCACGCTTCCCCACGTGATCGCAGCCCTTGTCGCAATCATCGTCGCCCTCCTGACCGTCTCTGTCCCGTTCAACCTGGGCCTTTTGATCGCAGGAACAGCCGGAATGATCGCGGGTGCGCAGTCTGAAGTGTTGCTGGAGCGGAGGAAGACATGACCCAGATCGATCCTGTCACCATGTGGACTGTCATCATCGGGCTGGCGATTGGCAGTTTTGCCCTGCGATTTACCTTTATCGGTCTGGTCGGAGACCGCCCGATGCCGCCATGGCTGCTGCGCCATCTGCGCTATACTGCCGTGGCGATCCTGCCCGCGTTGATCGCGCCTCTGGTTGTCTGGCCCTCGGCGACCGAAGGCCAGCCCGATATCGCACGTATGGCAGCGGCTGCAATGGCATTGGGCGTCGGGGTGCTTACCAAAAACGTACTCGCCGCGATCTTTTCAGGGGCGGCAACGCTTTACGGCTTGCTCTATTTACTCGGCTAGGGCCGCGTCCAGCTGATTGAGGCGCGCATTATTCGCCGCAAGACCTTTTTGCAGATCGGCATCATCGTTTTCACGATAGTCTTCAGTCGCCACACCGGGCAATTGACCAAACTGATCCGAGAGTTTCACAGGATAGAAGGTCACATCAATCTGCTCGAATCCGGGAACCTGTTGCAGCAATCGCGCTGTCGAGTTCGCACAGAACGCGCCCGCTACCGGGCCGCTTTGTTTGGCCAGTTGCAAGGCAATTTCTGCCTGCTGTGGTGAGACCTGAATGGTCTGAACACGCGCATAATGTGACTCGCGGGCATGCGAACTGCGATAGGCCTGCTCAACTGCCGGGGTAATGCCATAGAGAACATCGTCCTTGACCGGCACGACATCGGCCCGGAAAGACCCCGCTGGATCAAAGATCACCCGCTCACTGCCACCAATCATCAGCGATGTATGCGCCCCGGACCCAGTACGCGTGTTGATCATGGTATAGAGCGTCAAGGTTGACGGCCCAGGATCACGGTAAGACCGGGATACGATCTCTGACGGATCAGCTTGAGGGCGCTGTGAGCCCGCGCAACCTGCAACAGTTGCTGCCAGGAGGCAGGCAATCAGAATCCGGAACACGGGTCGCCCTCGCTATGGGTTACGCAGCAAAAACCGCCAGGAACAGGCAGAGGAAGGCGATGGCAACCGCACACCAGGTTGTGGCTTTGATAAAGCCGTTGAAGGTTTTGGTTTGAACGGTGATGTCCATTTCGCCGTGCTTGTGGTCAGCCATGAGTCTCAGAATCCCAATTCGCGTGTTTTCCTGTTGGATAATCGAAAAGGCAGGGGCTGTCACGACGTCATTCGCGCGCAGGGGTACGATCCGCGAAAACGGAACACCCCGGATACCCAAACCCCCAACGCCACGGCAGCCCGCTGCAAGGTCCGCCGCCGAACCGGACAGCCCCATACATGGCATCCGCCGTCAGCGCATGAACGTTGCGCACCTGATCCGGCGTCATGTCATATCGCTGGGCGTAGTCTTCGGCATATGTGTCCCCATGATCCTTGACGCAGGTGCGCAGGGTTTGATCTGCAGACAGGCGCGCGTCGTAGCTGTCCTCGGGCAGCAAGGCTGCGCCCGCATTGTGATAGGCCCGGTCGTGAACCACGCAGCATTCCTCCCACGGGGGACGGGCTTCATATAAGTCTCCGATCTGCGGGAATGTATCGGCAACCCAGCGCCAACTGGCCGACAGACCGCCTGAACAGCCATCTGTTTCAAACGGTGTCAAAGGTGCGGTGCCCCGTTGTGCGATCAAAGCGCGATGTGCAGGCATCTCGACGCTGCGCATCAAATCCTGAGCCGCCGCATCGCCGGACAGGCAGACCAACAGCACCGCGAAGTTACGGGCTGGCATCGCGCATCGCCTGCGTGTCGACCTGCATACCAAAGGTGGTGGCGAGCCACAGCAGAAGGCGTTCAGCCGGACCCATCTCGGCCCGGATCCTCAAAACCTCGCGCGCCATGGCCGGGCGATCGGTAATCAACCCGTCAACGCCCATCGAAGCCATGGCAGACATCTGTAGCGGATCATTCACCGTCCAGACATAGATATCCTTGCCCGCGTCGTGCACGGAACGGATCAACCCCGGAGAGACCGACGCCGCATTCACGGCGACAAAATCGCCTTCAAGACCAGATAAATCACCCACTGCCGTTGCGGCCAAAACACCCGCGCGCCAATCGGGGCGCAGAGATTTCATCTTTTGCACGGCAGGGTATTTCAGAGACATCGTGGCGATCTGCTCCTGCATCCCAAACTCTTCGACCAGCGCAACCACCCGGTTTTCCAGATCGATATCGTGGCCATAGTACTTCAGTTCGATGATTACCTTGGCTTTGCCCTTTGTGGCTTCCAGAACCTCGCGCAGCGTTGGGGTACGCTGATCCGCGTATTCGGGGCCGAACCAACTGCCGATGTCGATCTGTGCCACATCCTCCATCGTGGCATCCCAAACCTTGAGATCGACCTGCGCCAATTTCATGAAGTCACTGTCGTGCGCAACAATCACCTCATTATCCGCAGTTTCCTGCACATCGATCTCAACCCAATCTGCACCGTCTTCGATGGCTTTCAGGACCGAGGCCATGGTGTTTTCGGGCCGCAACGCTGCCGCACCACGATGGCCGATCACCTCGGCCCGATCCGGCGCCTGTACCTGCTCCAGAAGACGATGGCCAAACCAGCTGCCGACCAGCAGCGCAATCACCGAAAGGCCCACCGCCCCGATGAGTGAGGGGCGCAGATGACGCGGTTCGGGATGCGGCAGGTCCGCGACTTGTGGCTCAAAGAATCCATCCAGCAGCAACGCAAGCGCGCCGAGCGCCGTTGCCGCCAGCACCAACCCCGACAATGACCAAAGCCCCGCGATCACAAGGCTATAGATCAGCGCCATCCGAAGGTGATCGCTGCCTTGTAATGGAACCAGAGCAAATAGTAGCCCAGCAATCGCCGCAATCGCCGCTGCGATCACAAGGCGCAGGCCGAGCCAGGCAACCAAAGACAACTTCAGGCGTCCTTGCCGCCCCTCCATCCGTATGGCGCTGACCCCAAACACATGCGCCGGGTGGACATTCTCGAAAAGTACCAGATGCAGCGACAGCGCCCATGCGGATAGTCTGCGGATCAGGACCCAAGCCATCACCAAAGCAAGCGCACCGATCAGCAGAACGGCAATCCAGAAGGCGGGCGGATGGAAGGTCAGGTAGTAGTTGATGTCGTATTCCGTAAACGCCCACCACGCGATCAACCCAGAGATGGCGAGAAAAGGCAGCGCCAGAATCAGAACGCGCAGAATAAAGCGCCAAGCAAACCCAAACAGGGCTGGCAGGCGCGACACCACCAGCCGGATTGCAGAACTGCCCGCCCGCCACGGATTGGGCTCGTCCATGCGTAGCGAGCCTGCCATGACAGCAAAGACAAAAACCTCGGCCATCAGAAACAGGCTCAGCACGACCAGGGCCGCGGTGAACCCTGCGGGAGAAAGGATGAAGGTCGCGATATCCTGATCCGTCAACGCCGACTGATCAGACAGGGAGACCGCCAGATTGACCGCTGCGGCCATAGCAGGCGCGATGAGTGCGATCAGCAGCAGGCGCACTGCAATGTAGATGGGAACAAAGGTCTGCCGCCGGGCCCAAGCCCCAAAATAGGCCTGGACTATGGCTGTGATATAAGACACGTCGTGGCCTCCTGAATGATCAATTCATTCAAGGCTGCGCAGGCGTGAATTGCAAGTCAGCTTTCTTCCAGATCGGCGGCCAGCCGGAACCCGATGCGATTGGCCGGTTTGTCTTCGACCGACTTTGGCAGCGCCCGCAACATCACGTTCAGCTGGCTGACATGCTGCACCAGCTGTGTGCGTCCCCCGGCCCCGTCCGAGCCATAGAAGGTGATGATATCAGGGTCAAAATAGCCCATACCTTCAATCCGCAGCACTCCGGCGTCACCGCCAGTGAACCCCATTGCCACCTCGTGATCGCCATCCAGTGTCTTCTCGAAGTTCTGGATGTACAGGATCAGTCGTTCATAAGCCCATTGTGCCGGGCTTTTGGTTTCAACCGGTTTCTGCAAAGGCTCCGGCAGGGGCTTCGACCCGGATTCAGCTTCGGAATTGGCGTGCACCTCATAGCAACGCGGCAGTGCTGCTGCTTCGGCTGCCTCGGCTGAGGTCTCGATCTCGTCCTGCATTCTTTACCCTTTGCGTTGGTAGACCCAGGCTCCGTCTGCGCGGCGCGCCCGGGTGACGGACCCAATGTGGTAAAGATGGTTCATATGTGCAACCGCTTCGACCAGCGCGAGGCCATATTCCCCCTCACGAATGGTCCGTTTGAACAGCGGCGCAAAGCAATCCGCCGCAGCTTTGGGTTTATCCAGATCATCCAGCAGGCGCTTTAGCGCTCCGTGATGGTTGTCGATCAGCTGCCGCATGCGCAGGGGCAAACCGGAAAAGGGCAGCTTATGACCCCCCAGAACCAGATGATCGGCCCGCGCAAGCCCTTCCAGCCGTTCGCACGCCTCTAACCAGCCTGAGACCGGATCGGCCATGGGTTCGGTTGCATAGACGCCAAGATTGGGGCTGATCGAGCTGAGGATCTGATCGCCGCTCAGCACAAGATTGTCATCTCGGCTCCAGAGTGTGACATGTTCCGGAGCGTGGCCGTTGCCCATATGCACATCCCAATCGCGCCCACCTGCGCGCAACACATCGCCCTGTTTTACCCGCGTGAACCCCAATGGCATGGGATACACCGTGTCGGCAAAGTTGAAGGGGCGGTCAGCCTTGCGTTTGTTCAGAACCTCGGCAGACATGCCCGCGCTTTGGTAGAAATCCAGCGTTTCCTGGGGCCAGCTTTCCTGAACATCCAATGTCAGCATACGCGCAAACAACCACGCCGTGCGGCTGGTCAGAAGTTCGGCACCATGCTCAGACTGAAACCAACCCACATTGCCGACATGATCAGGATGATGATGGGTCGCCAGCACGCGGCGGACAGGTTTGCCCGCAAGCGGACCGGACATCAGCTGCTGCCAGATCGCGCGCGTTTTCCCGGATGAAATCCCGGTATCCACAAGGGTCCAGCCATCCCCATCGTCCAGCGCGTAGACATTGACATGGTCCAGCGCCATGGGCAGCGGCAGGCGCATCCACAGGATACCTTCGGCAATCTCAATCGCCTCACCGGGTGCGGGCGGGTCGGGCCAGGGATATTCGATCATCGACACCGCCATTCAGTTCTTAAGCCGCCAGATCATCTGCACTGAGCGCAAACAGGTCCTCTGCCCCGTTTTGCGCCTGAACCAGCAGACTGGAATATTGTGGGAGCAAACTGTTAATATAGAACCGCGCCAGCTTACCTCGCGCACCCTGCGGATCGGCCAATGCCGCCTTAAGGTGATAGTGCCCGCCCAGAACACGCGCAAACGCGTGCAGGTAGGCATGCGCCCCGGCAAACCGGTTGTTCATATCCCCTTGGCTGACAATCCATTCTGTTGCTTCGCGCAAGGACTCGGTCGCCTCCCACACGGGACCGGCAAGATCAGGCAGCGCAGCGCGGGCCTGTTCGGCATGATCCTCGATCTCATCCAACAGGCGCGAGGCGGCTTCGCCCTCATCCATCATCTTGCGGGCAACAAGGTCCATGGCCTGAATGCCATTTGTGCCTTCATAGATCGCTGTTACGCGGACATCGCGGTAGTACTGAGCCGCCCCGGTTTCTTCGATCACACCCATGCCGCCATGCACCTGAACACCTGTTTCCGAGACGCGCATCCCGGTCTGTGATCCAAAGGCTTTGCAAACAGGGGTCAACAGTGCCGCACGCGCGGCCCATTCGGCATCCTCAGTGGCCTGCGCCATATCAATGGCCACCGCATTCGCCAGCATAATTGCGCGTGCTGCAAAGGTGTCGGCACGCATCTCGGCCAACATCCGGCGTACATCGGCATGATCTATGATGGTGCCCGAGGGCGTTTTGCCCTGTTTGCGATCCAGCGCATAGGTCAGCGCGTGTTGATAGGCTGCCTCGGCCACGCCCACGCCCTGTCCGCCCACGCCCAGGCGTGCATTGTTCATCATGGTGAACATGGCCGCCATACCGCCATGTTCTTTCCCAACAAGCCAGCCGGTTGCACCGTCATATTGCATCACGCAGGTCGGTGAGCCGTGCAGGCCAAGCTTATGTTCAAGCGAGACAACTTTCAGATCATTGGCAACGCCCGGATTGCCCTCGGCATCCGGAATGAACTTGGGCACCAGAAACAGCGAAATCCCCTTGGTGCCGGGAACCCCATCAGGCAGGCGCGCCAAAACAAGATGGCAGACATTCCCCGCAAAATCGTTATCACCCCAGGAGATATAGATCTTCTGCCCCGTGATTGCGTAGGTGCCGTCCCCTTTGGGTTCAGCTTTCGAGGTCAGCGCGCCAACATCGGACCCGGCCTGCGGTTCGGTCAGGTTCATGGTCCCCGACCATTCGCCCGCCATCATCTTGGGCAGGTACAGCGCCTTGAGGTCATCGCTGGCATGATGTTCCAGTGCCTCGATCTGGCCTTGAGTCATCAGCGGGGCCAATTGCAGCGACAGGCAAGCTGCGCTCATCATCTCGTTCACGGCGGTGGTGATAGTGATCGGCAGGCCCATGCCGCCATATTCCGGATCGCCACTGATGCCGATCCAACCACCTTCGGCAATCGCATTCCAGCCATCGGCATAACCGGGCGAGCTGCGCAGAACGCCGTTTTCCAACCGAGCGGGCGTCAGATCACCGGGCCGCTGAAGCGGGGCCAGAACCTCTTCGCACATCTTGCCTGCCTCAGACAGGATCGCGCTGACCACATCCGGGCTGGCATCCGAAAAGCGATCTGTGGCGGCGATCTGGTCGAATCCTACGACGTTTTTGAACAGGAACTGGTAATCTGAAAGCGGCGCGCGGTATGGCATTGTTTCCCTCAGGGGCTGTCTGACCGGCTATTTGCAGGCGGGCTTGGAATTCCGACACTGCACCGGTATGCATCAAGGCTTGGAAGCATTACCTAACGTTCCCTATGATCCGAGCAACCGAAACGCGGCGTCACCAGACATGATCCCAACGACTCTCGATCTGACAGCGGACCCAGGCGGCATTGCTCGGGCCGCAGACCTTTTGCGGCAGGGCTTGCTGGTGGCCTTTGCAACCGAGACCGTCTATGGCCTTGGCGGCGACGCCCGGAACGGCGACGCGGTCGCCGCGATCTACGAAGCCAAGGGACGGCCCAGCTTTAACCCGCTGATCGCCCATGTCGCCTCGGTAGAAGCGGCCCGGCGATTTGTCGACTGGTCAGACCATGCAGAAACGCTTGCCAATGTTTTTTGGCCCGGACCACTGACACTGGTTCTGCCCTTGCGGGATGGTCATGGAATCTCTCCGTTGGTCACTGCAGGGTTGGAAACACTGGCCGTCCGCGTCCCGGCCCACCAAACGGCCCGAGACCTGCTGACCGCCTTTGACGGCCCAGTGGCAGCCCCATCCGCCAATCCCTCTGGCCAGATCAGCCCGACCACCGCCGATCATGTGCGTGCAGGGCTTGGCGACCGAATTTCTGCCATTCTGGATGACGGCCCCTGTGGTGTCGGTTTGGAATCGACCATTGTCGGGCTGGCCGGGGAGCCCACCTTGCTGCGCCCCGGCGGCATCGCGCTTGAGGATGTCGAAACCGCCCTCAACACACGCCTGCACTTGCATCAAGCCGGAGATCATCTGACCGCACCGGGACAACTGCAATCGCATTACGCGCCGGACGCGCCGGTTCGCCTGAATGCGCAGTCGAAGCAGGGTGATGAGGTTTTACTGGGCTTTGGTTCGGTCGACTGCGACCTGAACTTGTCCGAGAGCGGGAACCTGATCGAAGCCGCCGCCAATCTGTTTGCCGCATTGCACAGATTGAACGAAACGGGCCGACCGATTGCCGTGTCCCCTATTCCCGATCATGATCTGGGGGCTGCTATCAATGACCGCCTGCGCCGTGCTGCAGCACCGCGCGACAGCTGATCACGCGCGCCCGGCACTGGCAGACAAGCTCAGCGGATCGACACCCAGCGTGGCCAGAGCGGCCTCCCATTTGTCATCATCGGGGACGTCAAACACCAGTTGCGAGCTCGCCTCGGCTGTCAGCCAGCCATTCATGACGATCTCATCCTCCAGCTGTCCGGGGCCCCAGCCAGCATATCCCAGCGTAACCATCGAATCCAATGGACCCCGACCAGAGGCCAGATCCTCAAGCACATCCAGCGTTGCGGTCATGCTGAAAGACTCCGAGATTTGCAACGAATGCAGATTGGCGTCGTAGTCAGCACTATGCAGAACAAAGCCGCGCGACATCTCGACCGGGCCGCCGAAATGCACAAGGCGTTCCCCGACAACCGGTATGCGGCAGGCGATGTTAAGCTGCCCCAGCAGGGCTTTGATACGAAGGTCCGAGGGTTTGTTGATGATCAACCCCATCGCGCCGTCATCGCCATGGCTGCACATATAGACAACCGAATGGTCGAAACGCGGATCGCCCATGCCGGGCATCGCAATCAACAGTTTTCCGGTCAGGTTCATAGGGCGGGGTCTCTTTGTGATGGTACCTCAACAATGACCTTGTGGCCCTGCGATTGGCAAGATGCCACATAGGTTTTTGGCAGATTTCAGTCCGGTGACCCGAACGTGACTTGGATTTCAACCGCGTACCGCGCATGTATAGGGCATGAACGCGCTCAAGAAACCCATCGCAGCCGCTGTTGCAGCCTGCCTGTGTGCCATTTCACCTGCCTCGGCACAGCAGTTAGATGGTGTTGTCCAACTGGACATTCTGGATGGGGGTCAGACCACCAATGGCACCTATCTGGGGGCGTTGCGCCTGACCTTGCAGGATGGCTGGAAAACCTACTGGCGCGCGCCGGGGGATGCGGGGATTCCGCCGCAATTTGACTGGACCGGTTCGCGCAATGTTGGCGATGTGTCGATCACATGGCCTGCACCGGATGTGTTTGACCAGAATGGGCTGCAATCCATCGGGTACGAGGATCAACTGGTTTTGCCGGTTGAGATCACGCCGAAAAACCCAGCTAAACCTGTTCGCCTGCGCGGCGAGATGGATTTGGGCGTCTGCAAGGATGTCTGCATCCCCGAGCGGCTGGATTTCGACCATACACTGGACGCCAAGGCCGACCGCAACCCGACTATCGCTGCAGCGCTGGCCCAACGTCCGTTTTCGGCAAGAGAGGCCAATGTTTCATCCGCACGATGCAGCCTGACACCGACAGCAGACGGCATGCAGATCGAGGCGCGCGTGACCATGCCGTCAGCAGGTGGACAGGAGATAGCGGTGATCGAACCGGGCAATCCGGTGCTTTGGGCATCACAACCCGAAACAGTGCGTCAGGGCGGCACGCTGATTGCAACGGCAGAAGTCATCAACGCGTCGGGCGCGCCCTTCGCACTGGATCGGTCCGAGATTCGTATCACGGTTCTGGGTGCGAACCACGCGGTCGACATTCAGGGCTGCAGCGCAGGCTGATCGCATGAGCCAAACCCCAAAGATCGGCGCATTGGCCGTGGTCCTGCTTCAGGATCAGGTCCTTCTGGTGCAACGCAGCAAACAGCCCGACCGTGGGCTATGGGGCTTTCCAGGCGGTCACGTGGAATGGGGCGAAACCGTTCTGGAGGCGGCACAACGAGAGTTGTTTGAAGAAACATCGATCATCGCAGAACCGCTGCAGTACCTCGACAATCTGGATCTGCTGCGACGAGACGAGGCCGGAGAAGTCATCTCACACTACCTGCTCGTCGGCGTGGCCTGCCGCTATCAGTCGGGCGAACCCAAAGCCGGCGATGACGCGCTGGACGCGCGCTGGTTTCCGATTGAACGGATACGTCAGGGCGATTTACAGATGAGCGCGCGCGTGCCCCAGCTTTTGGAACGGGCCCTGCGCGTGGGCTAAGTGCCAACCCGGCCTTTCAACCGCACATAAAGCAATCCCGACGCGGCAAAGCTTAGCGCCAGTATCGGGAGTGCTCCGGCCAAAAACGCACCCAGCCCCATATCCAAGACACCCGCGCCGCCCTCATCCGGGTAAAGCGCAGAGAGAATGCCCATCGGTGCACCAGCAACTGCAGGCCACACCATCGTCACTGCAAACCACAGCATCAGCACGACCCCGGTGGCCGCGACAGCGCCCTGCAACACCCGATCCGGCGCGCGCATGGCACGGCGCATGGCTGTCATCGGGCGGGAGACGTCATTCAGAATGGCCAGCAAGGCCGGAACCAGAACCAAAACCAGCAACATGCCAAAACCCAAGCCGTAGACCAGAGTGATCACGGTCGGCTTCAAAAATTGTGCTTGCTGAGAGCCTTCATACAGCAACGGCGTCAGGCCCAGCACTGTCGTCAGCGTCGTCAGCATCACCGGGCGCAAACGATCAGCCGTGCCTTCGACAATCGACGGCACCAGACCGCGTTCCTGCTGATAGCCATCTATGGTTGTCACCAAAACAATTGAATCATTGATGATAATCCCGGTCATACCCAGCAGGCCAACAACCGTGAACATGCTCAGCGGCACATCCCAGATATAATGCCCCCAGATCGCACCCACCAAGCCAAACGGGATAATGGCCATCACCACCAGCGGTCTGGACCAACTGGCAAAGACCCAGGCCAGCACCAGATAAATCCCGGTCAGGCACAGGATCAGGCCTGTGCGCGCCTCGGACAGGAACTCGTTTTCCTGCTCGCTCAGCCCCGCCATGCGCCATTCGACCTGTCGTTCAGCAGCGATATTGGGCAAAATCTCTTCGTTCAGCGCGCGTTCAATCTCTGCCGCGCGGGTCGGGTCATCCTCGGAAATGTCGCCATTGACCGAGATCACCCGCAACCCGTTTTCGCGCCGCACGGTTGAGAATCCCGATTTCCGCTCGACCGAGACAATATCGGCCAACGGCACATAAACCCCATCGGGTGTGCGCATCAGCGTGCGTTCAAGGAAGTCAGCCGTCAGTTCGCCCTCGGGCAGTTCCACCCGAATTTCGGCACTGCGAGGCCCATCCGGGAAGGTCGCGGCCTCGATCCCGTTCAATCTGTTGCGCAATACGCGCCCCAGAGTTTCGATGCGGAAGCCCAAAGCCTGCCCCTGCGCGGTCAGGTCCAGAATGTACTCTTCCTTGTCATAAGCAAGATTGTCCTCAAGCGCCGAGACCTCAGGGTATTTAGACAATTCAGTCTGAAGGTCCTCTGATGCGGCCTTGAGCGTGTTCACGTCGGAACCGTAGAACTGCACGTCGATGGCATCGCCACCTGGGCCGGACCGCCAGCCTCGGAAGCTGATCAGCTCGACCTTGGGATGGCGGGGCACGAAATCCTGAAGCTCGCCCACAAACTCAAAACTGGAATATGGGCGCAGGTCAGCATCAATCAGTTCGATCGAGATGCCGCCCAGCAGATCATCATCCTTGCCTTCGGCAGCCGACAGGCCAAACCCGGCGCTGCCGCCAACCTCGGCCAAAACGTAATCGATGGGGTTACGACCATGACGTTCCTCGTAAATTGCGCCTAGTTCTTCGGCGGCTTGCTGCAACTGGCGCATCATCTCGAACGTATCGGCGCGGGTCGCCCCTTCGGCCATGATAAAGTTGCCGGTGACCGAGCCACGCTCGGGCGCGTTGAAGAACCGCCAGTTCACATCGCCTCTGATGAACAGGGCGATCTGGCTGGCCAGAATGACAACCATCAACGCAACAACCACATAGCGGGCCCAGACCACCCAGGCGATGAAGGGCCGGAACAGGCGGTCCCGCACCCAGCGGAACCCGCGGTTGACGACCCGGTTGGGCAGGTCGTACCAATGCTCCTTCGCCGAATGGGCGATGGCATGGGCCATGTGGTTGGGTAGGATCAGGAAACACTCGATCAGTGAGGCCGCAAGAACGGCGATCACGGTGAATGGGATGTCGCGGATCAACTCTCCGAACCGACCACCGACAAGAGTCAGGCCGAAGAATGCGATCACGGTTGTTAGTGTTGCCGCGAATACCGGCATGGCCATCCGCCGGGCGGCGCGTTCAGCGGCAACCATGGGCGGCTCACCCAGTCGGCGGGCACGAAAATCAGCGTGTTCGCCCACCACGATCGCGTCGTCCACCACGATGCCTAGGGTTATGATCAGGCCGAATAGCGAGACCATGTTGATCGACAGGCCACCCAGATACATCAGCGCAATAGCGGCTGACATTGCGACGGGAATGCCTGCGGCCACCCAGAAAGCAATCCGCGCATTAAGGAACAGAAAAAGCAGGCACACAACGAGCCCAAGCCCGACAAGACCGTTGTCGATCAGAATGTCCAGCCGGTCTGTGATGGACTGCGCCCGCGTCCGGATCAACTCGACCGTGACACCTTCGGGCAGGCTGGCCTGCATCTCGGCCACCACGTCTTCGACCTGATGTTGAATGCCGATGGCATCGCCCAGATTAGAACGATCCACCCGAATGGACATGGCCGGATCATCGCCCACGAAATAGCTGCGATTGCGGTCGACCCCTTCAACCCGGATCTGCGCAACATCGCCCACGAACAGTTTGGATCCGTCTGCAAAGTTGAGCAATGCGATGCCTTCGATCTCTTCCGGGGTGCGTTTCTCCGAACCTGTCCGGATACGGGCATTGGCGCCCGTGACGTCCCCGGCGGGGCTGGCGTTAACCTCGGCAGCAATGGCCGAGGAGATGTCAGACAAGGCAATGTCGTTGGCGATCAATTGCGCCGTTGGAACCTCGACCACCACGCGCGGCGCAGCCAAACCTCGGATCGTGGTGCGTGTAACACCCGCAGCGAACAGCCTGTTGATCAGTTCATCGGTAAACTTTGCCAGCTGGTCAGGCGCCACCGGGCCGGTGATCACAACATCTGTTACACGATCACGCCAAGCCCCGCGCCGGATCGAGGGTTCTGCGGCGTCTTCAGGCAAAGTTGTGACACTATCAACGGCGGTCCGAACATCTTCGACGGCGCGGGACATATCCCAGTTGGCTTCGAACTCAAGCCGGATGTTCGCGGACCCTTCTCGTGAAGTGGCTGTGGTACTGGCTACGCCCTCGACCGCCAGCAGCTCGGGCTCCAGCAGTTGAACAATTCCGTTATCAACATCCTCGGGGCCTGCGCCCTCCCACTCGACGTTAACATCGACCCGTTCCAGTATGACATCGGGAAAGAACTGCGCGCGCATGTTCGGGATCGCGGCAGTCCCGAGAACGAGCATAACCAGTAACAGAAGATTGGCGACCGTCCGGTGTCGGGTGAAATAGCTCAGAATGCCGCCCGCCGCGCTTGGGATTTCGCGCATCATAGCGCTTAGCCTCCGGCCCGGTTTTCAATACGACGGACCAGCGAGGCAGGCACTTGAGCCGCTTCCAACTGACCCAGCATTCGGGTTTTGACATCCTGAGGCATACCTTCGCTGGCCTCAACCTGCGCGACAAGCTGCGCGCGCTGCGTATCCGTCAACTCGACCATATCCGCGTCGGCGCTTTCCTCGACCCGCAGGGGGCGCACGCGCACGCCCGAGCCCAGCAACGGCGTGCGGCCAATAACCACTTCGCGACCTTCCAGGCTGTCGCCGCGCAGCAAAACCTCATCTCCCTGCCGTCGGACCAATTGCACCGGCAAGGTTTCCAGACGGTCATCCGCGCCCAGCACCAGTACCGTGCCCGCCGCATCCAGAACGGATGAGGGCAAACGCACCACGGCGTCGACCGCCTGTTCCTGAACGGTGACCGTCACAAAATCCCCTGGTTTGAAGCCCGAAGCGCTATCCAATCGTGCGAAGATCAGACGACCTGTCTGCCCTTCGCCCGCTGATCCGCTGTCGCGGCTGATCCGTCCTGTTGCAGTCAGGTCGGCCCCCGTCACCTCAAGCGACACGGTTACCGGAGCGTTTAATAGGGTTCCATCTTCATCCAGCAATCGGACAAATTGGGCCGTCGAAACCCGAAAGGCAACTTCCAACGCATCAGGGTCTACCAGCTCGGCCAGTTTTTCGTTGGCCGAAACCAAGCGCCCCTCGACCAATGTGACATCGGTCAGCGTGCCTGCGAACCCGGCCCGAATGGTCATATCATCCAGATCGCGTTCTGCCGCTTCAAGCGCAATCCGCGCGCGGGCCAATAGCGTGGTGGCCTGATCCACACGCGATTCAGCCTGCGCCAGGGCGATGCGACGCGCCAGAACAGATTGCTGGGCAGAGGTGGCCGACAATTCGGCCTCCTCCACGCTCGCAGTCGCGCCCACACCGCGGGATTCCAGATCGCGTTGCCGTTGCAGGGCACGTTCGCGCAGCTCAGCCTGCGCTTCTGCCGATTTCAACTCATCTTGTGCCAGCAGCAGGGACCGTTCCGCATCGCGTTCCTCGAACTGGGCATCCAGCAGATCGGATTTGGCCCGGTCCAAGGCGGATTGCGTATCCGCAGGGTCCAGCTCGACCAAAACTTCACCCGCCGTGACCGTCCCGCCATCCTCGAAATCATCGGCGAGTGAGATCACGCGACCACCCAGCGCCGCGCGCAGTTCAAGCCGACGGCGGCTTTGCACTTCACCAAAGGCTTCCAAATAAGGCGTTACAGTCTGTAACTCAGCTGTTCTGACGGACACTGTGAAAACACGCTCACGCGCCGCGGGTTTTGCAGTGTCGCGCGCGATCACATCTTGGACCGCGCCCGTGATCATCTGGGCTGCGACAAACAGCAAAGCCAACGTCAGCGACGCCAGAAAGACACCGACAAGACTTTGCCTTAGAAAACGCATTTTCACTTACCCCGGTTGCGATGGGCTACCTTTCGCAAAATGTAGCTGGACGGTGAAATATGCCAAGCCACAATGCGGTTATAAGGTGTTAAACGTAGGAACAGTCTACTTCCGTCGCAGATGTTCGTCCAATCGCGGCATTATTTCCACAAAGTTGCAGGGGCGATGGCGGTAGTCGAATTGTTTTTCCAAAATACCGTCCCATGCATCCTTGCACGCACCCGGGCTGCCCGGCAGGGCAAACAGATAAGTGCCGCCAGCAACACCGCCAGTCGCGCGGGATTGCACGGCAGAGGTTCCGATCTTCTCCATCGACAGAATGGTGAAGACGGTTCCAAAGGCATCAATCTCTTTCTCATAGACATCGCGATGCGCTTCGACCGTGACATCGCGCCCGGTCAGGCCCGTGCCTCCGGTTGAGATCACAACGTCGATCTGCGGGTCTTCGATCCATGCACGCAGCTTATCAGCGATCTGCGCACGCTCATCGGGCAGGATTTGCCGATCTGCAACGGCGTGACCCGCCGCTTCGATCCGATCGACCAGCGTTTGACCGGATCGATCGTCGTCAAGCGACCGCGTGTCCGAGACCGTCAGGACCGCAATACGAACCGCAATAAAGTCTTTTTCCTGATCGATCATCACGACACCTCGAACCAATTCACCTTGGGCCCCAGATTGGCGATTTGAGCCCGGCCCAGCGTTCCGCGATAGCCCCAGCTGTCGTGGATATGGCCACAGAAAACCAGCTTGGGCTGAAGCCGTTCCACAGCATCGCGCACAGCCACCGAACCGACCGAGACACCTTGCGATGTTACATCTCCATACCCTTTAGGCGGAGAATGCACGATCAAAACATCGGCGTCGTCACAGCGATCCAGCAGTTCCGAAGCCTCTGGCTCGGACAGATCACAGGACCAATCGCCAAATGGCGTGGCCGGCACCCCGTAGCCCAGCCCGAACAGGTGAATTCCATCGACCGTCATTCCGGTGCCATGCAGGACATGGGCGCTATCTGGCGCAGCATCGGTCAGCTCATCCGCGCTTTCCGCATTGCCCGGCACCAGCACCAGCGGGGCCGAGATACCCGACAGCATCTGCATGGCCTCGCCCAATCCCTGGCGCATATTGCAGTAGTCCCCGGCCCCGATCACCAGATCGGCCTGCGCGCTGGCCGCAACGAGATCAGCCGCCCGGTTGCGCGCCATATGAAGGTCTGAGAAAGCCAAAATACGCATCATCCTGCCCCCAGCCGTGCTTTCAACTCCAACAGATCGGCCCAAGCCTCTCGTTTCATCTGCGGCTGGCGCAGCAGGTAGGCGGGGTGGAACATCGGGATCACCGGCAAATCCAGCGCGTGTTCCCAGGTACCGCGCAAGCGCGTGATGCCGCGTTTACCCAGTACGGCTTGGCAGCTGATATTGCCCATCACCACCAGAACTTCGGGCTTGGCCAACGCCACATGGCGTTCCAGAAACGGCTTCATCATACCGATCTCTTCCGGCTTCGGATCGCGGTTTTGCGGGGGGCGCCAGGGCAACACATTGGTGATATACACATTCTGCGTGCGATCCAGATCAATCGCCGCCAGCATCCGATCCAGCAACTGACCCGCGCGTCCGACAAAGGGCTTACCTTCGCGGTCTTCATCCCGCCCCGGCGCTTCACCAATGATCATCACGCGCGCGCCCGGAGTACCATCTGCAAACACCAACTGCCGCGCACCGCGTTTCAGCTCACAATGTTCAAATGTCTCCATCGCCGCGCGCAATTCATCCAGTGATCCGGCGCTTTGTGCTGCGGATTTTGCGATGGCAACCGGGTCAACCTGCTCTGGTTTCTCGGTCGCGGCCTCGGGGTTGGCCTGTTCCTTGGGCTTGGGCGCGGTATCGGGCAGCGCATACCGGTCGATTGGCGCGTTGCCAATCGCCTCGGTCACGCCCAGTTCGATCTGCCAGTCCAACAGCGCCCGTGCGGTGTGATAATCCATGCCCGATTCCATACCCCACAATCTAACCGGCTTTTGACCGATGGAAAGCGAATAGACCTTGCCACGGCGCTGGGTCGCACCGACCATGATCCTGTTATGCCATCGATCTTGCGATTCCTTCTGATTGCTCTGCTTCTGAGTGCCCCGGCGGGCCCGCTACACGCGCAGCTTTCCATCGGCAATGACCAATGCCGCGGGGGTCAATTCGCCTGCGGCAGCCGGTGTTGTTCGGGCGGGCAAAGATGCAGCTTTGATGGACACTGCATCCCTCTGGGTGGCACCTATTGCGGTGGCGGGCGCAGCTGTGGCCCATTCGAGCGCTGTGTCGCGGGTGGCACGCGATGTGCACCGCAAGGTGCAAATGCCTGCAATTCGAGCCTCGATTGCCCCAGCGGGAGCCGCTGCAATGGCCGTGGCAAATGCGAGCTGATCCGCCCCGATATCGAACTAAACCTACCGCAGCCCTGCGCCGATGGCCGGATCTGCGTGCGCGGATCCTACTGCCTGCCGCAAGGTGGATGCTCGCGTCCTGGGTGGTACCTATGCGAAAAAACCGGATCGCAGTGTCGCCAAGGTTTCAAATGCTCCAGAAATCAGGGCTGTGTCCCTGTCAAAGCCATCGATTGCGGATATGGCAAATGGTGCAAACCGGGCGAACAATGCCTGCCGCAGGGGGGATGCCAGAAACTGCCCGACAGCACAGAACCTTAGGTTGCCTTGCCTCGCGCGGCTTTCTATAAGCGGTCCGATTGTCAGACAGGAGCCCGCCCATGCGTTTCGCCCATCGTCACCTTCTTGGCATCGAGCATCTGTCGCAATCCGATATCACCGCCATTCTTGACCTGGCCGAGACCTATGTCGATATGAACCGTCAGTCGACCAAACACTCGGACGTGCTGTCCGGGCTGACCCAGATCAACATGTTCTTTGAAAACTCGACCCGCACGCAAGCGAGCTTTGAGATCGCGGGTAAGCGTCTGGGCGCGGATGTGATGAATATGGCGATGCAGGCCAGTTCGATCAAAAAGGGCGAAACCCTGATTGATACAGCAATGACATTAAACGCGATGCATCCCGACCTGCTGGTGGTGCGCCATCCACAATCTGGTGCAGTCGATCTGCTGGCGCAGAAAGTGAATTGCGCCGTGCTGAATGCAGGCGACGGGCGGCACGAACATCCGACCCAAGCGCTGCTGGATGCATTGACCATCCGCCGCGCCAAGGGGCGCTTGCATCGCCTGAACATCGCCATTTGCGGCGATGTGGCCCATTCCCGCGTGGCGCGTTCGAACCTGATCCTGCTGGGCAAGATGGAGAACCGCATCCGTCTGATCGGCCCCCCCACGCTGGTGCCTGCGCAATTCGCCGAGTTCGGGGCCGAGATTTATGATGATATGACCGAAGGCCTGCGGGATGTGGATGTCGTCATGATGCTGCGCCTTCAGAAAGAACGGATGGATGGCGGGTTCATTCCGTCAGAGCGCGAGTACTATCACCGCTATGGCCTTGACGCAGTCAAACTTGCGCAAGCCAAACCCGACGCCATCGTCATGCACCCGGGTCCAATGAACCGAGGGGTCGAGATCGACGGCACGCTGGCGGATGACATCAACCGTTCGGTCATTCAGGAACAGGTCGAGATGGGCGTCGCCGTCCGCATGGCCGCCATGGAACTGCTGGCCCGCAACCTGCGCGAGGCCGCATGAGCGACCTGACCGTTCTTCCCCACGAACGCGGTGTCATTCGCCTGTTTGCACTGAACATGCGCCCGGAAGAGGCCAAGTTTCTGCGCGAACCTGGTGCTGCTGATCAGGTTTTGGGGGTTGCCAATCTGGACCCAGAACAGATCGACATCTTTCCTGTGTCTGATCTCGAAGACCTGGGCCTTTGGGGCTATCTGAACGAAGGGGGCGGCGTCTCCGAAGACCAATTGGATCGCGCGGCGCTGGACGCTGTTGAAGGCTGGGTCATGGCTCTGCGCAGCGCTGCGTTCAAAGGACAGTCAGCGGTGCTTACCCCGGATCCGCGCGTTCAGTTAATTGGTTTGTTCACGGAAGAGGCCACAAACTGGACTGGCGGTCGGATCGAAACCGAAAGTGCCAAGCCGTTTTCAGCACCGCAGCCGCCGGCGCAAGACGACAGGCCGCGCCGAATGGGCTCGGCTGCGCTGGCCTTGTTCATATTAATGGTGATCGGAGGTGTCCTGTGGCTGATCCTGTGATCTTTGCCCCCGACAAGGGCGCATATATTCGTACCAATGCCTGGCTGGCCGCTGCTGCAATGGCCGGGGCGATGGTCGTGCTCTGGTTGGTCGGAAACCCCTATGTCTGGACCGGTGCGCCTGCTGGACTAGCAGCCATCGGCCTGCGCGCATGGTATCTGGCTTCGGAAGAACTGACCGCCAAATGGGAAATGACCGATACGTTGCTGACAGGCCCGGGCCCGCGCAAGGTTGGGCTGACCCAGATCGAAGCCGTGAACACCATGGGCAGTTTCGTCCAGCTTGTGACCAAGAGCGGCGACAAGCATCTAATCAAGTACCAGGCGGATCCCACCGCAACCAAAGCCGCTATCGAAAGGGCCTTGCCATGAGCACCGTTTTGTTTACCAACGCGCGCCTGATCAACCCGGAGAACGGGACGGATGCGACCGGATGGCTGCAAGTCGCGGACGGGCGGATTGTGGCGAACGGCGAAGGCGATGCCCCTGCGGTGGACGGGCAGGTCGTGGACTGCAATGGCAAATGCCTGGCCCCCGGCATTGTCGATATCGGCGTTAAAGTGTGTGAACCAGGCGAGCGGCACAAGGAAAGCTACAAATCCGCAGGTCTCGCGGCAGCGGCGGGTGGGGTGACCACGTTGGTCACGCGCCCCGATACCACACCTGCCATCGACACGCCGGAAACGCTGGAATTTGCAACACGCCGCGCCCAGGCTGATACGCCTGTGAACGTTCTGCCAATGGCCGCTCTAACCAAAGGGCGTGAGGGGCGCGAGATGACCGAGATCGGGTTTCTGATGGATGCCGGTGCAGTCGCCTTTACGGATTGCGATCATGTGGTGACCAACACCAAGGTATTCGCGCGCGCGCTGACCTATGCGCGGTCCTGCGGGGCGTTGGTGATAGCGCATCCGCAGGAACCGGGGCTCAGCGCCGGGGCTGCTGCGACCAGCGGTAAATTCGCCGCGTTGCGCGGCCTGCCCGCAGTGTCAGCCCGGGCGGAACGGATGGGGCTGGACCGCGACATCGCATTGCTGGAAATGACTGGCGCGGCCTATCACGCAGATCAGATCACGACGGCTCGCGCCTTGCCCGCATTGGAACGCGCCAAGCGCAATGGTTTGGACATCACCGCCGGAACCTCGATCCACCACCTGACGCTGAATGAGCTGGACGTGGCCGACTATCGCACTTTCTTCAAAGTCAAACCACCGCTGCGGTCAGAGGATGACCGGCAGGCGGTGATTGAAGCGGTGCGAACGGGCCTAATCGACACGATCAGTTCCATGCACACCCCGCAGGACGAGGAAAGCAAACGCCTGCCGTTTGAAGAGGCTGCCTCGGGCGCGGTTGCGTTGGAGACATTGTTGCCCGCAGCGCTGCGCCTGTATCATTCGGGTCAGTTGGATTTGCCAACCCTGTTCCGTGCCATGACCCTGAACCCGGCCAAACGCCTGGGTTTGAACACTGGTCGTTTGTCCACAGATGCGCCAGCCGATCTGGTCTTGTTTGATCCTGATGTTCCTTTTGTGCTGGACCGGTTTACACTCCGATCCAAATCACAAAACACGCCATTTGACGGGCAGCGGATGCAGGGTAAGGTCATTGCGACCTACGTGGCCGGCAAAGAAGTCTACCGGAGAACTTGATGCCCTTGATTGACAGTACACAATCCGAATTGCTGCTGTGGGCGGCCATGGGCTACCTTTTGGGGTCAATTCCCTTTGGCCTGATCCTGGCCAAGCTTATGGGACTGGGCAATCTGCGCCAGATCGGGTCAGGTAATATCGGAGCCACCAATGTGCTTCGAACCGGCAACAAGGCCGCCGCCGCCCTGACCCTGCTGTTCGATGCTGCAAAAGGCGCTGTGGCGGTTCTGCTGGCGCGCGCCTTTGCCGGTGAAGACGCGGCCCAGATTGCAGCGCTCATGGCGTTTTTGGGCCATTGCTATCCCGTTTGGTTAAGCTTCAAGGGCGGCAAGGGCGTGGCCACATTCCTCGGCCTTTGGCTGGCACTGGATTGGCGGGTCGGTGTTGCCTGCTGTCTGACGTGGTTGGTTGCGGCGGCGATCTGGCGGATATCCTCAATCGGCGCACTGGCGGCGGCCGCATTGTCGACCACCTGGATCGTGGTGCTGACGGATGGCTCCACCTTCGTTTTGGGTATTGCGCTCACCTTGCTGGTCTACTGGCGCCACAACGCCAATGTAGCACGTATCAAGGCGGGGACTGAGCCCAAGATCGGAAAGCCGTGACCGCGACCGACGCGTTCACCCGCGCCTTTTTCGCATTGCCCTTGGGCACATTCACTGGCCGCGCCCAGGGGCGGCGCTATGTGGTCTCGCGTCAGGCCATAGCAGGAAACAAGTCCCATAAGCTTGTGGCGCGTGAGCTTGGTGGCTCGGACTATATAAGCCTGAACCTCTATCAAACACGCAACAGCGGCGCATTGCTGCGCCCTTGCGAAATGCCTGCCCAGAAGGTTACCGACTTTGTTCTGGCACTGACGCCCGAGGACTAACCCGACCACATTTCTGAACAGCATCTCTGCACCTCTGCACAATCACAATTGATTGCTTTGAACGTGAACATCCGGCTTCCCACCTGAGGATCTGTGACGGCCAATTACCGGCGTCACAGGACAAAATCCGGGATCGCAAATCGCAATTACGGCGACCGCGCGCATCCCCTTTCACGAAAGGTGAAGCTATGAACACGTTTAAATCTCTGATCGGTGGCGTTGCACTGTCTGTTGCCCTGGCAACTTCGACCCTGGCCGCAGGCGTTGAAATCAATGCCAGCTCGACCGGGCTGGCGATGCAGGGCTATGACCCGGTTGCGTATTTTACCGAAGGTGAAGCCACCAAGGGCGATTACCGCATCACCACCCTGCATGATGACGCAATGTACCGCTTCTCGTCCGAGGAAAACAAAGCCGCATTTGAAGCCAACCCCGAAGCATATCTGCCTGCTTATGGCGGCTACTGCGCCTTCGGTGCGGCGATGGGCTTCAAGTTTGATGGTGACCCGAACCATTGGAAAATCGTCGACAACACACTGTATCTGAACCTGTCGAAAGACATTCAGGAACGCTGGGAGGGCGACATCCCAGGTTTCATCGAACAAGCCAGCACAAACTGGGAAGACATTGCTGACAAAGCTCCGGCTGAACTGCAGCAATAATCCGCCTAGAAATTATCGTCTGTCGGCGGCAGCTCGTTCTGCCGCCGCTTCTTATTTGAAGCCATCGCGGCGCATCCTACCTTTCAGAGTACAGACCCGGTCATGGCGGGCACAGGCCGGTCGAATTGACCAGCATTCCGTACGGAAAATATGGGCAACGGTGATCCAGTCTCGGATTGAGACCGTAACAGCTTGTACAATCGCGCAGCCACAAACCCAAGGCAGCTGCGCGCATATTTCGAATGAAAGGATCAGAAGATGAAAGTGAAACTGGCTCTAATAGCAGCTGTATCGAGTATGACGGCCGGGTCGCTCATGGCGCAGTCCACCGGAGACTGGACCGGATTCTACGGCGGTTTGCAGTTGGGTTATCTCGACGCTGACACCAACCTTTCCGGCGTCGATGGTGATGGTGCGATTGGCGGCATCATCCTGGGCTACGATTATGATTTGGGCGACTGGGTTGTTGGTGGTGGTTTTGACTATGACTGGGCAGATATCGACCTGTCGGGCGCGGCCACAATCGAGGATGTCTGGCGTATCAAAGCGCGTGCGGGTTACAAAGTGACCCCCCAAGGATTGCTTTACGGCGTTGGCGGCTATGCCGAAGCCGGGACCGATACCTTGGGCAGCGATGATGGTTGGTTCATCGGCGCAGGATATGAACAAGCCGTTGCCCCCAATGTCACCATCGGGGCCGAGTTGCTGTATCATGAATTCGACAACTTCAACTCTAGCGGCGTGGATGTCGATGCCACCACACTTCAGTTCCGTGCAGCGTATCGTTTCTGATCCGCTTTGGCATATCAAACAGACCCGGCGCATCCCGCCGGGTCTTTCCGTTCAAACATCCAATATCGTGCTACCGGTGGTCTGGCGCGCCTCAAGCGCGCGATGCGCGTCGGCGATCTGATCCAGAGGAAAACGCTGGTCGATATGAATCTTGACCTCGCCACCTTCGACCTTACCAAACAACCGCCGCGCCATGGCCTGACAGACCGTGTGATCGCCAATATGCGTAAATAGGGTTGGACGGGTGATCTTGAGCGATCCTTTCTGCCCCAGGATCCCGATATTCACAGGCGGCACCGGCCCCGAAGCATTGCCGAATGAGATCATCATCCCAAGCGGTTTCAGGCAGTCCAGCGACCCCTCAAACGTGTCGGCGCCGACCGAATCCATCACCACGTCAACGCCGTGCCCATTGGTGATCTCGGCCACGCGTTCGACGAAGTTCTCGGTGCGGTAGTTGATGCAATGCGCCGCGCCGTTGAACTGGGCCAGCGCGCATTTCTCATCTGTACCGGCAGTACCGATCAGAGTGATGCCTTCGGATTTCGCCCATTGGCAGGCGATCAGGCCGACACCCCCGGCCGCAGCGTGGAACAACACCGTATCCCCGCGACGCAAAGGCGTGGTGCGGTGGAACAGATATTCAACGGTCATGCCCTTCAGCATCATCGCCGCCGCCGCTTCGAATGAAATGCCGTCTGGCAACGGACAAACCTGAGCCGCCGGCATCACCCGCGCCTCGCAATAGGCGCCCGACGGTGCGGCAGCATAGGCGGCGTGCTGACCCGGTGTCAGATGAGCGACTCCGTCGCCAACGGCTTCGATCACGCCCGACGCTTCCATCCCCAGCGCATGCGGCAACTCCAACGGATAGAGGCCGGTGCGCTGATAAACATCGATGAAGTTCAGGCCGCAAGCATGATGGCGGATGCGAACCTCACCTGGACCGGGATCGCCCAAGGGCCGATCTTCGATCTGCAAGACCTCGGAGCCGCCGAATTCGTGGATGACGACTGTGCGCGCAGTATTCTGCATTCTGAACCTCCTCTTGCCTGACCCCAAGCTAGCATGCTTGCGTGACAGGGCAATCAGGAGCTTGTGCTGCGGCGAGTTTGCGCGCGGATCAAACCCCGCGCATCGCCGCTAGCCCGCAACGTTCAGAACGATTTTGCCAATATGGGTCGAGCTTTCCATATGCGCGTGTGCCGCCGCAGCATCCGCCAGGGGAAATTCGCTGTCCATGACCGGGGCAACCCTGCCCGCAGCCAGCAAAGGCCAGACAGCTTCACGCAGGTCCTGCGCGATCTTGGCTTTGGCCAGATCGCTTTGCGGGCGCAAGGTACTGCCGGTCAGCGTCAGGCGTTTGACCATCATCAGAGCAAAATTCAACTCAGCCACAGGGCCTTGCAGGAACGCGATTTGAACCAGCCGCCCATCCTCAGCCAACGCCTTCACGTTGCGCGGGATGTAGTCACCGCCCACCATGTCAAGGATCAGGTTCGCCCCGCCTTCAGCGCGCATGACACCTACGAAATCTTCGTCGCGGTAGTTGATGGCCTTCTCTGCCCCCAATTTCACGCAGGCGGCGCATTTCTCATCCGAGCCAGCAGTTGCAAAGACCCGCGCTCCAAAGGCATTGGCCAGCTGGATCGCAGTGGTTCCGATGCCGCTGGACCCACCATGAACAAGGAAGCGCTCGCCTGGTTTCAGACTGCCGCGCGTGAACACGTTGGACCAGACGGTAAAGAAGGTCTCGGGCAGGCAAGCCGCTTGCTTCATGTCCATCCCGTCTGGAACAGGCAGGCAATGCGCAGCGGGCGTGGCGACGTATTCGGCGTAACCGCCACCGGGCAACAAGGCGCAGACCTGATCGCCCAATGCCAAACCTTCGACGCCTGTGCCCATGGCAACTACCTCGCCCGAGGCCTCCAGCCCCGGCAGATCGCTGGCTCCGGGCGGGGGATCATAGGCTCCGGCACGTTGCAAAGCGTCCGGGCGGTTCACACCGGCATAGGCGACCTTCAGCACAACTTGTCCGGCGTCCGCCACCGGCATCGGTCGCTCAGTCAGCTTAAGAACATCGGGACCACCGGGCTGAGTGATTTCGACAGCGCGCATCATTCGGGTCATGGGCAAATCTCCTTTGCGCAATGCCTAGCTGTCATCTGGGAAAAGGCCAAGCTTTGACTACTTGCGCGGGTTCAGCAGGCCCGGCAAATCGGCGCGCATCTTCATCGGGGCCTTGACCTGACCAGCCAGCCAATTGGGCACGGCCAGAAACGGTTTGAACAACGGGTTGCTGTTGACCTGCGCCTTGAGCTTTTCAAACTGCATTACGTCGCCAATGCGCCTGTCCAGAAACTCCCACGTCTTCTGGTGATCAGGCGAATCGTCCCCCAGCCAGAACAAAAGGGTCGAAGAGTAGACGCCCGACAGCGTCGCGCGCTTGGTGTACCAGTTCACGTCATCCGACGTGTCACCCAAAGCGTCCCAGATCAGATCGCAGGTGCCCCAAACAGCCTTGGCCCCGTCACCTGCATGCATTGGCAGGGCAAACAGTGTCATGCCCCGGCGGACCAGTTCCTTATCCTCAACCGCCTCAAGCCGGAACCGAACAGCAGCGGCGATCTTTTCGCGGAACTTGAGCGCGCTCAGGTCTTCGGACTTGATCCGATCCAGCATCATCTGATCCCCACGCGCATGATAGGCCAGCGCCAGATCAACCGCGCCACGCGGGCAAATCGCCCGGGCAAGACCCTCATCCAGATCACACTCAGCAATGGCGGCGCGAAAGCTCGTTTCGGACCATCCGTCAAACGGAACATGGGCAAGCATCGCGTCCAGCATCTGCTGTTTTGCGTCTTCATAAGTCACTGTCATGGCGGTTCTCCGGTGTTCGGGGCCAGTACTAGACAAGATAGAACAGCTTTGCTATACGGCCAACTCCTGCAATTTCCTTGCAACTCTATCTAGAAAGGTGGTGACAACCACATGCAGGTTAGTGTTCGCGACAATAACGTCGATCAGGCGCTTCGTGCCCTGAAGAAAAAGCTGCAGCGCGAAGGCGTGTTCCGTGAAATGAAGCTGAAGCAACATTTCGAGAAACCGTCCGAGAAGAAAGCGCGCGAGAAAGCTGAAGCGATCCGTCGTGCCCGTAAACTGGCACGCAAGAAAGCCCAGCGCGAAGGTATGCTCTAAGCATCGCCCCCATCTCGTCCAGCTTTGGATGACACTATTTGACGACCCCCGAGGCCCTGCCCGGGGGTTTGTCGTTTCTGGGACCGGTTTGATCTTGCCGACTCGTGCGCGATGCTGTGCGGCAAGCTGCCATTTCACACCCGGCAGGATTTTGCCCGGCATGTTGCAGCGCAGCGAATCCCGTATCGGTAGCACAGCGACGCCCAAATTCGCCTGCCAGGTCAACCCACCTATCCGTCACAGGAAAGGTCTTTGTATCAGCCTCTCGTCTACCCAGACACCAAATCAAAAACGGAGGCTACTATGTCGACTGCAAGCACAATCGAGCGCGAAATGCTCGCACTTATCAATGAAGAGCGCACATCCCGAGGGCTGAACCCGCTGCAATTGGAAACCAACTTGAACGAGTCATCCGAGGATCACAGTACCTGGATGCTGGACCGCGATATCTTCAGCCATACAGGTGCGGGCGGGTCCAGCGCGACCCAGCGGATGCAGGCCGCGGGGTTTGATCTGTCGGGCAGCTGGCGCACCGGTGAAAACATCGCCTGGCAATCTGAACGCGGCGCGCCGGGGATCAGCGACGATGTCGCGCAGCTGCATCAGAACCTGATGAACAGCCCCGGCCACCGCGCAAATATCCTGAACCCGAACTTCGAATATATCGGGATCGGGATCGAAACAGGCGATATGCAGGGTTTTGACGCCGTGATGGTCACGCAAAACTTTGGCGCAACAGGTGGTACGGTGGACCTGGATACAGGCACGACGCCAACCCCTATGCCGATGCCCGAAGAACCGGAGGTGCCCGAAGAGCCCGAAACACCGGAAGAGCCTGAGACACCCGAGGAACCTCAGACGCCGGAAGTTCCAGAAGAACCAGAGACTCCGGAAGAACCCGAAGCGCCAGAAGAACCGGAAACGCCTACGGAGCCGGAAACGCCGGAGGAACCAGAGACCCCCGTGGAACCAGAAACGCCAGAGGAACCCGAAGAACCTGTGGAACCTGAAACACCGGAAGAACCCGAAGTGCCCGAAGTGCCCGAAGAACCAGAAACGCCTGAACCCACGGCTGAGAATGGTTTCGATATAGAAGCCTTCGTCGCGGCGCTTGAAGAATTCCTGAATGAGGTGCTCGCACTGGTCGATGACTTCGACTGGATCGATATCGAACTGCCCGGCGCACAGCCCGGTGGTGACGTACCAATGGATGACGATCTGATCCTGATCCCGGAAGCTGGCGATGGTGCAACGCCACCGGCAGAACCCGTCGCAGGCTTCACCGACGATGATGACATGCTGATCTTCACCCCAATGGGTGGCGAATGCATGATGGACGTCGCCTAACGGCTGGCCCTATGGCGAGGCGCGGGACATCGCGCCTCGCATTTCTGATCAGAGGCCCGTTTCGCCTAGTAGATTTTCGGAACGTACAACTCGTCGGGCAGAATGCGGCGTTCGTAATCCGGGTTGTACTTGCGATCGGGCAGGTCGACCCGCTCCTGCGGCACTTCCGTATAGGGGATCTTGGTCAACAGATGCTCGATACAGTTCAGACGTTCGCGTTTTTTGTCGTTGCCTTCGACAATGTACCACGGCGCTTCGGAAATGTTCGTCCGGAACAACATATCCTCTTTCGCCTTGGTGTAGGATTCCCAGCGGATGCGGGATTCCAGATCCATCGGAGACAATTTCCACTGTTTCATCGGATCATGAATCCGCATGAGGAATCGCAATTGCTGCTCTTCATCGGTGATCGAGAACCAGTATTTCAGCAGGATGATCCCGGACCGCACCAGCATCCGTTCAAATTCGGGAACGTCCTGAAAGAACTGTTCAACCTGATCCTCGGTCGCAAAGCCCATGACGCGTTCAACGCCGGCGCGGTTGTACCAGGAGCGGTCGAAGAACACGATTTCACCTGCCGCAGGTAGATGCGGAACATAGCGCTGGAAATACCACTGGCTTTGTTCCCGTCGGCTGGGCGCAGGCAGCGCCACCACACGCGCGACACGAGGGTTCAGACGCTGGGTGATCCGCTTGATCACGCCCCCCTTACCCGCACTGTCGCGGCCTTCGAACAGGATGCACACTTTGGCACCGGTATGCTGCACCCAATCCTGAACCTTGATCAGCTCGGCCTGCAGGCGCAGCAGGTTGCGGAAATAAACCTTGCGATCCAGCATATCAGGATGCTGATCCTTGTAGATCTTGCGCACTTCCATCGACAGCATGGGTTCGCTGAACTCGATCTCAAAATCTTCGTCCAGCGTATCTTCCAGTTCGGCCTCTAGCCAGTCTTTGGGAGAGTCATTGTTTTCGTACGCCAAAGTCTGTTCCTTCTTCATTCACCGGGTGCGGACAGTAACGCGCCTGTGTAACCGCCTGATGTCATCGGATAAGTTGATCTTTTTGCACTGTGCCAATGAGGTGGGCGCCGCCATGTAAAGACATTACGTGCAATTTGAACCTCTCGCGCAGGGGATACAACCGTAAGAATTGCCGCAACTCGAAAGGCTTGCACCATGGAAAGCTGCGCGCCATGACTAAGCCAGTCGAACTGTCGAGGCCACCGTGGCGCATTTCCTGTCCCATCTACCAATGATCTGGCCCTGGCTGATCTTGATCGCAGCCCAGATTACCGCGCTGAGCGGGCGGATGGGCGTGGCTTTGGCGTTGTTGATTCTGTTCGTAAGCATTGTCTCAGTCGCCAATCTGATCACGCCATGGGCGATTGCAGTGATTGCGATCGGGTTGCTGGGGGCCGCAACTCTGCCGCGCCTGAGCGGCGCGATGGCAGTTGCCGGGCATACACTTCTGATCCTGTGGTGTTTTGCGTTAGGCACGCATCTGATTCCTGGGTTGAATAATCTGCTTGTATTGGATCAGGTCTATGCCGGTGAAAACAGCGCCGCGTTTACGATGTATCTGAACCTCGACAAACCAATGGTGTTCTTTGCTGTCCTGTTAGCTTGGCCCAGCATGCTGATTGCACGTCATAAAACCAATACAATATGGCTCGTCACCGGGCTTGCCTTGCTGCCATTGATCTTTCTTGCCGCTGTTGCAATCGGCGCATTGCGGCCAGAGGTTAAATTGCCCGCGTGGTGGTTGGTCTTTGCAGTTTCAAACCTGTTTCTGACCTGTTTCGCGGAAGAGGCACTTTTCCGTGGCTACCTGCAATCTCTGCTCAGTTCGAAACTTGGCCCGCTTGGTGGCGTTGTCGCAGCCAGCCTGCTGTTCGGTCTGGCGCATTTCGGCGGTGGTCCAGCCCTGGTAGCCTTCGCCACGGTCCTGGGCTTGGGTCTGGGGCTGGCCTATGCCGCGACCGGGCGGCTCTGGGTGCCAATTGCAATGCACTTCGCCTTTAATTTCATCCATCTCGCCTATTTCACCTATCCGGTACCCGCCTGATCAGACCGGCAAGGCCGTGGTCTTGAACACCGTCCGCAAGGCAAACGAGCTTTGCATCTGCGCGACGCCCGGCAGGCGTGACAGATATTGGCGGTGAATGCGGGCGAAATCTTCGGTGTTTTCGGCGACGACTTTCAGAAGATAATCTGCCGTCCCCGCCATCAGGTGACATTCCAACACATCCGGAATGCGGGCCACCGCCTTTTCGAATACATCCAGAACTTCTTCGGCCTGACCCTGCAAGGTGATCTCGACAAACACGGTTGTGGGAACATTCATCTTCCGCGCGTCCAGCAAGGCCACGTAGTTTCGAATATAGCCCTCCAGTTCCAGCCGTTGGACCCGGCGATGGCAAGCCGAAGGTGAAAGGTTCACCTTCTCTGACAGGTCCGCATTCGAAACCCGACCATTCTTTTGCAGAGCAGCCAGAATCTTACGATCAGTCGTATCTAAGCTCATTTGCGCATATCCATTGCGTTGATTCAGGTTTATTCGCTGGATTCTTTCATAAGAAAGCCCAATAGCAGGTATTGTTTCACAGAAATTGCGTCAGGTAATGCACATAATTTAGGCAGTTTATGAACGGAGGAGGGTCACATGAAAATCGGGTGCCCAAAGGAAATTAAACCCCAGGAATTCCGCGTTGGAATGACGCCGAATGCAGCTCAGGAAGCGGTATCGCGTGGGCATGAGGTGCTTATCGAAACCGGTGCCGGGATCGGCGCAGGTTTTGACAATGACGCCTATGTCGCCGCTGGTGCGCGCATTCTGGACACGGCAGAAGAGGTGTTTGCCACCGCCGACATGATCGTGAAGGTCAAAGAACCCCAGGCCGGAGAGCGCAAGATGTTGCGTGAAGGTCAGTTGCTGTTCACCTACCTGCATCTGGCACCCGATCCGGATCAGACCCATGACCTGCTGGAATCGGGCTGTACGGCCATTGCCTATGAAACCGTAACCGATGCCAATGGTGGCCTGCCTCTGCTCGCCCCGATGTCCGAAGTTGCCGGGCGCCTGGCCCCTCAGGTCGGGTCATGGACCTTGCAAAAGGCCAATGGCGGGCGCGGTGTGCTGATGGGTGGCGTGCCTGGGGTTGGCCCGGCCAAGGTCGTCGTGATCGGCGGTGGCGTGGTTGGCACCCATGCGGCGAAGATCGCCGCTGGCATGGGAGCAGATGTAACCGTTCTGGATCGGTCCCTGCCTCGCCTGCGCTATCTGGACGATGTGTTTGGCGGCCAGTTCAAGAACCAGTATTCAACGGCCGGTGCAACTGCCGAGTTGATCCGCGATGCCGATATGGTCATCGGCGCGGTTCTGATCCCCGGCGCAGCAGCCCCCAAGCTGGTCTCGCGCGCGCAGCTGTCGACAATGAAACCCGGTGCGGTGCTGGTGGATGTGGCCATCGATCAGGGCGGTTGTTTCGAAACCTCTCGCGCGACCACCCATGCCGATCCGATCTATGAGGTCGATGGGGTAATGCACTACTGCGTGGCCAACATGCCGGGCGCTGTAGCGCGCACCTCGACTATTGCACTGGGCAACGCAACAATGCCGTTCATGTTGTCATTGGCAGATAAAGGCTGGAAACAGGCCTGTCAGGACGATCCGCATCTGCTGGCGGGACTGAACGTCCATGCCGGACAACTGACCTACTACGCAGTTGGCAAGGCGCTTGGCATCGACGTCGTCTCGCCCAACGTGGTAATCAAGGCGTAACCCTCCCGCCCCTGAAAGCGCCTTTTGAAAAAAGGCGCTTTACAGCGTTGGGCGTAGCGCCGCGCCTATGGCGCGGCGCGGGTGTTCAAAACAAACCGTCAAGAAAACGAAACAGCGCCACACGACAGTGCGGCGCCGGGCCCGACCGGAGAAGGGCATTTTGAATGCGCGATCGACGGGCGGGAGCCTTTAGCCCTGCTTCTGAATTTCGACCGAATGCGGATAAGGAATCGAGACACCCTTGGCGTCGAAGGCTTCCTTGATGGTCTTGGTCAGCTCGAATTTCACATCCCAGTAGTCCGCCGCTGCACACCACAGACGCGCAGTTAGATCGACCGAGCTGTCACCCAGATTTGTGACCCTCACCCAAGGCTCTGGATCCTTGTGGATGCGCGCATCCGCATTGGCGACATCCAAAATGATCTTCATGGCCTCATCCGCGCTGTCACCATAATCGATACCGAACACCAGATCGACACGCCGCGTTTCATGCGCAGAGTAGTTGGTAATCACCGACCCCCAGGCCTGCCCGTTCGGGACAATGATCTGTACATTGTCTGGCGTCACCAGTTCAGTGGTGAACAGGTTCAGGTCTTTGACCGTTCCCGCCGTTCCGCCAATATCCACATACTGACCCAGCTTATAGGGTCGGAACACAACCAGCATCACGCCCGCCGCCAGATCACTGAGCGTGCCTTGCAGCGCAAGACCGATCGCCAGAGAGGCAGCACCCAGAATGGCAACGATACTTGTGGCCTCGATCCCGAAGATCCCAAGAACGGCCACGAGGACGATCGCCAAGATCACCCATTTGACAAGGCTGGCCGCAAAATTCCCAAGCGTAGGATCGATCTGAGGCGTTTTGTTGATGCGACGCCGCACAACGCCCGATACCATCCCTGCCACGATCCAACCGATGATCAGAACAATCAAAGCCTTGCCCGCGTTCAACAGGATCGGCATGTAGCTATTTGCCAAATCCATGGCTTGGTTTGCCATATCGACCGTCTGATCCATGTCAGATTTCCTTCTCGATCAGGTTAGAAGGGGCACCGCCAGCGGAACGAAGCCCCGTTTTCTTGCCACCTTTCGGTGTTACTTCTTCAAAGCGTCGCGGATTTCCATCAGGATATCCAATTCGCTTGGGCCAGCGGGGGCTTCTTCGGCAACTTCCTCTTCTTTGGCAGCCGCATCCTTAACGCGGTTCACTGACCGCACAAGCATGAACACAACCCATGCGATGATCAGAAAGTTGATGACCGCCATGATGAACGCCCCATAGGCAAACACCGAAGCGCCGGTTTCACGCGCTGCGTCCAGGCTGGCCCCTTCGGCAACCTCACCTGCAAGCACAGCGTAGTTATTGGTAAAATCAATCCCACCTGTGAACAGACCAATCAATGGATTGATCAGGTCCCCAACCAGCGATGTCACGATTGCAGTGAATGCAGCACCAATAATGATACCCACAGCCATGTCCATGACATTGCCCTTGGCAATGAATGTTTTGAACTCCTGGATCATGTGTTCCCTCTTTCCTGTTGTTAGTGTTTTTCGCCTTTGTTCGCGCATAGGCGCAGAGTAATTGTGCGCTAATTGCACCTTAAAACATATTTTTTTATGGGAAAGCGTGCCTATTTTTCCCCAATCAGATCATTCAGGAGAGCCCATGTCCTCTTTAGCCCGCTTTGCCGTGACTCAAAAATGGCCCGCCAAAGATCCGTCGGTCATTCAGCTTTATTCCTTTCCAACCCCAAACGGGGTCAAAGCCTCGATTATGCTGGAAGAAACCGGCCTGCCTTATGAGGCGCATAAGGTCACATTGGCCGATGCCGACGTCAAAAGCCCCGAGTTCCTGTCGTTGAACCCCAATAACAAAATCCCGGCGATCATTGATCCCAACGGTCCTGATGGTGAACCTATCGGCCTGTTCGAAAGCGGCGCGATACTGCTGTATCTGGCCGAAAAGACCGGTAAGTTCATCGGTCAAAACGCATCCGACAAACACCATATCACCCAATGGCTGATGTTTCAGATGGGTGGTATTGGGCCGATGCTTGGCCAGCTAGGATTTTTCCACAAATTCGCAGGCCGCGAGATCGAAGACCCCCGCCCGCGCGAGCGCTATGTCAACGAAGCCAAGCGGCTGCTGAACGTCTTGAACCAGCAGCTTGAAGGTCAGGATTGGGTTGCCGGAGACTACTCGATCGCTGACATGGCCATTGCGCCCTGGCTGCGCGGATTGGATTTCTATGAAGCGAAGGATTTGGTCGGCTGGGACGATCACGCCAATGTCGTGGCCTATCTGGATCGTTTCCTTGAACGGCCTGCGGTTCAAAAAGGCTTGGTGACACCCGCGCGAGACTAAGACCCCCCACGCCCGTTGCCGACATTGGGCTTGCGGCCAGAGCCGGTCGCAAGCCCATATTCTTAGCCCGGCAGCTTGCCGGTCAGCACATAGCGCAGAACTTCGACCACCTGAGCGGGCTCCTCAGCCACGGCGAGCGCAGCGGCGTCGACCTCTTTCAGCGCGTGCTGATGATCCGGCCCGTGCAGCACGATCAACGATTTGCCCAAGGCAGCTGCGTATCCGGCGTCAAACGCCGCATTCCACTGTTTGTACTTCTCGCCAAACCGCACAACGACCACATCTGCGTCAGCGATACCCTTACGCGTGCGGATCGCGTTCACCATCGCTCCCTTATGGTCATGCCAATACTTGTTCGGCTCAGCGCCCAGAATGGCAACACCGCAATCGTCACTGGCTGCATGATTGGTGACCGGGCTGCTGAATGAAACATCCAGCCCCTGCGCGCCGTCAATGATTTGTTCGCGCCAATCGGTGTGAATTTCCCCGGATAGATAGACGTTCAGGCCCATGGTTCCCTCCAAAACTGTTTGGACCCTACTTAAAGGCCAATCACGCAAAGCCCAATGCGTAAGTCGAAGAACTTGCTGATGATGATTATTTCTTTTGCGCCACCAGATACCGAGATGGGGGCTTCGCCGGATAGTTCCCGCTTTCGACGATTTCAAAGCCGGCATCTGTGATCGCGGTTTCAAGCGTTTTTACGTCGAACAGGTTCACATAAGGCGCTTTGCCAAAACGCTGCATCACAGGCAGCATAAGTTTCATCAGTCCAAATTTAAAACCCAAATTTCCCTCGGTAAGGCAAGGCGTTTTGGATATGAACAACCCGCCCGAGGGCAGACGTGCATAGATGTCCGCAAAGGCCGTTTCGATATCCGGCACAAGATGAAACACGTTGAAGCCAAGAATGACATCAAAGGACTTTTCATCATCGGGCGAGGTGATGTCTATGGGCGTGAATGAGATGTTGTCGATCCCTTCTTTTTTCGCCTTGTCCCGGCCAATATCCAGCATCGCGTCAGAAAAATCGCTGGCCGTGATATGCGCAACTGACGATGCAAGCAGCAGCGCAGTTGAGCCTGTCCCGCAGCCAAGCTCAAGAACGTTGTGCTGTTTGGTCAGATAGGATCGGGTCCGGCCCAGAGTGTATTCATACGACTCTATGTCACGGATTGGGCTACGCGCGTATTTCGCGGCAATGCCATCCCAGAATTTTGCACCAGTCTTCATGGTAAATCTCCTTTGCGGCCTATCTACTCATGCGGATATTGAATAGGAATTGCGGAAGATTGCAGAACAATTATACATATTTGTATGGCTAGAATCGACGAATTTGATTGGAACCACATGCGCGCTTTTCTGGCGACCGCTGATACCGGATCGCTTTCAGCAGCGGCGCGGCAACTGGGACAGAGTCAACCAACACTTAGCCGCCAGATCGCTGCGCTTGAGGCTGATTTGGGCGTTTTGCTGTTCGAGCGCGTGGGCCGCTCGTTAGAAATCACGCAGGCTGGTTTGGAGATCCTGGAACACACGCGCGCCATGGGTGAAGCTGCCAACCGGATCGCCTTGACTGCATCTGGTCAGGCACAATCGATCGAGGGGCGTGTTCGGATCACTGCCAGCGATATCATGTCAGCACACATTCTGCCGGATTTGCTACACGAGGTTCAGGCGCAGGCCCCGCGCCTGCGAATAGAAGTGATCGCTTCGAACGATGTGAGTGATCTGATGCGGCGCGAAGCCGATATCGCAATCCGCCATGTGCGACCTGCACAACCTGATCTAATCGCCAAATTGGTGCAGGAAGCGCCCGGCCACTTTTACGCGTCTTCCGCGTATTTGAACCGCATGGGACACCCTAAATCCAAAGGCGATTTGTCCAACCACGACTTCATTAGCTTCGGCGACACCCATCAGATGATCGCTTACTTGGAGCCACTTGGCATTCATCTGACAGAAGATAACTTCAGGCTCGGTTCACAAAACGGCGTTGTTGCCTGGGAATATGCCAAGCACGGCTTCGGCATCGCACCCATGTCGCAGAATGTGGGGGACGCGGCTTCGGAAATGGAACGGGTTCTACCTGACATGGACCCTTTTGAATTTCCGATCTGGTTGGTCGCGCATCGCGAATTGCACACCAGTCGGCGCATCCGGTTGGTCTTTGATGTGCTGACCAAGTTCTTCTCGAACTGAAAAGCGCGCCAAAAGGCGCGCTCTGCAAAGTGTATGTTGCTGCGATTACCCGCGCAGGACACCGCCCGTCGCTTTGGAAACCTTGGCGATGATCTTCTCGGCCACCGCCTCGATATCTTTTTCTTTCAACGTTGCGTCAGTGGGTTGCAGGCGCACGGTGATGGCCAGGGATTTCTTGCCCTCACCCAGGCTACCGCCGATAAACTCATCAAAGACGCGCACATCTTCGATCAGCGCCTTGTCAGCACCCGCAGCGGCGTTGACCAGCGTCAGCGCTTCGACGCCTTCGTCGACGACAAAGGCAAAGTCACGCTCGACCGCTTGCAGATCACGCAGCTCTAAAGCCGCGCGGGTCGCGGAGCATTTACGGGGCAGAGGCACCTGATCCGGCCAGATGGTGAACGCCATCGCCGGGCCCTTGATGTCCATGGCCTGCAGAATGCGCGGGTGCAAGTCACCGAATACGCCCAACACCTTTTTCGGACCCAGGCAAATCTTGCCGTGGCGGCCCGGATGCCACCATGCATCCCCGTCGCGCAATATCTGAACCTTGGCGGGCGCACCGATGGCCGCCAGCACAGCCTCGGCATCCGCTTTGACATCAAATAGATCGACCGGGCGGGATGCGCCATGCACGTCCTTTGGACCCGAGCGGCCAACTAGAAGGCCGGTGATCTGCGTTAGCTGTTCCCCCGGCTCGCCGTCATGGAAAACCGGGCCAACCTCAAACAGGGCAACATCCGTATAGCCGCGCGCCTGATTGCGGGCAGCAGCCTGAAGCAATCCGGGAAGTAGATCGGGGCGCATGTGGCTCATCTCGGACGAGATCGGGTTTTCCAGCTGGGTCGCCGCGTCCCCCCCTCCGAACAAAGCCGCTGCATGCTGATCAATGAAAGTGTAGGTAACACATTCATTGTAACCCAGCGTAGCACAGGTGCGACGCGCCATCGACTGGCGGCGCTGAGTCGGGGTCATCACCGGCTTCGGGATTCCATCGGTCACACGCGGCAACGGTTTGCCCTGCAGTTTGGTCAACGAGGCAATCCGCGCGACCTCTTCCACCAGGTCAGCCTCACCCATGACATCGGGGCGCCAGCTGGGCACATGGGCCATTTCACCTTCGAGACGGAAGCCCAGACGCGTCAGGGTCTGGCGCTGATCGCTTTCTGGAATGTCCATGCCAACCAGAGACCGCACACGTTCCGCATCCAGCTTGTAGGCACGCGCATGCTTGGGCGCTTTGCCGGCCTCAACCACCTTGGACGCTTCGCCACCACAGATATCCAGGATCATCTGGGTCGCATGTTCCAGCCCTTCAAGCGTGTATTCCGGATCAACGCCGCGTTCGAACCGATACCGCGCATCCGAGTTGATTTTGAGCGCACGACCCGTCAGGGCAATCTGTACATGATCCCAAAACGCGCTTTCGAGGAAGACATTCACTGTCTCGTCGGTACAGCCTGTCTCTTCTCCGCCCATGATACCAGCAATCGATTCCGGGCCATTGTCGTCCGAAATCACCATCATGCCGGGTTGCAGCGTGTATTCCTTCTCATCCAGCGCCACCAGCGTTTCGCCACCCTTGGCGCGATGCACGCGCAGATTGCCCTGCACCTTGTCCGCATCAAACACGTGCAGCGGGCGGTTTTGGTCGAAGGTCATGTAGTTTGTGATGTCCACCAGCGCCGAAATCGGACGCAGGCCAATCGCCTTCAACTGATCCTGCAGCCATTGCGGGCTTGGGCCGTTCTTAACACCTTTGATCAATCGCCCCGTGAAATGCGGCGCACCGTCCAGAGTATCCTCATCAATGGTCACCTTGATCGGGCTTTCAAAATCACCCGGCACCGGAATGTAGTCGCGTATCTTTAACGTCCCCAAACCACGTGCTGCCAGATCACGCGCAATACCGGCTACGCCCAGCGCATCGGGGCGGTTGGGGGTGATCGCAATCTCGATCATCGGATCGATCTTTGAGGGGTCATTCTCGGCCAGCCAGTCAACGAACTGGTCGCCAACCTCACCCGAGGGCAGCTCGATGATACCGTCATGCTCGTCCGACAGCTCCAGCTCACGCTCAGACGCCATCATGCCATAGCTTTCGACACCCCGGATCTTGCCAACATTGATGGTGATATCCAAACCGGGAATATACATGCCCGGTTTACAGACCACGACCGTGATACCTTCGCGCGCGTTGGGGGCGCCACAGATGATCTGCAAATCACCCTCATCGGTCTCAACCGTGCAAACGCGCAGCTTGTCAGCGTCGGGGTGCTTTTCGGCATGTTTCACATGGCCCAGCGTAAAGCCCTTCAACCGGTCCGCCGGGTTCACGATCTCTTCGACCTCAAGGCCAAGATCGGTCAGCGCCTCGGCGATCTCATCAACCGACGCATCCGTATCGAGGTGGTCTTTCAACCAGGACAGAGTGAATTTCATTGCAAGCGGCCTTCTTGGGCAAACATCCGTTTGGCACAGGCAATGGCAAAGAATGGGCCGGGGTGCAAGCGCTGCGCGTTACGGATAGGTGGGTGTGCGGCCCAAAAGCTCGTCCAACTGCCGCCCGATCCAGCCATGCGGGATGAAATGCCCGCCCGGATGGGTGTCCAGCACCACCTGCCCCTGCGCGCAATCGGTCCATTCCACGCGGCTGAGCGTCAGGAACGGTTCGACACTCCAATCCCCGCGTGGGGTTGCATCGTGGCAATCATAGGCCGCGCGCCAGAGTGCCACCGGATAGGTCGTATCGCCGTTTGCGCCATAGGGGAAATCCATCACTTTGTCTCGCAGACCGTGCACATGGCGCGCCTCGGCCGGGGCCTCTGGGCAATGTTCGGTCTGCTGGATCGATCCCGCCACAGCCAGCAAGGCGGCGACGTCATCGCCCGACTGGCACACATAGCGCCATGCCATCGCGCCGCCATAGGAATAGCCCGAGACATAGATGCGATCGCGGTCAATCGGATAGCGCTTGACCACATCCTCCAACACCCGGTCAGCAAAGGACACGTCGTCTGTGTCCGACGTCCAGAAGTTCCATGTTTTTCGCAGCCCGTTCGGGGCGACCAGCAGCACGCCGCGCAGTTTTGTGGCCCCGGCAATGCGTTCATGGTTCACCACCACGGTCCCCTGCCGCGCCCAGCCGTGAAAGTGCAGAAGCACCGGCAGAGGTGTCTCGCCATCCCACCCGTCCGGCTCCCGCACGTGGTACGAGCGGTCGCCCACCTGACAGGCGGTATCGCCGTGGCATTCCGTGTTCCACGGCCCCATGGCAAAGGCGGGTGTGGCTGTCATCAGAAGGAAAAGCAGTCGATAGATCATGGGCCTGACCCTACCCAGCCTGAGCGTCGAGTCACATCACAAGCCCGTTGGGCAATGTAACAAGCCGCGCCATCGCCAGACCGTGGGGTGGCGATCCTTGGTTTGTGGTGGGCAGTTTATGCCAGCCAAATCCGTGCACTGTTCGAGCGGTACGCTGGCGGAGACAAATCGCCAGCCCGTGCGGGTGGTGTCGTCCATTGGGCTCGAACCAATGGCGCCACAATGAACGACCGATCGCGCGGCGGCCTATCGGCCTTCGCTCCGCGCCTATTTCTTGTAATGATCAATAAGCTTCTTAGTTTTCCACAATTGAGTCTCTTTGTCTCGCGCCGCTCGTTCTCGTTTTTCCCAAACCTTCTGATTTGCCATCATGAAAAGGAGAGAGAATGGTGCGGATATAAGCAAAATTAGTACGCTCACCCATCCAGGCAAAAAACTCGCGAGCGCACAAAAGAGAACGAACCATCCAAAGAGGACTACATTCCCCACCCAACGACCATTTCGGGAAGAGAACGCAAAACTCCAATCATAGAATTTCGAAAGATATACTCCTAGTAGATACACTATCTATCACCACTTCCAAAAACTGCTGCTCCGTCTATTGATCAGGTCTTGGGTTTTCTCTCTTTGAAACCTGTCGCGCAGATAGAAACCTCCTGTTCGCAAAAACTCCAGTGCCGCAACAAGAACGCCCGGCAGGAACAGAAGCGCGGACAAAAGAAAAGCGATCAACACGGTCGCTGAGTCTCTTTCCCAAACCCACGATGCGAGCGTTGGCAGCACAAACACCGCGAGAAACAAACACAGCAGCCATAGCAACGGATAGTTGGAAACCCTACGCTTCCACCAATCTCGATATGCTGTTAGCCAGTCGTCCAAAACTACCTCTATCGCGACAAACCACCATGCAGGTTCGGCATATCCAGCGCCGCAAACCCATAGTGGCGCAGCCAGCGCAGATCGCTGTCAAAGAACGCCCGCAAATCCGGAATGCCGTATTTCAGCATCGCCAGACGGTCGATGCCGATGCCAAAGGCAAAGCCCTGATAGACATCCGGATCGATCCCACCGGCGGCGATCACCTTGGGGTGCACCATGCCAGAGCCCAGAATCTCCATCCAGTCGTCGCCCTCACCGATCTTCAGCTGACCATTGTCCCAGGAACAGCGGATATCGACCTCGGCCGATGGCTCGGTGAAGGGGAAGTGTGAGGCGCGGAAGCGCAGTTCGACGTCGTCGACCTCGAAGAAGGCTTTCACGAACTCTTCCAGAACCCATTTCAGGTTCGCCATCGAGATGTCTTTGTCGATGGCCAGCCCTTCGACCTGATGGAACATCGGCGTGTGGGTCTGGTCATAATCAGCGCGGTACACACCGCCCGGACAGATCACGCGGATCGGCGCGCCCTGTTTCTCCATCGAGCGGATTTGCACCGGAGACGTATGCGTCCGCAGCACATGCGGCGGGCGGTTATCACCCTCAGCTCGGTGCATATAGAACGTGTCCATCTCGGCCCGCGCGGGGTGGTGGCCGGGGATGTTCAGCGCATCAAAGTTGTACCAGTCATCCTCGATCCGCGGCCCTTCGGCGACAGAGAAACCCAGTTCGGCAAAGATCGCGGTCAGTTCCTCAGTCGCCTGGCTGATCGGATGGATCGAGCCCTTACGGCGCGCGCGGGTCGGCAGGGTGACGTCCAGCCATTCGGTGCGCAGACGCTCATCCAGTGCGGCATCGGCCAACGCGGCCTTTTTGGCGGCCAGCGCCGAGTTGATCTCATCCTTCAGGGCATTCAGCGCCGGGCCTGCGACCTGACGTTCCTCGGGCGTCATCTTGCCCAACTCGCGCATCTTCAACGCGACCTCGCCTTTTTTGCCCACGGCAGCGACGCGGATCGCCTCAAGCGCGTTTTCGTCGCCCGCCTCGGCGATCTGACCCAGATATTTTGTCTTTAGATCGTCCATGACGCTTCCTGAACTTGGCCCTGATTGCTGTTGACGACCTGCTATCACAGCGGCCCGCGAAAGCAAGAGGGGGCGCATGGTGCAATCAGACCGAGCGCAACAAAGCCACGGCTTTGCCGTGCCGAACGGGTCGTGCAACCTTGCCATAAGACGCAGGTGAGCGTCGCAGTTCCGGGAACAGGGCAAACAATTCTTCGGCGGTTTGCGGTGCCAACCCAGCCAGACCCTGACGACCAGGGAAAAAGCTTTCCGAGACAAGACCCGCAGTACTGAGCAACTGGTGTTGATCAAACAGCAGGTGAACATAGGTGACGCTATCGCTCGGCGACTGGATCACCGTGGTACCGTTGACCAGCGATATGGCGGGCACGAGTATCTCGGCCTCGCCGAACATCAGCTCCGCCTGCCAGCCGGATATCAAAATGCGGTGCTGCGGCGAGACCAGCACATCAACTTCTGCTCCCAGCGTACCTGCGCAAATCCGGATCGGCGCGAACCGACCACGACCGGGCACGGTACGCTGGCCGACCCAACGAACCGGTTGCAGGCCATTGTCCAGCGTGTTGACAGCGTCACCCGGTTGCAGCGTTTCGATCCTTCGCGCCCCATCCGATGTATCCACCATCGTCCCGGCGGTGAAGCAGGCGGCGCCGCTGTCCCCGGGGCTTAACGGCCCATAGACCAGCGTATTGGTGTCTGGTCGATTGAACTGCAGCGATGTCGTGGTTTGGTTCGGGCCGACCAACACTGGCAGATTGACCGAGGTTTCCCCGGCTGCAAGCCCATTCTGAGCAACAATATTCGTTGTGCCGCCGCCAATATCGTAAAAGTCGATCACCTCACCTGTGGCTGTGTTGGTTAGGGCGTAGGCTTCGTAGTTTGTCGAGCCGCCACCATTTGGATCAGTGAGCAGGATCGGGAAGTCATCCGCTGAGATTACATAGACAACCTCATTGTTGTCGGCGTCGACGGTCACTTGCGCTGTTGGAACGCTGGTGAGCGGTATTTCGATCCCGACCTGACCATTGGCCTGATAGAAGGACACAGTGAAATTGGCCGGGTCTTCGGAAGCACCAATCGACACTTCCAGAAATTCGCTGACGCCCGAGCTTGCAGCATAGGCGTTGGAATAGTGGAGTTCGCTGATACGGGCCAATCATCACCCTCCGATACAGACACGCGACAATATCCGTCGTCCCAGACCGTATTCAATCCGAGAGGAAGACACTGGCAAACCGAATGCTAACCGGAAAATGGCCTATTCAGTAGCTGTATTCGGGATAAATCCGCGTCAGATCGCCGTTCCAATCACCATTGTAGTGTTCCAGCAACTCATCAGCAGGCACCTTGCCGATTTCGATGCTTTCCTTCAGCGCATTCAGGAAATGCGTCTCATCTGGCACAAGACCCCCGGCACCCGGACGGGCGCGTGATTTCAAGCCCGCTTCTGAGATCGCCACAACCTCGCGCGCCAGATCGTGCATGTTGATGTCGCCAACTTGCGCTTGCAGGCCTTTGACGGCGGCTTGCACCCGCAATTCCTCGCGCGTTTCTGCATCCCAATCCTTGACCAGATCCCAGGCGGCATCCAGCGCGCCTTGGTCGTAGGTCAGGCCAACCCAAAAGGCTGGCAATGCACACAGCCTGCGCCACGGGCCACCATCGGCCCCGCGCATTTCCATGAATTTCTTGATCCGCGCTTCTGGGAAGGCGGTGGTCAGATGATCGGCCCAATCCGACAAGGTTGGCGTTTCACCCGGCAAAGCGGGCAATTTGCCTTTCAGGAAATCCCGGAATGACTGCCCCAAGGCGTTGATGTATTCACCGTTGCGGTAGACAAAATACATCGGCACATCCAGCGCATATTGCACATAGCGTTCGAACCCGAATCCGTCTTCGAACACAAAGGGCAACATACCGGTGCGTGCATCATCCAGGTGCCGCCAGATATGGCTGCGCCAACTTTTCTGGCCGTTAGGCTTGCCTTCGAAAAACGGAGAATTGGCAAACAGCGCCGTCGCCACCGGCTGCAAAGCCAGAGCAACGCGCAGTTTCTGCACCATGTCGGCCTCGGAGCCGAAGTCGATATTGACCTGAACGGTACATGTCCGGCGCATCATGGCGCGGCCCATGGTGCCGACCTTTTCCATATAGTCGTTCATCAGCCGATAACGCCCCTTGGGCATCAACGGCATCTCGTCATGGGTCCAGATCGGGGCCGCGCCTAGACCAATGAAGCCCACGCCGATCTCGTCGGCAATATCCTTCACCTCGCGCAGGTGAACATTCACCTCGTCGCAAGTCTCGTGAATCGTTTCCAGCGGAGCACCTGACAGCTCCAGCGCGCCGCCGGGTTCAAGGCTGACATTGGCCCCGTCTTTTTCAAGCCCGATCAGCTTGTCGCCTTCGCGCACCTCGCCCCAGCCATGGCGATCCCGCAGCCCTTCCAGCACCGCCACGATCGAACGTTTGCCCTCAAACGGCAGCGGTTTCAGACTGTCTTTGCAATAGCCGAACTTTTCATGCTCGGTCCCGATGCGCCAATCTTCCTTGGGTTTGCAACCCGATTCCAGGTATTCGGCCAGTTGTTCGTGGCGTTCGATCGGTCCGCCGCCGGACTGAGGGATGGACATGAGACCTGTGCTCCGATCCTGATGTGTCTGTCTTGGTGGTCAGTCGTGAGCGGAAACAGCGCCGGTGTCAATGCAACCGAAGATGCGCAGGGCGTGAGGGCGTGCGTTCCCAGATCACCACCGGATGGGCCGAGCGGCCGTTCAATTCCGTCAGCATTTGTTCGGTTTTCAGCCCCGGCAGCGCCGAGAAGACATCGAACAGCGCCTCAGCCCCTTCCGCATTCACAGGAATGTGAAGCGTCGGCTGCCCCGGTTGATCCAAAACCCAATGCGCAGGGGTCGAGGTGGGATCAAGCGCCAGCCTCTCAATCTCACGCGTTGCGACCATGCCACCATCGAGCGGGCCAAAATAGGTGATCTGACCCTCATCCACCGTCACGATGCCCTGCCCGCCAGATCCCGTGCGGAACCGGGCGCGCTGAATCCCGACCAAGGCCAGCGCTGCGGCGACCACGATCAATACCCATCCAAGCCACCCCAGCAAACCGCCCGGCCCATTGATCCAGCTGAGGCCGAGGATCAACACAAACACGGCGATGAGCACTTCGCGCCAGCGCCACAGGGCCAGTTTTGCTTCGGGTCGGATAAAGCTCATTTGGAAGATTTGCTTTCTATTCCGCTGTAAGGTGCCGGAATACTCTCAAACTGCATCCCTCCAAAGTCTCCTATCAATTTGTTGCCGTCTGCGGTCTTGCGAAATAGCTTTGCGCCTTCACAGTGATAACAATTCGCAAGCACAGAAGGTTTACCTCTTCTTTCGCTGTCCATTTTTCGCAATCTCGTGATTTCTTGTTCAGGCGTATTTAGCCATTCAGACCGAGGTCTCAAGTGCAACCACGGCCCTTTGGATCTATCTAATCTGAAACCAGATCTCAGAGTTTCAATGCCTTGGTCATCTGCGGAGTCCAGAAGTGAAATGGTCGTATTATCAACAAAGAACCCCCCGCACGAGTATGAGATCAGATTTGGAAAATACTCCAAAGCCGTAAAATAAGGAGGCCTGCTGATTGCCATAAAGAGGTCGGAGGAGTTTTTTGTCATTCCGCCGTACAAGAAGTGGCGACCGTCTGGGGAAAGTGCGCAATCGCTTTCGTAGATACGAGTCTTGATCCATTGTCCAAAGGTGAAAATGTCTCCATTGGTCTGCCAATGGATCAGCCGGTAAAGACTATTGCTCGCCCGATAGAGTATTACTGCATCACTGGACTCAGTTGAGAAGAATAGATGAAGTTCTTGTCTCGGCTGTTGTTTCACGACCAATCCCCCAACGCCTGTTGCCACATGGTCAGCGCCGCCACCGCCGCCGTATCGGCCCGCAGGATACGGGGCCCAAGGCTGACCACATGCGCGAACGGCAATGCAGTTAAACGCGCGCGTTCCTTATCAGAAAACCCACCCTCGGGGCCGATCAGAATGGCCCATGGCTGGCCTTTCTCACTGGCTGCCAATCGCAGGGCCGAGCCGACCTCGGCCTCGTCACAAAACATCAGCCGACGACCCTCGGGCCATGTGTCCAGTACTCGATCCAACCGCTGCAAATCAGCGACCTCGGGTACGTAGGTTCCACCGCATTGCTCGGCAGCCTCAACCGCATGGGCTTGCAGGCGGTCCTGCCGGATACGCTCGGAATTGGTGAATTCGGTCTGCACAGGCAAGATCCGCGCGGCACCCATTTCGGTTGCTTTTTCCACGATGAAATCCGTGCGCGCCTTTTTGATCGGAGCAAACAGGAGCCACAGATCAGGCGGTAACTGCAACGACTTTGTCTGTTCCAGGCAGTTGAGAACACCACCCCGTTTTCCGGCCTCGGCAACCTTGGCCAGCCATTCGCCGTCTTGTCCGTTGAACAGGGCCACAGCCCCACCCACTGACAGGCGCATGACACCGAACAGGTAATGGGCCTGCTCGCGCGTCAATTCAACCGATTGCCCCTGACCCAAAGGCTGATCTACATACAGTCTGATCTTCGCACTCATGAGGCCTTACATATGCAAGGCAATGCCCCAACACCAGATGGTCAGGTCGCTGACGCCGTAAGCGGTAACTGGGTTGACACATATGCCCCGGACTTCACCCGCCCCTATCTGCGCCTCAGCCGCGCGGACCGGCCTATCGGCACATGGCTGCTGCTGATTCCCTGTTGGTGGGGTTTGGCGCTCGCAATTTTGCATGACGGGCGACCCAGGCTTGAAGATTTGTGGATCGCCATCGGTTGTGCGCTGGGTGCCTTCCTGATGCGTGGTGCGGGCTGCACCTGGAATGACATCACGGATCGCGAGTTCGACGCACAGGTGGAACGCACGCGGTCGCGCCCTCTGCCATCCGGGCAGGTTACCGTTCGGCAAGCGGTGATCTGGATGATCCTGCAATGTGTGCTGGCTCTGGGCATCCTGCTCAGCTTCAACCAAGCCGCCATAGCGATGGGCGTTCTGTCGCTGTTGCCCGTGACGATCTATCCCTTTGCCAAACGGTTCACATGGTGGCCTCAGGTGTTCTTGGGCCTTGCATTCAACTGGGGCGCTTTGCTGGCCTGGGCAGCCCACACGGGCAGCGTGGGGTGGCCCGCAATCGCGCTGTATCTGGCGGGAATTGCGTGGACCTTGTTCTATGACACCATCTATGCACATCAGGATGCCGAAGATGATGAGCTTGTGGGGATCAAATCCACAGCGCGCCTGTTTGGTACCGATACGGCCAATTGGCTCAAGTATTTTCTGGTGATCACGGTGGCTTTGATGGGGCTGTCGATTGTTGATGCCATGGTGCCTCATGCATCCATTCTGGCACTGGTCGTTGCTCTTGGCGGCCCATGGGCCATGGGTTGGCACATGATGTGGCAATTGCGCGGGCTGGACATCGAGAACAATGACAAGCTGCTGCAGTTGTTCCATTCCAACCGCGACACCGGCCTTATTCCGCTGATCTTCCTCTGCGCCGCACTGCTGCTCTGATTGCACCTGCTGGCCGGGGTCTGTAAGAGTCCGCCAAACGCCCGAGGAGTTCAAAGCCCACACATGCGTCTGCCCTATATTCTGTCTGTTTCCCTGATCTTTGTTGTGTCTGCGGGGCTCTCACTGTTGGCGGCCAGTTTTGCCGTCACAAAGATCGAGGAAACGTCGGAGTTTGCCGTGCGCCGCGCGCTGGATCTGAGCGGCCATGATTGGGCCGAAGTGCACTCCGACGGGCTGCGCGTTGTGCTGACAGGGACCGCACCGGATGAGGCCAAACGCTTTAACGCCCTGACCGCCGCAGGCACTGAGGTCGATACCTCGCGCGTCATCGACGAGATGGATGTTACCCTGACAAGCGCGCTGGCTGCGCCCCGCTTTTCGACTGAGATTCTGCGCAATGACAGCGGTATCTCGATCATTGGCCTGATCCCGGCCAGTGAGGATCGGGAGGAACTTGTCGAGAGGTTAAACGACCTGGACCCGACCGTGGCAGTGTCGGATCTGATGGAAACCGCGGACTATCCCAAGCCAGATGGCTGGGACGATGCCATTACCTATGCCATCAACGCCTTGTCACGACTGCCCCGCGCCAAAATATCGGCCAGCCCGGGGCTGGTCCGGGTGACTGCGATTGCCGACAGTCAGGCCGAGAAAGAAAGGCTGGAGCAGGCGCTGACCCGCGCTGCCCCGCCCAGCTTGCGGATCGGTCTGTCGATCTCGGCCCCGCGCCCGGTGATCACACCCTTCACGCTGCGCTATCTCATGGGGGCTGATGGCGGGCAGTTCGATGCGTGCTCGGCCCAAGATGAAAAAGCCCGCAACCAGATCATGGCAGCGGCTCAGTCCGCGGGTTTAACCGCCCCTTTCAGCTGCACCATTGGGCTGGGCGTCCCTACGCCACGCTGGCCCGAGGCGGCTTCGCTGGGGATCAAGGCCCTGGCAGAAATCGGTCAGGGGTCATTGACCATATCGGACGCAGATATGACCCTGATCGCCGCGCAAGGCACAAATCCGAACGTGTTTGACCGTGTGGTGGGCGAGTTGGAAAATGCCCTGCCCGAGGTCTTCGCCCTGCACGCCATTTTGCCGGAACCAGAGGCAGACGGAGCAAACGAACCCACCGAATTCTCAGCCACCCGCAGCCCCGAAGGGCTTGTGCAATTGCGCGGCCGGGTCGGCGATGAAACACTGCGCGACATGGTCGATAGCTATGCCCGCGCAACTTTCGGTTCGGAGCATGTGTACACGGCGACCCGAATTGTCCCCGATCTTCCGGGGGATTGGCCCGTGCGCGTTCTAGCCGGGCTTGAGGCACTGTCCCAGCTTCACAATGGCGCGCTGACGGTCACGACTGAGACGGTCGACCTGCATGGTACCAGCCATGACGAAGAGGCAAAGGCCCGGATCGCGCGCCTGTTGTCCGAGAAACTAGGCGACGCGCAAGAGTTCAGCCTGTCGATCACCTATGTGGAGCCGCCCGAGCCCGAGAACGCCCTGCCCGACCCCGAGCAATGCGAAGAACAGATCGCCCAGATACAGTCCGCCAGCAAAATCGCGTTCGAACCCGGCTCTGCCACCATCGCGAGCGACTCGCGCGATACAGTTAATCAAATCGCCGACATCCTGCGCGACTGTGGCCCAATCCGGATGGAGATTCAGGGCCACACCGACAGTCAAGGCCGTGAAGAGATGAACCAGCAACTGAGCCAGGCGCGTGCGCAATCCATCCTGAACGAGTTGCGCGGACGGCGAATCCCAACCTCAAGCTACACAGCCGTTGGCTATGGTGAAACGCAGCCCATCGCCGACAATGACAGCGAAGAGGGCCGTGAGGAAAACCGCCGGATCGAGTTTCGTCTGATCCGCCCCGCGCCCACCGAGAACACCGAGACAGGGCTCGAAGCGCTTGAATCCGAGACAGGCGCCGCAGAACAGACCGACACGACCGCATCGGAAACCGATGCGGATGCAGAGGACCAGTAAGTTGAACAGAATCGAATTCATCATCGCCACAGCCATCATCCTGTTCGCGGCCTTCTGCATGGGCTGGTTCGCCAACTGGCTGGCGCATCGCCTGTCGCGCGTCCGCCAAAGCGACGTGGCCGATCTGGACCGCATGAGCCAGGAACTGCACGAAGCCGAAGAAACCCGCGATCAGGCAATCACCTACCTGCAACAGCGCGAGGCCGAACTGACAAACCAGCTGACCCAGACCGAGGCCGAACTGGCCGCCGCCATGGACGGCCTGCGCGCGGCAAGGCAAGAGGCTGAGGAGTTGCGTGGACGGATCAACAACGCGGACTAGAGAGACCATCATCCCCGAGGTACTGGAGGCGATACACTTCTGTTGTGATATCCCCTTGCCTTAAGAAATTGCTGCGAATGTAAGGGCGGCCATGTCAAATCAGCAAAAACAGTTTGAACGCTTCAAAGACCTGCACCTTGGGCCTGACGCTTTTGTAATCCCCAATGCCTGGGATGCAGGTTCGGCCAAGCTACTGGCCAGCTTGGGTTTTGAGGCACTTGCAACCACGAGCGCGGGTTATGCGTTTTCGAACGGAAAACGGGACTCTCACGCGACGCTGACCCGCGAAGAATTGTTGAGCAACGCTTCTGACATTGCCGCTGCTGTCGACCTACCTGTATCCGCTGATCTTGAAAGCGGTTTTGGTCACTCTCCCGAAATCTGCGCACAGACTGTAAGGATGGCGACCCGGATCGGTCTGATCGGTGGCTCAATAGAAGACGTGACGGGTGATCCCGACGCTCCAATCTACGACCTAAACGAAGCCGTGGATCGTATTCAGGCTGCAGCCGAGGCGTCGTCTAGCCTGCCTTTCCTGTTGACGGCACGGGCCGAGAACTATCTTTGGGGTCGCCCGGATCTAAAGGACACAATTCGACGACTACAACTGTTTTCCGAAGCCGGTGCAGATGTACTCTACGCACCTGGTCTACCCAACCTGGATGCAATCAGAACCGTGTGTTGTGAGGTCGACAAACCCGTGAACGTGGTGATGGGATTGAGTGGGCCACTATATTCCGTCTCGGAGCTTTCAGGTGCAGGAGTGCGGCGTATAAGTGTTGGTGGTTCCTTCGCCCGAGCGGCGTTCGGCGCGCTGAAGCGCGCGGCAGATGAAGTGAAATCCAAGGGAACATTCTATTATTCTGCCGATGCAATGCCCGGTGACGAGCTTACACAGCTCATGGATTGAAATCGATGGGGTATTATGTGAGCCAGATACTCACCACCGTGTCAGCGCGTCCTCATCCTCATCCTTGGCGGCAACCCATTCGGCACCGGACTTAGTGATCTCTTTTTTCCAGAACGGCGCGCGGGACTTGAGATAGTCCATAAGGTACTCGGCTGCCTCAAACGCATCCTTGCGGTGTCGCGCTGCTGTGGCGACCATCATGATGCGGTCCCCTGGGGAGAGCCGTCCATAGCGATGAATCACGAGCACATCACCCAATGACCACCGCGCCTGAGCCTCTTGGGCGATCTGGGTCAGAGCGCGTTCTGTCATGCCGGGATAGTGTTCAATCTCCATCACATCCAGATCGCCCGAGGCCAGATCGCGCACGACGCCTGTAAAGGTCACAATGGCGCCATTGGCGTCGTCTCCGGCGGCGAAGGCATTGGCCTCGGCCCCCAGATCAAACGGCTCTTCCTGAACGGCGATACGCATGTCAGCCGCCGGTCATGGGTGGAAAAAACGCCACTTCGCGCACGCCGTCCAAGGGTGCGTCGAAATCCGAAAGCTCCTGATCCAGCGCCACGCGCAGGGCCGAGATATCAGCAAATGCAGCGGCATAGCGATCCTCGCGCGCGCTGAGTTCTGAAACCAGTTCCGACACGGTCGCGGCATCCGTCTCGACGGTTTCTTTCGGCAAGCCGATCCGCTCGCGCACCCAGGCGAAATACAGCACGTTCATCGCTTAGCTCTCCTTCAGATGAGGCATGGCTTTACGTAGGTAGTCATAACCGGTGATCAATGTGAGGGCCGCCGCGATCCATAGCAGCCACAGGCCGATCTGACCTGACCAGTACATACCCTCAAGCGTCCAACCTATGTTGTTCACATCTTCGATCTGGCGGGAGAGAACCTGATCAATGGTGGTCGGGTCCATGCCAAACGTGGCCATCACAAAATAGTGCTCGAAGATGCCCTGCGAAAACAGGATTGCGATCGCCACCATTTGCGCGGTGGTCTTCCACTTGGCGAGCTTGGTGACTTTGAGCGTTCCTGCGACATCGCCCAGATACTCGCGCAAGCCCGAGACGAAGACCTCGCGAAACAGGATCACGGTGGCGGGCAGGACCAACCAGGGGGTCCAATGCTCGGTCGAATAACCGACAAGGATCATCAGCGCGACAACCACCATGGCCTTATCTGCAATCGGGTCCAGCATGGCCCCGATCTTGGTCTCCTGCTTCCACGCGCGGGCCAGATAGCCATCGAACCAGTCGGTGATCGCTGCCGACAGGAACAGGATCAGCGCAAACCAATCCGCATAGGGGCGGGTGAAATACAAAAACATTACGGCCAGACCGGGGGCAGCCAGCAGGCGCAACAGGGTCAGAATATTCGGCAGGTTCCACTTCATGGGCAGACACTACATCGCCGGGTCAGGACAGAAAAGACAAAGGGTTAAAAAACCGCACCAATCCCAGAGGCTTGGTCAAAGTGGCACAGCCGACCGAATGCGCCTTTATTCACCCTTGGCCCCGGACGGGAATGACGTCAGATTGCGAATAAATTCGCCAAAGGCACATCATGACCCCACATATCGAAACGGACGCGCGCGCCAACCTGATCGGCAGCGCCTGGATGATCGGCGCGATGGTGTGTTTCGCGCTTGAAGATGCACTGCTGAAAGCCACCGCCCTGGCCTTGCCCATCTGGCAAACACTCGTCCTGTTCGGGCTGGGTGGGTCTCTGATCTTTGCCAGTGTCGCCAAGGCGCGTGGCACACGGCTATGGCAGCCAGACGTCTTGTCGCCCGCAATGAAAATCCGTGCAGTGTTCGAGATTCTGGGGCGCCTGTTCTACATTCTGGCCTTCACATTGACTCCGCTATCCTCGGCCACTGTGATCCTGCAAGCCACGCCGCTGGTGGTTGTCGCCTGTGCGGCGCTGCTGTTTGGCGAAACCGTTGGATGGCGACGGTGGAGCGCCATTCTTGTGGGTCTGATCGGCGTCGTGATCATCATCCAACCAACAGGCGACAGCTTTAGCGTCCTGTCTTTGCTTGCCGTGTTCGGGATGCTGGGGTTTGCAGGGCGTGATCTGGCCAGTCGTGCGGCACCGGCCAGTTTGGGCACCGAGGTTCTGGGGTTTTATGGCTTCGTTTGCGTGACCATCGCCGGGCTCGCCTATAGCTTTTGGGAACAAGCAGCCATTGTATCGCTACCCCTCGATACAGGCCTGCATATGGCCGGCGCCGTGGTCCTTGGAACCATTGCCTACGCATCACTGATGAAGGCCATGCGGACCGGAGAGGTTTCGGCCGTGACCCCTTTCCGCTACTCGCGCCTACTGTTCGGGGTTGCGTTGGGCGTGGTCTTCTTCGGCGAGCATCTGGATCAGACCATGTGGATCGGCAGCGCGCTGATCGTGGCATCAGGGCTGTACATCCTATGGCGCGGGCGGCGGGTTTAACCCTTGTCGTGGAAGAAATCATAGACCTTTTGCGCCAGTCCCGCTGAGATCCCCTCGACCGCTTTTAGATCTGCCAGATTGGCGCGGCTGACCGCCTTGGCGCTGCCGAAATGCGCCAACAAGGCGCGTTTGCGCGCGGCCCCCACGCCTGGGATTTCATCCAATGGCGTTGCGCCCACAGCCTTGGCACGTTTCGCGCGATGGGTGCCGATGGCAAAGCGGTGCGCCTCATCCCTTAGTCGTTGAATGAAATACAACACGGGGTCGTTGCGTTTCAGGGCAAAGGGGCGCTGACCAATACAGTAGAATTCCTCTTTGCCGTGATCGCGGTCGACACCCTTGGCGACACCAACCATCGGGATGTCTTCGACCCCGTACTGCGCCATGATCTCATGCACCGCGCTCACCTGCCCGGCCCCACCGTCGATCAGCAACAGGTCCGGCCACATGCCCTTGTCGCGGTCAGGATCTTCCTTTTGCAGGCGCGTAAAGCGACGGGTCAGAACCTCTTTCATCATGCCGAAGTCATCACCGGGTGTCAGGTCATCGCCGCGTATGTTGAACTTGCGATAGGCGTTTTTCATATAGCCTTCAGGGCCAGCCACGATCATACCGCCGACAGCGTTGGTGCCTTGGATATGAGAGTTATCGTAGACCTCGATCCGAGCCGGAGGCGCGTCGAGATCAAATGCCTCGGCCACGCCACGCAGCAGCTTAGCCTGCGTCGCACTTTCGGACATGCGGCGGGCCAGCGACTCGCGTGCGTTGCGCAAGGCACCTGCGACCAGTTCCTGTTTCTCACCGCGCTGCGGGACAAGGATTTCAACCTTGCGCCCGGCCTTTTCAGTCAGCGCCTCCTGCATCAGGTCAGCGTTTTCGATCCCATCCGACAGGATCAACTGGCGCGGCGGTTCCTTGTTGTCGTAGAACTGGCCCAGGAAGGCCTCCATCACCTCAGCCGGGGACACATCGGCCCCAACCCGAGGATAAAAATCCTTGTTCCCCCAGTTCTGGTTGGCGCGGATGAAGAACACCTGAACACAGGCCTGCCCGCTGTCCATATAGAGGCCAATCACGTCCGCCTCGGTCACACCGCGCGGGTTGATACCCTGGCTGGTCTGCACCTGTGTCAGCGCACGGATACGATCACGCAATCCGGCGGCGCGCTCGAACTCCATCGCCTCAGACGCGGCCATCATCTGGTCGGCCAGATCTTCCTGCACCTTGGTGGACCGCCCCGACAGAAACCGTTCTGCATCTTTAACGCTTTCGGCGTAGTCGCCTTCGGAAATCAGCCCCACACAGGGCGCTGAACAGCGTTTGATCTGATAGAGTAGACAGGGTCGCGTGCGGCTGTCGAACATGGAATCCGAGCAATTGCGCAGCAGGAACGCTTTTTGCAGTTGGTTCAAAGTTCGGTTCACGGCACCGGCGCTGGCGAAAGGACCGAAATAGGCCCCTTTTTCCTTCTTCGCCCCGCGATGCTTTTTGATCTGCGGAAAGGCATGATCCTTGGCGACCAGAATATTCGGGAAACTCTTATCGTCCCGCAGCAGCACGTTGTACTTGGGTTTGAGCTGCTTGATCAGGTTCTGCTCCAGCAGCAGCGCCTCGGTCTCGGTCCGCGTGGTCAGAAACATCATCGATGCGGTCGCGGCGATCATTTTCTCAATCCGGCCCGAATGTCCCGGGCGGGTATAGTTCGATACCCGAGCCTTCAGGTTCCGCGCTTTGCCCACGTATAGAACCCGACTATCCGCATCCAGCATCCGATACACGCCCGGCGAACTGTCCAGTGTCTTCGCATAGCGCTGAATACAGGCATAGCCTGTGGGTTGAGTGTCCGGGATTGATTCGCTTGGGCCAGTCATAGCTCTGAGATATGATTCTCTGGCATTGGCTGCAATCTTGCGACGCTCAATTCAAGAGAAAACAAATCCACGGATTCTGTGGATAAGTGTGCAGATAAGTTTCGATCGGTCGGGAATCTTCCTTGTTTCATTACCAGTTCACCGATTTGCACAAAAAATAGGCACCGATCTAACAAATTGTTTTTTATATATATTTTTTTGCACTTCTGGCAAGTATATGAAAAAAAAGACATTTTTGTAACGCGCAGGTAACAGAAAAGCGAGCGGTGCAAAACTTGCAGCAGATTTACCTATTCTACACCCAGAACATCTGGCGTTTGCCACCCCAAATGCTGCCCCCCATCCACGCATAGAAGCTGCCCGGTGACCGCATGAGCATCCAGAAAATAGCCCAAAGCCGCCGTGATATCGGCAGGATTCGCCCCGCGTTCCAGCACTGTGTTCGCGCGTTGGGTCTGAAAGTGCTCCTCAGACTGTCGATGGCCTTGCAGGGTCGGGCCGGGCCCGATTGCATTGACGCGGATCGCGGGTGTCAGCGCCTGTGCCGACGTCCGGGTCAGCGCCCAAAGACCCATTTTGGCAATGGTGTAGGTCATGAACTCGGGCGTCAGTTTGCGCACCCGCATGTCCACCATATTGACGATCAGCCCGGTTGCCACCGGCTCACCCAGTGCATCGGTTTCGGGCTGCAACCCTTGATCCGCCATCGCCTGTGTCAACACAAACGGCGCACGCAGATTGCTGTCGAGATGCCGGTCCCAGCTTTGACGCGTGGCGGTTTTGATGTTGTCGTATTCAAAGATCGAGGCGTTGTTCACCAAGCAGGTGATCGGCCCGCCCAGCGCCTCTGCCGCGCGCGGCAGCAGTGCAGCAACTTGCGCCTCGTCCAACAGATCCGCCTGCAGCGCGGCTGCCTTGCGACCCAGGGTTTCGATCTGTGCAACCGTCTCTGACGCGGGCCGTTGCGAACTTGCATAATGCACCGCCACATCATACCCGCGCCCGGCCAGATACAGCGCCATGGCCCGTCCCAAACGGATTCCGGCTCCGGTCACTAAGGCTCGGGACATGGGCTACCTCTCTTTGTCAGGTCACACCAGTAATGTGGTCAGATAAAGCGCATAAAGAAACGTCAAGACCAAACCCCAGATGCGCGAGATATCCTGTTTGAAAAACACAAACGGGGCCAGCAGCAGCGAGGCGCCCAACATCACCCACAGGTCAAAGCGCAGGAATTCCGGGTCGACGGGGATGTTACCGAACCAAGTGGCAATGCCAACAATGGCCAGCAGGTTGAACATGTTCGACCCGATCACATTGCCCAGCGCCACATCTGCCTGCCGCCGCAATGCCGCCATGACTGTTGTTGCCAACTCGGGCAGAGACGTCCCAATCGCGACCAGCGTGAGGCCGATCACGGTTTCGCTGATTCCATACATGCGCGCGATGATCGTGGCGTTGTCCACCAGCAAATGCGCGCCCATCGGCAGACCAATCAGACCCAGGATCAGATAGATCGAAATCTTCCAATACGGCATATCCGGATCGGCCTCTTCCAGCCCATCCAACTCAACATCAGCCGCACAGGCTTTGCGATGTGCCTTTGCATCCCGAAACGCGTTCCACAGCACCAGCCCAAGTGCGGCCAAAAGGATCGCCCCACTGAACAGGTTGAAGACACCGCAAAAGGCCAGGCCAATGAACAGAACACTGGCCAGCAACATGAAGACATAGCTTTTGCGGCTGTCGCATTCGCTTGTGTGCAGGGTTGCCAGCAATGCGGGCACACCCAGTACCAACAGGATGTTGGCCGTATTGGACCCAACGACATTGCCCAGCGCAAGACCAGGCGCACCTTCGTCAATCGCGCTGATGGCGATCAACAATTCAGGCGCCGAGGTGCCAAAAGCCACGATGGTCAGGCTGACGATCAGGGCAGGTACCCCCAATCGTAGGCTCAGGTTCACTGCGCCACGTACCAGCGCATCGCCTGCCAACAGCAGGATCACCAAACCCAGGCCGGAGAGCAGCCATACCGTCATGTCCGGCCTCCTTTTTCACAGGCACAAGGCCCTTTGCCGATCTGGAATCTGCCACAACGCGGACATTTGGCCGAGCTCAAACGTTTTTGCCCAGGAAACCGCAGCTTGCCGAACATCGCCAAAACACCCATGGCAACCAGAAACAAAGTGACAATTTTGATGATCACGTCACAGACCGAAACGCGCGTAGGCCGCCCGCTCCTCTAGCCCGGCAATGGCGTCTTGCGCCAGCGACGCCCCGAAGCGCGACCAAATCGGTTTACGCACGCCGTAGCGCCGAAACTTAACCTTCTCGCCGAACCGTTCTTGCATCTTGGGTTTGAGATGGGCGATGCCTTCGATCAACCCCAACTCCTGCGCACGTTTTCCAAGCCAGACTTCGCCGGTGAAAAGATCGGCACTTTCGTCCAGCTTGTCCCCACGGCGGGCTTTGACATGCGCAATGAAGTTTTCATGGATGTCGCCCAAAAGGCCCTGCAGACGCTTGACGTCTTCCTTCTTTTCAGGCCGGAACGGGTCGAGCATTGATTTCGACTTGCCGGCCGTATGCACGCGCCGCTCGAACCCCTGCTTTGCCAAAAACTCATGCGCTCCAAATCCGGCCGAAATCACTCCGATCGACCCCAGAACCGAGCTTTCATCGGCCCAGATTTCGTCAGCCGCCGCTGCCAGCCAATAGCCGCCCGAGGCCGCGACGTCCTCGACAAAGGCAATCACCGGGATGTCGAGCTCATCAGACAGTCGCCGAATACGTGACCCGATCAGCGAACTTTGCACCGGCGAGCCGCCTGGAGAGTTGATTTCCAGCGCAACGGCAACCGGCTTTCCCTTGCGAAACGCCTTTTCCAGAACCGGCGCGAGCGAGGTATCATTCAATGCTCCGCGCCCGGCCATTCCAATAGCTCCGGACAGGCGCACAACGGCGACGACGGGTTGCTTTTTGACAAAGGGCAGGCTGAGCTTCATGGGTGCCGATGTAGAGTGCCCCCAACCTGTAAACAAGGGACTCATCCGGCGTTAACCGCGACGTGAACCAAATTCGCACAGTCGATGGGCAAAAATGCAACGCCTAGCTGCGGATACGCCATCCGGTTTTGAAGATCCATCCGATCACGGCCAGGCAGATCAGGGTAAACGCAACGATGGCCAAAAGGCTGAAAACAATCGGCACGTCTGCCAGCCCGTAAAACGACCACCTGAAACCCGAGATCAGATAGACGACCGGATTGAACAAGGTGATCGTCTGCCACAGAGGCGGCAGCATCGAAACAGAATAGAAAGTGCCGCCCAGAAAGATCAGCGGCGTCACCACAAGCTGTGGCACCAGAGACATCTGTTCAAAGTTGCTGGCCCAGATTCCGATAATGAAACCCAGCAGTGAAAAGCTGAGGCAGGACAGGATCAGAAACGCCGCCATAGCAAATGGGTGTTCTATTCGGATATCTACGAAGAACGTCGCCGTGATCAGGATCACCAGACCAACAAACAAGGCCTTGGTCGCTGCAGCCCCCACATAACCGATGACGATCTCGATAAAGTTCACCGGGGCCGAGAGCAGCTCGTAAATTGTACCCAGAAACTTGGGGAAATAGATGCCGAAGGACGCGTTCGAAATCGACAGCGTCACAATCGACAACATGATCAGCCCAGGCACGATGAAGGCACCATAAGACACCCCCTCGACCTCTTGAATGCGGCTGCCGATGGCGGTGCCAAAGACCACGAAATACAGCGAGGTGGACAGTACAGGCGACAGAAAACTTTGCGCCAATGTCCGAAAGAACCGGGTCATTTCAAATCGGTAGATCGCGGCGACAGCAGACCAGTTCATGCGGGCTCTCCCGATACCAGGTTGACGAATATCTCTTCCAGACTGGATTGCCGGGTCTGAACATCCCGCAAAACCAATCCGGCCTGCGCCACATCATTCAACAGAGTGGTGATCCCGGTCCGATCGGCATTGGTATCATAGGTATAAACCAACGCATCGCCATTGCCGTTCAAGGCCAGATTATGCGCAGCCAGACTATCCGGTATCTCTGATATCGGAGCCGCCAGCATCACATCGATCTGCTTTTTACCCATCTGCGCCATCAGGGTGCCCTTGTCCTGCACCAGCAGCAACTCACCCTTGTCAATCACCCCGACCCGATCCGCAATCGCCTCGGCCTCTTCGATGTAGTGCGTCGTCAGAATGATGGTGACACCGGCCTGTTTCAACTCGGCCACAATCTCCCACATGTCCTTGCGCAGTTCGACATCGACCCCGGCGGTGGGCTCATCCAAAAACAGAATACGGGGCTCATGCGCCAGTGCCTTGGCAATCAGCACCCGCCGCTTCATCCCGCCAGAAAGTTCCTTGATTGCGTTCCAGCGCTTGTCCCACAGAGACAGCTTTCGCAAGATCTCTTCAATCCGGCTGTCGTCGCGCCCATACCCGAAAAGACCGCGCGAAAACCGGACAGTGTTGTAGACTTTCTCAAACGGCTCCAGCGCGATCTCCTGAGGCACCAATCCGATCATCCTGCGGGCAGCTCGAAACTCGGCCTGAATGTCGTGGCCGCCAACCGTGACTGACCCCGAACTTGGCGTGGTAATCCCACAGACGGTCGAGATCAGGGTGGTCTTGCCCGCCCCGTTCGGCCCAAGCAGCGCCAGAATCTCACCTTCTTGAATGTCCAGCGACACGCCTTTCAGCGCCTCAAACCCGTCAGCATAGGATTTACGCAACTCCTTGATGGACAAAATCGCAGTCATGGCTGGCCCTCGTTTATTGTCCGAACCATATCGCGCCTTGCCAGCATGCGACAGGTCAGTTCCGCACAGTGTTCTCCGCATTTTTGCGGAAAGATCAATCGCCGCCCCTGTAATCCCCCCTTGCAATCCCGCCAATCCACCGGAAACTTCTCTCAAGACAGGAGAAGGTCACATGCTGAACGGGGTACGTATCATAGAAATCGAAGGGCTTGGCCCGGCACCCTTTGCCGCCATGCTGCTGGCTGATCTGGGCGCAGATGTGATCACCATCCATCGCAAAACAGGCACGCCACCGCCCGGAATGCCAGATCGCGCGGTCTTGGATCGCGGCAAACGATCCATTGCGCTGGATCTGAAAGACGCAGACGATCTGGAAACCGCAAAACAGTTGATCGACACGGCCGACACCCTGATAGAAGGCTTCCGTCCCGGCGTGATGGAAAAGCTGGGCCTCGGGCCAAATGAATGCCTGCAACGCAATCCAAAACTGGTCTATGGGCGCATGACGGGTTGGGGCCAGGGCAGCCCCTTGGCCCAAACTGCGGGCCATGATCTGAACTATATCGCTCTTTCGGGTGCGCTTTGGTACGCGTCACCTCCCGATGCAGTTCCACAATCCCCGGCCACACTGGTGGGTGATATCGGCGGCGGCGCGATGTATCTGGTCGCAGGGCTGCTCGCAGGGATCATCAACGCCCAAAACACAGGACAAGGCACTGTCGTTGACGCGGCGATCTATGACGGCTCGGCCCATATGATGAACCTGCTCATGACCATGCGCCAAACCGGCAACCTGCAACAGGCACGGGGCCAAAGCCTGCTGGACGGCCCCCATTGGAGCCGCACCTACACCTGCTCGGATGGGCGTTACATCACCGTTCAATGTCTCGAACCCAAATTCTATGCCGAGTTCCTGAAAATCTTGGGGCTGTCTGACGACGCCACCTTCGAATCCCAGTACAACCCGACATTCTGGCCCGACCAGACCCGCCACCTGGCCCGGCTTTTCTGCAAACACCCGCAAGATCACTGGACTGCCTTGTTTCAAGGCTCTGACGCCTGTGTCGCTCCGGTTCTCAGCCCGGATGAAGCCCTTACCCATCCCATGAATGAAACCCGTCAAACATGGCAGTTGATCGACGGCACCCTTCAGGCCGCGGCCGCGCCCCGCTTCTCAAACCACCGCTGGACCCCACAGCCCAGCCCGACCCGAGGCGAACACAGCGCCGAGATCAAAGCCGAACTCGACCGCTTACACCGATCCAATCCTTCATCTGGCTAAAAGTATCCCGGGGGATGAATTGGCCGCAGGCCAAGAAGGGGGCTGGCCCCCTTTCCCCTTACCGCCCACGCACCGTATCGATCATCAACTGCACATTCTCAGGGTCTGCATCCGGTGTGATTCCGTGCCCCAGATTGAAGATATGGGGGCCTTTCGAAAACGCCTCGACAATGCTCCGGGTTTCATCGACCAGCGCCTGCCCACCCGTGACCATGTGCGAGGACGCAAGATTGCCCTGAACACAGCCATCCACCTGCACATGTTTCGCCGCCCAATCGGGTGCAACCGAGTTGTCCAAAGCAACGCAATCCACGCCGGTTTCCCTTGCAAAGCCGACATAGCCATCGCCAGCTTCTCGCGGAAAACCAATGACCGGGATATCGGGATGGCGTGCCTTGATGGCTTGGGTAATCACCCTGCACGGCTCGACCGCGTATTTCCGGAATGCTTCACCCTTCAAAGATCCGGCCCAGCTGTCGAAAATCTTGACCACTTCAGCACCCGCCTCAATCTGGGCCGAAAGGTATTCGATGGTTGCAAGCGTGATCCGGTCCAGCAAAGCTTCAAACAGCGCAGTGTTCCCCTCGCGCAGCGCATGCGCAGGCCCCTGATCCGGGGTGCCACGCCCGGCAATCATATAGGTCGCCACCGTCCAGGGGGCGCCCGCAAAGCCGATCAATGTGGTCTCGGATGGCAACTCGCGCGACAGAATCCGCACGGTTTCATAGACCGGAGACAACGTCTCATGAATGTCCTCAACCGGCTTCAGAACATCGAAATCCGATTGCTGCGTGATCGTCGACAGGCGCGGGCCTTCACCGGTCACGAACCACAAATCCGCCCCCAGCGCCTGTGGCACCAACAGGATATCTGCAAACAGGATCGCCGCATCGAACCCGTATCGGCGGATCGGCTGCAACGTGACTTCTGCGGCCAGTTCCGGATTATAGCAGAGCGACAGGAAGTCCCCAGCCTGCGCTCGCGTCGCGCGATATTCGGGCAAATACCGGCCAGCCTGACGCATCATCCAGATCGGCGGTACATCCTGCACTTCACCCGCCAGCGCCCGCAACAGCTTTTTCGTCTCGGCCATCTTTGCCCCCAATATTTGCAATTTGGTTCACGGGGTCATCCTTTGGCGGCAATTTGTCAAGCGCAGCCCCCATTGTCAGGGCAATGTGACGCGACTAAAGCTGTGCCCATGACATTGACCCTGCCCACCCCCGCATCGCCGCTGAAGATCGGCACCCGAGGCTCGCCCCTGGCTTTGGCGCAAGCCTATGAAACCCGAAAGCGCCTGTCTGGCGCGTTCGATCTATCTGAGGACGCGTTTGACATCGTGGTGATCAAAACCACCGGCGACAACCGCGCCATGATCGATGCGGACCGGCCGCTGAAAGAGATCGGCAACAAGGGCCTGTTCACCAAAGAGATCGAAGAGGCCATGCTGCGCGGTGACATCGACATCGCGGTACATTCGACCAAAGACATGCCGGTTGCACAGCCCGTAGGTCTGGTGCTGGATACGTTCCTACCGCGCGAAGATGTGCGGGATGCTTTCATCTCTCCGCAGTTTCAGGCCATCCACGACCTGCCCCAGGGCGCTGTGGTTGGCACGTCCTCTCTGCGACGCAAGGCGCAACTGCTCAATCGTCGCCCCGATCTGAATGTTGTCGAGTTCCGGGGCAACCTTCAAACCCGTCTGAAGAAACTGGCAGATGGCGTGGCAGAATGCACATTCCTGGCCATGGCGGGCATTCGGCGTCTCGACATGAGCGATATGCCGGCCAACCCGATTTCACCTGACGAGATGCTGCCTGCCATCGCGCAAGGTGCCATCGGAATCGAACGCCGTGTTGATGACAATCGCGCCGCCGAGATGCTTGAAGCCATTCACCATGCGCAGACCAGCACACGACTGGCGGCCGAACGTTCGTTGCTGGCGGCGCTGGACGGCTCGTGCGAGACCCCGATCGCCGGTCTGGCAGAGATCGATGCAGGCCAGCTGCGACTGCGCGGCGAGGTTCTGCGCCCCGACGGGTCCGAAGCGATTGCCGAAGACACCACCGGAGCCATCGAAGACGGGGCTGAAATGGGCCGTGCTGTGGCTGATATCCTGCTTAAAAATGCGGGCCCCGGATTCTTTGAATGGAAAAAAATCTAAAAATTTTAACCAATGTGAACTTTTTCACAGCGCAGAGCCCGAATTAAGCTGATAGTGTGTTCATACCGGTTGGAAATCGGGACAGTCTCGAAAGTATCGAAAAGTTTCAAGTTGTTAGTGTTGTAATCAGTGTTCGAGGGGGCGAGATTGACCCCGACATTCAAAAGGTTCAGGGTCGCTGTTGGGGGTCAACAGCGGCCCGCCTTTTTTGGATCAAGGCGCATCTTCAGCTTATAGCGCTGACAGCTTGCTGAATCGCGTGGTGTGTCTGCTCCAGATCAGCCTCGGTGATCGCCAAAGACGGGTAGAGCTTACCTGGCGATTTGAATATGCCATGTGCGCGCAACACGTCGTTGAACAGGACATTGCGCTTAGGATCGTCATGCTTGGCGCTGCGATAGTCCCGGCAGTCATTTTTGGTAAAGTAGATATCAAACAGGGTCACGTCGCCGCAAATCCGGTGCGCGATCCCGGCCTCATTCAATGTATCGGTGAGCATGTTTTGCAGGCGCGCACCAATGTCGCGCAGGCGATCATAGGTGCCATCGCGGCGCAGAATCTCCATCGTTTTCAGCCCGGCGACTGAGGCAACGGGATTGCCTGACAAGGTGCCAAGCTGCATCAGCCATCCGCCCTCACCCACTTGCGATTTGTCGAAATGCTTCATGATATCGGCATTTGCGCCCAGCGTGGCCAGCGGGAAGCCACCACCGGTGATCTTGCCCATCGTACAGATGTCGGGTGTCACGCCATACCGCTCCTGCGCCCCACCATAGGCGAGACGGAAACCCGTGACGATTTCGTCGAAGATCAACAGGACATTATATTTGTCACACAGATTACGCAGGCCCTGCAGATAGCCGGGCATGGGCGGGATGATACGCTGTAAGGGTTCGACCATGATCGCGGCGATGTCGTCATGTTCGATCAGCAAAGTCTCAACCGCATCCAGATCATTGAACGGTGCGATCAGCATCTGGTCCGCAACACCTTGCGGGATACCCGCGCTGTCAGGGACGGCCTGTGGGAAATTGACCTGACGGCTGGGGGCCAGGCTCATCTGCGCTTCAGCGCTCATCCCGTGATAGCCGCCTTCGAATTTCAGAATTTTATCGCGCCCGGTATAGGCCCGCGCCAAGCGGATCGCGTACATATCCGCCTCACCACCCGACGCGACAAAGCGGACCTGTTCGCAACAGGGCACCGCTTCAATGATGGCTTCAGCCAGTTCGATGCCCTTGGCGTTGTTGGCGAAAAAGGTCATGCCTTTGGGCAGTTGCTCCAGCACGGCCTCCATCACTTCGGGATGACCGTGGCCCAGCAACATCGGCCCCGACCCGATTAGATAGTCGATATATTCGTTGCCATCTTCATCCCAGACGCGGCTGCCTTCGCCGTGCGAAATGATGATGCCCGGATCGAAATTCCCGAACCCGCCTGCTGGCAAAACAGCCTTCGCGCGGTCGATCCATTCGGCTTGAGTGTTGATCTTCAACATGTCACGCGATCTCCATCATAATAAAATAAGCGACTATTCATAAATCGCGACCGGATCGCCCAGCGCGTCTTCGTCGGGGTGCACGCCAAGGCCCGGAGCTTCGGGCAAATGCAAGTGGCCGTTGATATTGCGGGGGCCGCGACCGCCAGCAATATCGAGGGTAATCATATCCTGACAGGCCCAGACGGCGTGACAGTTGTGATCCGGGATGGTCGCGGCCAGATGCAACGCCTCGGTATCGGCCAAAACCGTTCCGCCAGTCGCCATCACGAACATGTCGATCCCGTGGGTCAGCGCGATATCCCGCATCCGGGCGGCCTTGGTCAGACCGCCGACGCGGTTCAGTTTGATCCCGAAGACCTCGGCGATCCCTTCACGCGCGATGCGGGCCGCGTCCTGCAGGGTCACAAGGCTTTCATCCACCGAAACGGGTGAGGCGTGCTGGCCCGAGATTGCGGCGATATCGTCCAGCGTTTCACCGGGTTGTTCGAACATCACGTTCAGGTCTTCGCAGGCGCTCATCACACGCAGGGCCTGTTGCCGCGTCCAGCCCCGGTTGACGTCGTAAAGGACTATCTCGCTCGGTCGCCGGATGCTTTCAACATCGCGGACACGGGCGATGTCACGTTCCACATCGCCACCGATCTTCACCGAATGGGCCACATAGCCCCGGCTGCGATAGCGTTCGATCACCTCGCGAGTTTCCTCGACCGTCTTCGCCCCAACGGACGAGGCAATGGGGCGCGGTGTTCGGGACCCACCGCCCATCAGATCGGCAATCGGCAAACCCGCCGCCTGTCCGGCAATATCCCAGCAGGCCATATCAATCGGGCTTTTGGCGTAAAGATGGCCGGGCAAGGCCAGATCCATCGCCCGTTCCACATCCAGAACTTTGCGCGGATCAAGGCCTAGGATGAAAGGCGCCATCGTTTCAATCCCGGCGCGAATGCCCGGCCCGTGCGCAGGCACATAGGTATGGCCCCACGGGGTACCCTCACCCCAGCCAGTCAGGCCAGCATCGGTTTCGATCTTCACCAGCGTCGCATCCAGCATTTCGAACTTCAGCCGCCCACCGGACAGCCAGTAGGGATGCTCCAAAGGCAGATCAACGTGATAGACCGAGAGTCGGGTGATCTTCATTTCAATTCCACTTCCACAAAGGACATCGGGGCATCCCCGGCATTGATGACATTATGCTCGACCCCTTCATCCCGGCGATAAGCGGTTCCGGCGGGCACGGTCACCTCGTTGACCGTTCCGTCCGGCAGGTCCAAACGCATGTGGCAATCGGTAATCGCCGTGATGAGGTAATCCATCGCGTGGCGATGCCATCCGGTTTCTGCACCCGGCGCAAAGTCAAACCGCGTCACGCGCACGCGTTCATCGTCGATCATCTGAGTGGCAACGGCTTGTGGTTTCATAATGCGTACTCCGCTACAGGCGCGCCCAGGCTTTCGAAATCCGGTTTGACACCAAGGCCGGGTGTGTCGGGCGCGTATAGCTTGCCGTCACGGGCAATCGGGCCGCCGACGCCGGTGGATCGGGTGTTATAGTTCATAAGGTCAGTTGTGTTCTGCAGATACTCCGGCGGGGTTGAGGCGGCGAAATGGGCCACGACCGCGGATGTGATCTCGCCGCCCCATGTATCCTCGCTGACCACCGGGATGCGATTGTCGACCAGATAGTCCCGGACCCGCCGCGCCTTGCTGATCCCGCCGAGATTCGAGATTTTCAGACAGCAGATCTCGGCCCCGCGATCCGCGACAATCCGTTGGGCCATGTGGATACCGGTGACGCATTCATCCAGCTTCATCGGCTGTTCGGCAACGCGGCGCACCTGCTGGCATTCCTCATAGGTGCGGCAGGGCTGTTCCAGAATGAAATCCAGATCGCGCGTGGCGCGGGCCACCCGGACCGCATTGTCCACGCGCCAGCCCTGATTGGCATCGGCCATCGCCTTCTCACCCTGTTTCAGCAAGGGAACAATGGTGCGGATACGGTCAATGTCCGTGGCCCAGTCACCGCCCACCTTGACCTGAAACTGCCGGTATCCCTGATCGCGGTAACGATCCATCTCGGCCACGGTCTCATCCACCGCCTTCTGCGGCGCAACCCGGTACATTGGCGCACCATCAGTCAGTTTGCCGCCCAGCAGCATCCAGACCGGCTGATCGCAGGCTTGCCCCAGAATGTCCCAGCAGGCCGCGTCGAAGGGGGCCTTTGCATAGCCGTGCCCCTGCCCCAGATGATCCATCAACTGCTCGATCCGCGCTACCTGACGCGGGTCTTCGCCCAGCAGATGCGGAGCAACCAGCCGCGCCAGCGCAACCACGCCTTCGGAATGGGCGACCATGTAGTTTTCACCGCAAGGCGTGAACTCGCCGCAGCCTTGTAGCCCGGCATCGGTGTCGATGACCACGACCGAGGCGGTGGCGATTTCGATGGCGTTGCCAGCCCCCCATACGTAAGACCCGCCAACATACGGAAGCCCGGTTTGATAGATGCGGATGCGCGAGATCTTCATGCCGCATCCATTCTGGGCAGATCACCCATACCCGCACCGCGCCACAGCACAAAGGTCAGGATCGGTTGATCGGTTGTGACCATGGCATGGCTTTCCCAACTGGAATGCATGCGGGTTTGATCGGGTCCGACGAAAACCGCATCCGCGTCGGTCTTGAACACAGCGCCGCCCGCCAAGGTTAGATAAAGCTCCTCAGCCTGATGGCTGTGCCGGTCATAGTTCAGCCCCGGCCCCCAATAGGCGATGTAGCCGCGCAATTGGGTCGAATGGAAATGGCCCGTGGGCCCGAACAGCTCGTAATACCCATAGCGTCGCAGGAAATCCGCGCCGACCTCCTCTTCGGTATAGGTCTGTTTCCAATGCGCCAGATGTGTGGTGCCCCGCACAGCCGCAACCAAGTTTTGGGTCAGTTCGCTGCCTTTGATTTCAAAATCCCGCACTTGGTCTGCGGCTGCAATGTGACTGGGTTGGGCTTGTATAAGGGACAGGTCCGAGGGCCACGTGCTAAACGCAGACAGCGCGGGGTGTGCCTGATGTACCTGCCGAGCGGCTTCGAGCACATCATCCAGTGTCATGGGATCACCACGATATTGCCGGTGTGTTGTTTGGCGATGAACGCGGCCTGTGCCTCTCGCAATTCCTCCAGCGGATAGGTCGCGGCGAGGGCGGGTTTGATCTCACCTGCTTCGATGTATTTCACGAGGTGCTGCATGACCTGAGGGTCAATCACGGTCGAGCCGGTGAAGGTCAGATCGCGCAGATAGAATGTACGCAGGTCGAACTCGACCATCGGCCCGGCGATAGCGCCCGAGCAGGTGTACCGCCCACCGCGTTCCATTATGTCAATCAGGTGCGGCCAATAGGGGCCACCCACCACATCGGCGACAACGGTGATTTTCTCTGACCCAAGAGCGGCGCGCAGATTTTCGGGCGCGCGGCGCAGTATTCTGTCGGGGCCCAGCTTGGCCACGTCTTCATGCTTCGCCTCAGATGCCATGGCGATGACACGGGCACCCCGGCGTTTGGCCAGCTGCACCAAAGCACCGCCAACACCACCCGACGCGCCCGGTACCAGAACCGTATCCGCGCGGGTCACATTGGCGCGGGTCAGCATCCCTTCGGCAGTTGAGTAGGAACAGGAGAATGTGGCCAGTTCAGCGTCCGAAAGGTCCGAGGTGACTGGCACGGCATTCACCGCCAATGTCGTCGCGTATTCAGCAAAGCCGCCATCCCGTTCGGACCCGTAGTAGCCCGTCTTATCCATGTTCTGCGGATCGTCCGGGTCACGCAGCCAGCCATCGGTGATCACCCGTTGTCCGACGCACGATGGGTCCACACCCTCGCCAACCGCAACGATACGACCACAAATGTCAGCGCCTTGAATGCGGGGAAAAGTGATGGGCGCACCGCCCCAAGTGGGATCATCTTCGCCAACCTCGGCAAACGCACCACCGGTTGTCGCGTCGGTCACGGTTTTCGAATACCAGCCCGACCGTGTGTTCACATCCGTATTATTCAGCCCGCATGCGGCCACACGGATCAACACCTCACCCGGCGCAGGATCGGGGCGCGGCCAGTTGTCGTGCAAAACCATCTGCTCGAGACCGCCATGTCCCATGGTCACCATGGCCTTCATTGTATCAGGCAGGGTCATCCTTTAGTCTCCGTAGTTGGGCCACGGGTTGATGCACGTTTCATGGCCTGCGATTCTGCTCGACAGGCTAATTTCACAACTGTACCATCGTCAATCATGAATGACACAAATGTATCATCAATCGTTCTGGATCGCCTGTCCGAGGAATGGGACGCACTAACGCCCGAAGCCCAAAAGGCCGCACGGTATGTGCTGGAAAACCCCACGGATGTGGGCGTATCCACCGTGCGCGAGATTGCCGAGGCGGCCAATGTCAAACCCAACACCTTTGTTCGCATGGCGCGCCAGGTCGGGTTCGAAGGCTACGAAGATTTCCGCGCGCCCTTCCGTGAAGCGATCCGCAAAGGTTCGGCTTCATTTCCCGACCGCGCCCGCTGGTTACAGGAAATCGGCAAATCAGGTGAGATGGGGGGCCTCTACGCCGATATGATCGGCGCAGCCATCCGCAATATTGAAGAGACATTTGCCGGCATTGATGTCGACCGTCTGCGCTCGGCAGCCGAAGATATCTGGAACTGTCGCCAAATTTTCACGCTGGGCGTTGGAGTGAACAACTCAAACGCGCGCAACTTCACCTATCTGGCCTCGACCGGGATGAAGCAGTTTCACGCCATCCCCCGGTCAGGTTCGACCCCGGTGGATGATCTGGCCTGGGCGGATGAACAGGATGTGCTGATCGCCATCACCTGCCACCCTTACCGGACCGAAGTGATTGATGCGATCAAGCTGGCCCGGCGGCAGGGGATGACGGTTGTCGGCATCTCGGACAGCGCCGCCAGCCCGGTGATCCTGAACGCACAACACGGGTTTGTCGTGGCCGCAGATACGCCCCAGTTCTTCCCATCCTCGGTGTCGACCATCGCACTTCTGGAAACGCTGTTGTCCTTCGTGATCTCAGTTTCCAGCGATGAAATCGTGGAGCGTGTTGAACGGTTTCACCAGCGCAGGCATCAGTTGGGCCTATATGCGGCGGAACCCGAATAGGCCTGCAAAGCACCACTCGCTTCGCCAGAGTTGACATCGTCGATGTGCCCATAGCAATAGATTGTGGGCGATGATCCTGACAAACGCGTCTAGGTTGTTGCCTGCCATTCGCCAGTGATCTATCGATACCGCGATGAGATTTGTTTTGGCCTGTTTTTCTGCGTGTTTTCTGTGCGCTTTACCCCCTGCCCACGCGCAGGAGGCGACGCTATCCCGACCGGACCTTAGCGCCTCGGGGCAGGACTATCTGAAAGCAGTCAGATACCGCGGGATCGACACAGATGTGCTGTATTTCGATCCCACCAAACCCGCGCCGCCACTGGACACGGATTTCACGCCTCAGGCTGAGAACCAACCGGTTCAACTGTCTGCAGATAGTCGCTGGATCGTGGGTCTGGTCTCTGCGATTGCCCTGATTTTCCTGGCGCTTTTCATCTATAACAGTGCGAGTAAAACATCTGTTTCTTTCCGCAGATCCTCGGACAATGCCAAGCGCAAGGGTCGGCATGGCGACCCCGAGGCGGCGATAAACGGCGAGGAAATGCCTGATCTGGACGCGCTGCTCAGGCTTAAGGATCGTGATCTGGCCATCACCGGGTTGGCCCAACTGGCGCTAAGTCGTTGTCTGGCCGCCAATGAGGTGCTGTTCAAACGAAGCTGGACCCACCGCGAGGCCCTACGCAGCATGCCGCAGAACCTGTGGTACATCCCTGATCTGCGCGCGCTGGTTCTGGAAAGCGAACGCGTGAACTTTGGTCATCGCTCGATCAGCGAGGGCGATTTTGACACCCTGCTGAAACGTATCCGGCCCATCCTGCGCGAAGTGCAGGCATGAGCGATACAACAGGGTTCCCACCGACAGATCGTATCCGTTTGGACTGGATCATCGTCGGCGTCGTGATTGCGATCTGCGTCGGTATATTCCTCTATGTCATGGCGGGCCGCCAATACGCATTGCGCGAGTCGGCCAGCGGGTTTGACGGGCTGGATCGCTGGCTGAACAGCCAATCGCACACCACCCAGAGTTTCACGGGCGGCTGGCCGTTGGATCGCAGCACCGTGGGCCTTCTGGTTCAGCCCCTTTACGACACACGCCTCGATACAGATCGGACCGCCGCGAAGACCAAAGAAGAGTTGTTGTTTCAGCCCGATGAGTTCGATCAGGACATCGACGTCATTCGTGACAAGGCGCAATCGGTTCCCAGCCTGATCATTCTGCCGAAATGGCGCAGCGGCATGCGCCTGACCGGGTTCGGACATCCCTTTCTGATCGCGCAAAGGACCGATCTTGAAACGATCCTGCACGGGCTTGTCGGACCCGAGATCGGAGGCCTGCACTTCGCACGCAGACCGTTTTTGGACTATGAACTGGTCGCAGACCCACAGTTGAACGCCCGTATCTATGCGGCCCAAACCTTTGCCGGAAACGGGTGCGATCCCATCGTCGGACAACCGGGTGCGATGCTGCTGGGGCTGTGCCCGCTGCCGGGGTCTGAGGGCGAGCAACAAGTCTACATCCTGTCAGACGCGGATCTGTTGAACAATCACGGCCTGACCCTGGGTGACAATGCCTGGATTGCGGCGCGGGTCTTGCCTCAGATTGCAGGGGGTCAGCGGATCATCATCGATTACAGCGACCAGAACTGGCTGACCGCACCGGAAAACGTAGTCGCCCGTGAACGCACATGGGATGATTTGAAACGCCTGTTCGAACCTCCGTTTCGGGTTTTGTGGATCGGGGCGGGTCTTTTACTGGCGCTTTCGATCTGGCGTGGCGGTTTGCGCAGCGGGCCCGTGGTGGGCCTTGTCCCGACGCTGGGCACTGGCAAACGTACAGCCAATCGGGCACGCGCACGGCTTATGCGCCTGACGGATCAGGATGGCGCGATGCTATCGGACTATGTCGACACACGGTTGCGCGCCCGCGCCGCCGCGCTGTTTGGCAATACGCAAATGACAGTCGGCACACCTGAGGAGGCGTATCTGAAATACGTCCACGCCAGAAAGCCTGATCTGGCCGTCCAGCTGGACGGGTTGATCCAAACCATACGCGCCCTGCCCCCGCATTTGGGCGCAGATGACGCGATTTCCTACATTGACCAATTCGAACTGATACTGGAGCACCTTGCCAATGACGCTTGAAGAATTGTTCGCCCGAGCCGAGGCGTTGCGCGCCGAGATCGGCAAAGTTGTGCAAGGCCAAGAAGAGGCTGTTGACCTGCTGCTGACCGCCTTGTTCGCGCGCGGGCACGTGCTGCTCGAAGGCCCTCCGGGTACCGCGAAAACCCTGCTGGCCCGCAGCTTTGCCGGGGCGTTGAACCTGCAATTCGGACGTATCCAATTTACCCCCGACCTGATGCCGGGCGACGTGTTGGGCACCTCGATATACAACTTCCAGACCAGCGAATTCGTTCTGACAAAAGGCCCTGTCTTCAGCCAAATCCTGCTGGCGGACGAAATCAACCGCGCCCCGCCCAAAACCCAGGCCGCCCTGTTGCAGGCGATGAACGAGCGGATGGTGACGATTGACGGCACCGACCACACTCTGGGGTCGGAATTCATCGTGGTCGCGACCCAGAACCCGATTGAGCAGCAAGGCACCTACCCCTTGCCCGAAGCGCAGCTTGACCGGTTCCTGTTCAAGGTCAACCTGACCTTCCCGCCGGAAGATGTGGAACTGTCGATCCTGCGTCAGCATGCGAATGAGCCGCTAGATTTCCTGAGCGCCACGCAAACCGTGCAACCCCTGCTGGATGCACCGACCATGATGGCGGCGCGTCAGTTGATCGACGGGATCGTGCTGGATGATGACATTCTAGCCTATATCCTGCGGCTGGTCCGCGCCACTCGCGAAAGCGCGGACATCGCCTTTGGCGCCTCGACGCGTGCGGCGGATGCAATTGCCGGGGCAACCCGTGCGACGGCCGCTCTGAACGGGCGCGACTTTGCGATCCCCGATGATGTCAAAACCCTGATCATCCACGCATTGCAACACCGCATCGTGCTGTCCCCGTCGGCCGAGATCGAAGGGCGCGGCCCGCGGCAGGTTCTGGAAAACATCCTCAACCAGATCGAGGCCCCCCGCTGATCCGGCCATCCCGCATATTACTGATCGCGGCCTGCGCGGCGCTGTGCCTGTCGCTGCTGGCGATTGTCCTGGGAGATGCAACCCGGCCCATCGCCGGTTTGCCCTGGGTTGTGCTATGCGGTTTGGCGATTGTCGATCTGCTGCTGTCCTGGCCACGTCGGCGGTCGGTGACGGTTGAACCGATGCCGGATGTCTTTGTGGGCGAGGCAGGTCAGATCGACTTGACCGTCTCCCCCACCGCGCCGGGGATGTTCGGCGAGATGGACTGGCCTGCAGGGCTGGATGGCCCGTCGGGTTTTGACCTGTCGAAAGGCTCGGTTCAAATCCCGTTTCGCGCGGGGCAAAGGGGCACCTGGGATCTGTCTCACCTGTGGTTGTCATGGCCTTCGCGGCTAAGGCTGTTTGAGTTCGTCCCCAAACTGTCCTTTGGTCTGAAGATCCCTGTGGTCCCAAACATCCGCCGGGTCATGTCGGGTGAGATTTCGACAACGGTGCAGTCGCGCCTGTTTGGCGTGAAGGAAAACCGAGCCATTGGCGAAGGCACCGAGTTTCACCAGTTACGCGATTTTGTGCGCGGAATGGATGCCAGCTCGATCGATTGGAAACGCTCGGCCCGGTATCGCTCGCTCGTGGCCAAAGAGGTGCGGGCCGAACGCAACCATCATGTGATCATCGCGTTGGATAACGGCTATCAGATGCGCGAAGAGGTCGCGGGATTGCCAAAGATCGATCACGCCATCACCGCCGCACTCGCCACCGCCTGGGCCGCAGCCATCGGAGGCGATCAGGTTGGGCTTTATGCCTATGATGCCAAACCGCGCATGTTCCTGCCCCCCGAACCGGGGCGCGCCGCGTTCAACCGGCTGCGTAGCCGCACAGCTGAACTCAGCTATGAAAGCGTCGAAACCAATCATACGCTGGCCATGACCGAGTTAAACGGACGCACGCCAAAGCGCAGCCTGATCATCGTGTTCTCGGATTTCGTGGACACCACAACGGCCGAATTGATGGTCGAGAATGTCAGCGTTCTGGCAAAGCGGCATCTGATTGTCTTTGTCACGCTGCGCGACCCGATTTTGGAAGCACAGGTCAATGAGGCCCCATCAGATATGGATGGGGTGGCAGAAACGGTTTCAACCGGGCAACTGCTGCGCGAACGCCGCCTTGTGCTGGAACGGTTGCACCAACTGGGCGTCACTGTGATTGATGCGGAGCCAGGTGAGGTCTCGGCCCGCCTAATCTCGACCTATCTGGAAATCAAAGCGCGAGAGATGATCTGATGTCTGACCGTGACCTGATCCGCTCGGCCCGGTTTCGGCAGGAACGCGAAGGCGACTGGCGCAGATTGTCCGATCTGGTCGACAAGGCCGAGGGTCAGGGCCTGCATCGCATGAGCTTTCAGGAGGCGCGCGATCTGGCCGATCTGTATCGGCAGGCCACCACGTCCCTGTCCATCGCTCGCGAGATTTCGCTGGATCGCGGCTTGCTGGACTATCTCGAAGCGCTGACCAGCCGTGCCTATCTGAGCGTTTATGCCCCGCAGCAGCGGTTGGGCGGCACAATCCGCAGGTTCCTGACCAGCGGCGGGCCACGGGCGATGCGATCCTCATGGCGCGTCACACTGCTGGGGTTTCTTTGCATGGCCGCCGGGGCGCTGGCCGGATATTTCTTCTATTTCGACAACCCCGAATGGTTCTACGTCTTCATGCCATCGGACCTGGCCGGAGGGCGCGGGCCTGACGCAAGCACCGATTACCTTCGGGCGGCAATTTATGGGGAAGAAGACGCCTCGGGCCTTGGTGCTTTTGCGACCTATCTGTTTTCCCACAACACCCGGATCGCCATCTTTGTCTTTGGCCTCGGCGCGTTCTTGTGCGCGCCGACAATCATGCTGTTGTTTTACAACGGACTGATCCTTGGCGTCTTTTACGCCCTGCATATCGACCGCGGGTTGGGCTGGGACATGTTCGGATGGCTCTCGATCCACGGCGTGACCGAACTGTCGGCGATCTGCATCGCAGGCGCAGGGGGGTTGAAACTGGGTCTGGCTGTCCTGTTCCCAGGCTCTCAAACCCGGGCGGGAGCCCTCCGCGCGGCGGGCCATGATGCGGTCAAGCTGGCGCTGATCGCGGCGATGATGCTGGTGATTGCGGCCCTTTTGGAAGGATTCGGCAGGCAACTGGTACAGGACCGCTCCACTCGTATTGCCATCGGCTGGGCCATCGGGGCGCTTTGGCTGGTGTGGTTCTCGCTCGGCGGACGGAGGCGGTCATGAGCATTGCCACAATGAACCGATTGCTGCCACCCGAAGGCGTGCCGCTCTATTTCCGCGTCGCCGGTGTGGGGGTTCGAACCGCTGCGCAGCTGACCGACATTCTGATCACGGGGGCCGTGGCGGTTGCGCTGTTTCTTTTGGCGGTTTCCTTCGATCTGGTCGAACCCCTCACGGCTTCGGCCATCGGGGCGATGCTGTTCTTCGTCATCCGCATCCCCTACTACGCCGCGTCCGAGCTGATCTGGAACGGCCAAACCCTTGGCAAACGGCTGATGAAGATCAAGGTGGTTTCGGCAGACGGTCAGGCCCTGACAACGCAATCCCTGGTCGTGCGCAACCTGATGAAAGAGGCCGAGATCTTCCTGCCCGGCACGATGGTCCTGACGCTGACAACCGATGCTCTGGTTCCATCCCTTATCTCGCTGGCCTGGGTCTTGGGCGTTCTGGCGGTCCCTTTGTTCAACAAACGTCGGCAGCGGCTTGGAGACATCATCGCAGGCACCTACGTGATCCACCTACCGAAACCCGTTTTGCTGCCGGACATGTCAGAAACCAACCGGCCACTGACGGCTGCGCAATCCTCTTATCAATTCCTGTCACATCAATTGGAACATTATGGCGCATTCGAATTGCAAACCCTCGAAGGGGTTCTGCGCAGTGCCAACCGCACAAAAGGCCCCGCCGCATACAAACAGCAGAAAGAAACGCTGGCCGCTGTCTTTGCGCAGGTGCGCCGCAAGATCGACTATGCCGACCCGGTTCCAGATGCAGACCACCAAGCCTTCCTCGAAGCCTTCTACAAGGCACAGCGCGCTTTCCTCGAACAACGACAACTGTTCGGAGACAAACGGAAGGATAAGCACCACACCACCGAGAACGGCGAAGACTAATAAGAAGCTGTTGCCGTTTTGCCTAAGGGCGAGACTTAACACGCAGTTTCCCCTTGCAGATGAATGGAAGTGCGCGGCTTTATCTCAGCCAAGAGCATATCGTTTAGTTTAGGATATACAGATGGCTGACACTGCAACTTCTGACGTCCACGCCCCCTTCGGAGTGGGCGCGGTTCTGAGTGATACATTTTCGATTTTCTTCCGAAAAATTCACATCGTGATCCTGTTGGGTTTTATCCCGGCTCTGATCGATGTCATTGTGAATACATATGCCTGGGATACGGATTTCGAGGCCGTCCCGGGGGTTGAGTTTGACTGGGCGACCTTCAGTTCCACCTTTGTCGTGGCCCTGTTGATCTCATCCGTCGCCATCTCACTAACCTCGGCCATGGTCATCCAACTGGCCTATGACGCCAAATCCGGGCGGCCCGCCCAGATTGGCCAATATTTCAAAAACGCCTTGGTCAACCTGCCAGCCTTGGTGGTTTTGTCCATCGTAAGCGGCATTCTGATCGTGATCGGGTTTGCGCTTGTGTTTGTACCCGGGCTTTGGCTCTACGCCGTATTCTCAGTCATTGTCCCGGCCATCGTCATCGACAAATCCGGTTTCGGAGCGCTCAATCGCAGTTCGCAGCTGACAAAGGGCTATCGCTGGCCGATCGTCGGCACATTGATCGTGCTTGTTCTATGCATTTTCTTGGTCTCATTTGTGGTTGGGTTTGTATTCGCCGTCGGGTTTGGCGACACCTCTGCCATCGGCTTCGAACCCAACCCTACTTGGATCGTAGCCGAGGCTGTCCTGAACGCTCTGGCCTATGGCTGGACAGGTGTCGTCATCGCGATGATCTTCGCCCGTCTGAAAGAAATCAAAGAAGGTGTCAGTGTCTCAGACCTGATCGACGTGTTCCGTTAGGCCGCGCGCAGCCCCGGCGGCGGCACATCCGCCGCCGGGGCTTTGGTCCGTCTTCAGAACCACGCTTGAGGTCAGAAAAAATGACACAAGCACCAAAATCGACCTTGTAACTCCGTGACATGCACGGATATACCCGTCGACGGAGACGTGGCCGAGTGGTCGAAGGCGCTCCCCTGCTAAGGGAGTAGGCGGGAAACCGTCTCGAGGGTTCGAATCCCTTCGTCTCCGCCACCACCCCAATTTTATACATGATTTCTGTGTCTTGCAGTATACATTGGGTTTTGAGCATTTGCCTTGCCCCATCAGAACTTCAACCTGCCGTAACTTCGAGACAATCTCTTCGGGCTTCGGTCTCTTGTTTGCCATTCGTGGTCCTCCGTTTCCTAAACATAACGGTGGAACAGTTCAGTTGGGGAGGCTCAGACTTCAGAACCGGATCGATTCATTGTAAACCCGATCCACCAGATGCCGAGACTAAACAACTAGGTCTTGAAAAAGCTGAAAGAGCGCGTGGAGGTAGGAGAGAAACGGCGAGGCGGTCCTGAGTGAAAGCCAAGCTGCGTACATGATCGGTAAAGCTCAGTCCGGAGGTGATCTCTGCCGCTACAGCGTGATCTCTTCGGTCAACGGAAGCTACGCAACAGAGCCCATGGTTAACATTTTCTTGCCGAAAGCTGCCCCACCAATAAAAGAACCATCTTGAAAAACTGCTGTTAAGTTGAGAATAGAAACCTCTATTTACTGGCAAAGGTTGTTTGATCGTGTCCATCACTCCTGTTCTTCTCTGCGGCGGCTCCGGTACCCGTCTTTGGCCGCTGTCTCGGAAATCCTATCCAAAGCAGTTTGCCGCCATTGCCGGGGAAGAGACCCTGTTTCAGGCCTCGGCCAGGCGCCTGTCCGGAGAGGGTTATGCTGCCCCCGTTGTGGTGACCGGGTCTGATTTCCGGTTTATCGTGACCGAACAGCTGCAGGCAGCGGGCATTGATCCAGGCGCGATTTTGATTGAGCCTGAAGGGCGCAATACTGCGCCTGCGGTTCTGGCTGCAGCCTTGCATGTGGCTATGTCCGACCCTGATGCCTTGCTGCTGGTCGCACCGTCTGATCATGTTGTGCCAGATGCAGACGCATTCCGCGCCGCTGTGGTTGCGGGTGTGCCAGCGGCTAAGGCCGGGCAACTGGTAACCTTTGGAATTACACCGGACCGGCCTGAGACCGGCTATGGGTATCTCAAACTGGCGACTGCACCTGAAGGCATCACACCCGTCAAGCTCGACAGCTTTGTCGAGAAACCTGATGTGGATACTGCCACGGCGATGGTGGCCGATGGCAAACATCTGTGGAATGGCGGTATCTTCCTGTTCCGGGCAAGCGATATCATCGCCGCCTTTGAAACCCACGCGCCAGCGCTGATGACGCCGGTCAAGGCAGCTTGCGAAGCGGCCAGGGCGGATCTGGGTTTCCTGCGGCTGGACCCGGAGGCCTGGAAGCAAGCCGAGGATATCTCGATCGACTATGCCGTGATGGAAAAAGCTGACAACCTGAGCGTTGTGCCGTTTTCCGCCGGCTGGTCCGACCTGGGGGATTGGGACTCGGTCTGGCGTGAGGCGGGTCCGGATGAAAACGGGGTTGTGGCGACAGGCGCCGTTACGGCAATTGAGTGCAGTGACACACTTTTGCGGTCCGAGGCGGACAATCTCGAGGTGGTGGGCATCGGCCTGAAAGACGTCATCACTGTGGCAATGCCTGATGCGGTTCTGGTGGCGGATAAATCCCGCGCGCAGGACGTGAAGAAGGCCGTCGAAGCGCTTAAGGCCAAGGGCGCCAGCCAGGCCACCATATTTCCCAAGGATTTCCGCCCTTGGGGCTGGTTTGAAAGCCTGGTCGTCGGCGGACGCTTTCAGGTCAAACGCATTCACGTCCACCCCGGCGCGGCACTGTCCCTGCAAAGCCATCACCACCGCTCCGAACACTGGATCGTGGTCGAGGGGACTGCGAAGGTCACGGTCGACGACGACGTTAAACTGGTGACCGAAAACCAGTCTGTATACATCCCGCTTGGTGCCGTGCACCGCATGGAAAACCCCGGAAAAGTACCCATGGTGCTGATCGAAGTGCAAACCGGAAGCTATCTGGGCGAGGATGACATCATCCGTTATGAGGATGTCTACGCACGCGGATAAAATCGGGGCTGCGTGTCGCCCCTTATCGGGTCGAAAACAGCGTAACCCGATCAGAGAGGGGCAGGCAGTTTGCCACTGGGAGATTTTGAGATGTCCGACATGCAGGCTGGGCAAGACAGGCGCACGTTCTTTTTCGATATATCAAGTTTGATCGGCTATGTGAGCAAGATCGACCGGTATTCCGGAATTCAGCGGGTCGTCGTGACGATGATCGTTGAGATGTCCAGGCTTGTAGATGCCGACCGGCTGTACCTGTCCTGGAGAGACAGGAAATCGGGACGCTATTTGTGTTTGCCCTTCTCAGAGATCGGAACTGAAGCATTCGCCTCACCTGAAAGCATGCGCCGGATCTTTCGCCCGTCCGTGGCCCGGCGTGACAACCTGCCTCCTTTGAAAAAATACCGCACCAAACCGGTGAAGTATTATCTTCAGCGGACCTGGTTGGATGTGGCGGCCCGTTTGGGGCATGATCGGCGTTTCCATAAATACAATATGTCCGCCAGGATGTGGCGCGACGCGCGAAAGGGCCGCAAGCAGGTAAAACAGCAGACCCTCAGCCCGGTGGAGTTCTCATCGCGCGCGCGTGCAGGTGATCACTTGGTGCTGCTAGACAGCGCATGGTTCTCGGAACAGATCGATATTTTTCTGCAAGCCCGCAGGGCAGAGCTTGTGGTGCATTCCATGGTCTATGATCTGATCCCCATTGTCGCCCCGCAAACGTGTGACGGAATGGGTCCGGCTAATTTTTACCAGTGGCTCATGCGATCCCGGGAATACACGAATCATTATCTGGCAATTTCACAGGCAACCCTCAGAGATCTGAAGGATTTCTTTTCCGCCCATGGTGTCGATGCCCCTGCCACCGTAGTGCCACTGGCCCAGGCCGCCTTACCATCGTGGGCAGACATGGGCCTGCAGCAGCAGGGGGTTGGACCCCTGTCGGCAAATATCGCCACCGCAGCCTATCCGGGATTGCGGGAATTGATCACGTTGGATGACAGCTTGCGCCATGTTGTTGCCAGCCCTTTTGTCCTGTGTGTCGGAACCATAGAGGCGCGCAAGAATGTCTGGCGCATTGCCTTGGCCTGGAAAGCCTTGCTGGACCAAGGATATGTGGATCTGCCCAAGCTTGTCTTTGCCGGGCGTCGGGGCTGGTTGCGGCAGGACTTTGAAGACCTGTTGGCAGCAACCGGGAATATCTACGGTTATGTCCGGGTTATTGAAGGGCCATCCGACGAAGAGCTCAACATGCTTTACGGCCATTGCCAGTTCTCCATCATGGCCAGCCTGTATGAAGGCTGGGGATTGCCGGTGGGTGAGGCGCTGGCTTACGGCAAGACGGCTGTGGTCGCGAACAATTCTTCGCTGCCAGAAGTCGGAGAGGACCTGGTGGAATATTGCGATGCGACCCAGGTCTCCAGCATCGCAGAAGCGGTCAAGCGTCTGCTGGATGTTGATCATCGTGCTGCGCTTGAGGCTAAAATCGCCGAGGCCGATCTGCGCGACTGGGCCGATGTGGTCCGCGATCTGCACACTGCCGTCACCACCGCTGTCCAGATCGAGCAACAGGGAAAAACCGGCTGAACCTGTCCTGGTTCAGCCAGCAGCCTGTACTGCGCAATGTGGGTCAGAGCCCTTCCAGAACGCGTTGCAGATCATCCGCGACGCTGCTCCATGTACGCAAATTCGGATGTGCCGCAGTGATGCGGTCGCGCAGGTCGGTGGCAAAGGCGATGTCCTCCTGCAAGCGGCGTAAGTGCGCGGCCAGCTCTTCGGGACTGTCGGGGTCAAAGTAGAGCCCCAAATCACCGCACACTTCGCGCAGTACAGGAGCCGTTGAGCAGATTGCGGGTGTTCCAAACCAGAGCGCTTCACCTGCAGGCAATCCCCAGCCTTCCATCCGGGTGGCCATCACTACCGCAAGTGCATTGCGATACAGCGCCACCAGATCCTCTTGTGCCGGGCTGTCGATAAAGACGACCTTGTCGCGGATGGCCGCCATATCCTCTGAGGCCAGGTATTTCTGAGTGGTTTTGCGCAGGGCTCCGGCAATGACCAGGGTCGGCACTGTTGCGCCCTGAGCTTGCAGAATCTGAAGCGCTCCGAACGAGGCCTCGAGGTTTTTCCGACCCATCGTGGCGCCAACTGTCAGGATGTAGGGCGCGGGCGGCAGTGTCAGGGTCGCTTCGCGATCCCCTTCTGCACATTCATGAACAAGCGGGATCGATGTGACCACCGGTGGAACAGGGGGCAGAACACCCTGTTCCGAGAAGGACAGCAATTCGGATTTGGTGAACTCAGATATGGTCATGATCTCGGTGGAGTTTGAAATCACGATCCGGTTGTCGTCCAGGAATTTGCCCGGGAAATAAGCCGATTTATGTCCGAACTGAGAGTGCAGCGGGATCATGTCATATAGCAGCGGTACCAACCGCGGGCGCACACCGTGCCGCTCCAGTGAATCAATTGCATCCGTGATCAACTTGGGTCTGGCGGCAGAGACCAGGGTTTTGCCGGACATGTCCAAACGCGGCGGTGTCAAACCGGACTTCGCCCACATCTTCTTGTTGCGCCGTTTGAGAAGCGGATTCACCGCGCGCGTTGCCAGCTTGGTCAGAACCGTTTTGCGTTTGTAGGCTGGGCGAATGCGTATTTCCTGAATGCCCAAGGGAACGTTCAGATCGACGGTCCCATCCTCGTGAAGTTCCGGAAACACTTCCAAAAACCCGTCATGGGCATAGGAGAAGATACCATACCGCACCGGGGCCTTGCGCTGCACAAGCTGCAGGCCGAGTTCATGCACAACACGCATAATCCCGTAAAACCGCAGCTTGCCGGTGGAGGCGCTGAAGACCTCGGTGAGATCAAAGACAATTTCAGACATCTGACTGGCGTTACTCCGCGGCTTCATCTTTGGGGCATTGGTGTTCAAGCAGTCACCGATCTTACCATCAGCGCCTCTTGATGAAAGCGCGGACCAATATCCGAAGATTTCCTGGTTTGGTAAGGGATCACCCTATGGCGCGGCAGCTTTCTACAAGGCGTTTGGTGATATGCGGTGACATTCCGGTTGTCCGCCTTGAGCAGACAACAGACTTGAATGTATCTGTACATTCCCTGAACCGTAAAAAACGCAATGATGATACCCGCTGCTGTGGAGATCATGCCGATCATCGTAACAATCGAAATTCCATCGAGTTTCTGTTGTTCTATGGCCATCAAGGTTCAGTCTGATTGGGGTGGTTCTGCCCGGTCAATGAAGGAGCGATGCCTGAAAGGGTCATTAGTGTCAAGGCGAGCCCCGGACCCGTTTGAGACACACGCTTTATCAATTCGTTATTATGCAGTCCCAAAAAGGCTGTTGAGGTCTGCGGGAACACATTGGTTAATCGGCAAACTTACGCCGACAAGCGGTAGACGCATTAGGTTTGATCAGCTAAAGCCCAGCATAACAAAAGAGGGCTTAGAATGACCAAAACCGCAATTGTCACAGGTATTACCGGGCAAGATGGAGCCTATCTGGCAGAGCTTCTTCTTGAAAAGGGATATAAAGTTGTCGGCACGTTCCGCCGGGTGGTTTCCACCAATTTCTGGCGTATCGATGATTTGGGCATCCGTTCGCATCCCAACCTGTCACTGGAAGAGCTTGACCTGACCGATATGGGCGCAATGATCCGTCTGATTCAGAAGACGGAGCCCCATGAAGTTTACAATCTTGCGGCACAGAGTTTTGTAGGAATTTCGTTCGACCAGCCCGCCACGACATCCCAGATCACTGGCATTGGGGCGCTGCATTGGCTTGAAGCAATCCGAATTGTGAATCCTAAAATTCGTTTCTATCAGGCATCCACATCGGAAATGTTCGGCAAGGTTCAGGAGATTCCTCAACGGGAAGAAACACCTTTCTGGCCACGCAGCCCTTATGGCGTAGCCAAGCTTTACGCTCATTGGATGACCATAAACTATCGCGAAAGCTATGATATTTTTGGCACATCCGGGATTCTGTTCAATCACGAAAGCCCGCTCAGGGGGTTGGAGTTCGTGACCCGGAAAATCACCGATGGTGTGGCCAAGATCAAACTGGGACAGCTTGATTGCCTGGAACTTGGGAACATGGATGCCAAGCGTGATTGGGGATTTGCGAAGGATTACGTGGACGGGATGTGGCGTATGCTGCAGGCGGACACACCGGACACGTTTGTTCTGGCAACCGGGCGAACCGAAACTGTACGCGATTTTGTCACGATGGCGTTCAAGGGCGCAGGCATTGGCCTGCGATTTGAAGGGCAAGGGGAAGATGAAGTGGCGATTGACGCCGAATCAAACCGTGTTCTGGTGCGCATCAATCCAAAATACTATCGCCCCGCCGAGGTCGAGCTGCTGATTGGTGACGCAAGCAAGGCCAAGGACGTTCTGGGCTGGGAGGCCACGACCTCTCTTGAAGATCTCTGTGAGATGATGGTCGCAGCTGATCTGGCGCGCAACGAACGGGGCGTTTCGTTCTGATGTCAGGGGGCCGCGTCTTGATCACTGGCCGTTACGGGTTCACCGGGCGATACGTGGCTGCTGAACTGGAGGCAGCGGGATGGGAGGTCTGGGGCACTGGGATGACGATGCCCCCTGCGCAAGACCCGACCTATCTGCAGGCGGATCTTTCGGACAGCGCGGCAATTGCCCATGTTGTAGACAGGGTGAAACCTGATGCGGTGATCCATCTGGCTGCGATTGCGTTTGTCGCGCATGGAGCAGCTGAGGACTTCTACAAGGTAAACGTGATTGGAACCCGGGTTTTGCTGGAGGCGTTGGCTCAGGCCGGCGTGGGCCAGTCCGGGGTCATTTTGGCAAGCAGCGCCAATATTTATGGCAACTCGAAACAGGCGCCGATTGCGGAAACAGCCTCTCCGGCGCCCGTGAACGATTACGCGGTTTCGAAACTGGCTATGGAATACATGGCTCAGCTGTTTACGGATCGCTTGCCGATCGTGATCGCGCGGCCTTTCAACTACACCGGACGCGGGCAGAATGCCCAATTCCTTGTCCCTAAAATCGTGGCCCATTTCCGGCAGCGCGCCCCGCAAATCGAACTGGGTAACCTTGATGTTGCCCGGGACTTTTCCGACGTTCGCGATGTGGCGCGGGCTTATCGGGAACTGCTGCGTCCGGATCTGCGAGGACAGCGGGTAAATATCTGCTCTGGAGTGGCGACCCCTTTGCAGCGCATTGTGGACATGTGCAGCGACATTACCGGGCACATTCTGAACGTGACCGTGAACCCCCAGTTTGTGCGCGCCAATGAGGTGAAGGAATTGATGGGAGATGTCACATTGTACCGTAGTCTGACTCAGACCGAGCCGAATTACAGCTTACAGGAGACACTTAAATGGATGTTGGCGTAAGAACCTAAAGTGAAGTGGTTTTCCGCAATGTTGTGAAAAAACAAGCACTTAACCTATAGTTGATGATTTAGGTTGCTTCGCAATCTGGGCATCTGTACGAAAGCAAAAATTCTAAAACCGAGTATGGGACATTCCGTGGCTTCTTCTACAAAAGACATTTTGCAGCGATTGGCAGGTCGGGCCCATCGGGGCGGGGCATTTAATTCAGACGTTTTGATTGCAATTTCCGAAGTTCTGCCAAGTGGCGACATCAAAACGCTTGAGACCGGTTGTGGGAAATCAACCATTATGTTCTCTAACCTGGCCGCCAAGCACGTTGTGTTTGCGTATGATGACAGGGATATGCCGGACAGTTCGGTTGGTTTGGTGCAGAAAGATCCGGAATTCAAAGCGGATTGCACTGAGTTTGTTTATGGCCCAACGCAGCAGACATTGCCTGTCCACCAGTTTACGGATGATGATATGTTTGATGTCATCCTTATTGACGGGCCGCATGGTTACCCCTTCCCGGATCTTGAATACGCCATTCTTTATGAGCGCCTTAAGGTCGGCGGAATTCTCATTATTGATGACGTCCACATTCCGTCGATCGGCAATATGTATGATCTTCTGCGTGAAGATCGCATGTATGAGGAAATTGGTGTCTTCGCGACAACCGGGCTTTTGAAGCGAACCGATGTGGAAGGTGTCCCGGCGGACGGTGATCATTGGTATGAACAAAGCTATAACTACGCCCGCTTCCCGCTTGGGATGGAAAAATACAATATTGACCGGACCTTGACGCCGGATGGGCGTATCGATCTGAAGAATGACGCGCACCTGTCTCAGTATGTCATCAAGTCCATCGAAAGTGCCCCTGCCAAAAAGGCCGCGCAAACGATTGATATCGGCGCATCTCTGGAAGTGTTTGTGCCCGAAAGCGTCGGTACATCGCTGACGGTCGAGTTGGAGTACAAATCCATTTACGCCGACGCCGCCAAAGATGCGGTTTTGATGATTGGCAACTATCGTGAGCCGTTACCCTATAGCAAGCGGTGGTCAAAGATCAAAACGGTTGTTCCACGTCCCGAAGGCGGCCGTTTGATTGCGACGATCCTCCATCCACATGCCATTCCGGAACATGACCGGGACGCAGCAGCAACACGCTATGAGTTCCGGCGCTTGGGGTCATATGTTCGGGCGTTTAAGGTTACGGGCTCAAAGAAGGGCGCGCAGCCTGTTGCCACACCGATGTCGGATACACAAAGCGCGGTGGCACAAGTGGCTTCCCACTCGGAAGATTTCAAAGCCACATTGGTCGAAATCGGCAAAGACTATCCCTATCAAGTTGCCGACAAGGCCGAGATCCTACCACGACCGATAGGGGCTTTGGGTGAATCTGTCACTCGCGTTCAACGGCTTTTGCAACGCAAGCTTTATTGGTCAGTCGCCGAGCTTCTTGCATTCGATGGCGCGGAATTCGCCGAGGCGATTGCCTATGCCTTGCAGGGGCGGGAGGCCACCGAGGCAGAGAGCCACGCGTTGGATCGCGACAATAGTGCCCCCGTTCGTCTTCGAATGATCCTTGAGCTCGACCATGCAAACCGCAAATCCGGAAACCCCGCTCGTGTGATGGGGATAAGAAAATTGCGCAACCTTTGGCGGTTGGAGCGCCTGTGTACACGCAAAAATATCAAGCCCCTCAAAAAGCTGTTTGCAAGCCGGGTGCGCAAGGAAGCACGACGTATATATCATCAACAAATCTCGCAGATTTCTACGATCCAGTATGTGCAAGCTGTCCTTGATAGAATGGACATGGATGCCGGACGGGCCAAAACTTTATGAAACGCATTGTTATCGCAAATTTCTATTCCACGTGGCCGGCTGTCGGTGGTGGGCAAAGACGCATATTTTACCTCGCACGCGAGCTTTCCAAACAGTTCGACGTCGAACTCATTGTTCCGGACAGGCACGGGCGCAACGAGACGGTTATTTTTGGCCCGAACCTGCGCGAGATACGGGTTGCTGTCGAAGGACGGTTCCGTGAGCTCGAGATCAAGCTGGATGCCGAAGTTCAAATGGCCGCTGATGTTGCGTATGCTCTGCATTGGGATGAGTGCGTCCTGTATAATGAAGTCCTTGCCAACCGGCTGGCTGTATCGGACGCATGTGTAACAGCACACCCTTATTCGATTTATGCGCTTCTGCAGGCGCGGGGCGACACGGACATCCCGATTGTCTTTGACTCTCAGAATGTCGAGCTTCAGCAGAAAACCTCTGTCCTTGAACGCTTCCCGCATCTGTTGAAAGTTGTTCGGGATGTGGAGGAAACGGCGCTGTTGAAGTCGCAACATGTGATTGCCTGCACACCCAACGATGCGACCACGTTCGCAAAGGAATACGGTGTAGACGCCGACCAGATAACGATCATCGAAAACGGTGTGGACGCGCTTGGGGTGCCCCACGTGCCTGAAGATGCGTTGCCCCGGATACGCACGCGTTTGGGTTTGAAAGATCAGCTGACAGCGGTCTTCGGCGGCTCTTTCCATCATCCGAATTTCTCGGCTGCCGACCGCATTCTCGATTTTGCAAAACAGATCCCGGACATGCAATTCATTGTGCTCGGCGGGGTGTGCAACTACGGCCCGTTGAGAGACTCGACTCTGGAAAACGTCATTCGTTTGGGAGAGGTCGATGAAACCACAAAATGGATGGCATTCCGTGTTGCGGATATCGGCCTCAACCCAATGGATATTGGGTCAGGTTCCAACATCAAGATGTTCGAATATGCAGCTGCTGAGCTGGCTGTGGTCTCTTCACCGTTCGGTGCCCGCGGCCTGGGTCTGAAGGAAGAAAGCGAGTTTATCGTTTGCGCGTTGGACGAGATGCGAGAGACGCTCGGCGCCTTGACGATCGAGGATCGCGCAAGACTTGCGGACATAGGTGTTGCCGCCCGTCAGAGTGTCACCAGAACCGCTGATTGGTCAGTGATCGGCAAGAGATATAGTGCGTGTTTTTCGGCTTTGACCCTCTGAGGCAGCCGTAGCCCTGTGGTTTTCCGCGTTTAGATTTGCGGACAAGACAAAACGATTTCATGATGGCAAACATCATGTCTGGGACAAGGATGGCGTGATGAGTGGAGATACGAGCCCAGTGATGAAAGCAAGTGGCACCTTTTCGGTACACGTTCAGAAGTACCTAGAGTATTATTTGCAGAGTCATTTTCATGCGCTTCGCAAAGTGAAATCTGCTGCTTTCGGGGACAACCCGTTTGCGCAATGCATGCAAGCCTATTCCAAGTATTACGCTTTTGACTGGAAGCGCGTTCACGATTCCCCGAACCGCGCTCTCAAGTCGAGAAGCATCAATCTCCTCTACATAGGCGGCCCGTATCGCCTTCTGGACACGACGCGCGCGATCAAACAGGCGCTTGAGTGTTTGTCCGACACCGGGGTTCTGGTTTTGCCGTGCTTGAATGTTCCGGCGAATTATCTGTGTTTTCAGTTCTTAAAAGACCATCCGCAGTTCCAACTGCACCTTACGATGGAAAACACGGCGTTCTTCGGATTCCATCGTTTGCCGTCATCGGGGGAAACAGGATGGTGGTCCGAAGCCTTCAATGTCGAACATTTACCGGCCTTTGATTATCTTGCCTATTCGATCCGCCCCAAACTGCCGGTTCGCTTTGCATATGACGGGTATCTGAGCCAGTGCGGCCCAGAGTTTCAAACGGGTTTCATGACCCGATCCGGCCGGGTGGTTTCGCACGGTTATAGGTCACAGATGGCCTTCTCTCTTGAGGCACCTTCCACCAGACAGGTGGAGGTGAGCATTGAGCTGCGCGCGTTGGATCCTGCAAGCAGGCCAGAGGCGGGCCTTGTTCTGCGCGTGGCCGATGCGGACCCCGTTTCGGTTGATCTAAGTGCGGCAGCACCTGTCCGTCGGACGATAAGCGCGACATTGCCGGATGATAACGTTCTGCCAATTGTCTTTGAGCACAGCGGGCTTGTCGATGGATCGGAACTGAGCGAGCCGGAGATTGATCTTCCGGATGTGAGTTTGCCCAATATCCAACTGTTGTCAGTGGCGATTGCGGAATGTGGCGAAACCTCGCCTCCGGTAACGCTGTCGCAACATCAGGGCAGCGTGCGAACGTTCGACCATGCCGGGCAGACTTTTCGGTTCTTCGTGGACAATCCGCATGACAGCATACAGGCGCATCACTGTGCCGGGGAATTCTACGAAATCGAAGAACTGGAACTGATTGGCGCACATGTTCCGGCAAGTGCCCGAATACTCGATATTGGCGCAAATATCGGGAACCATGCGGTCTATTTCGAGAAAATCCTGAAGGCGCAGAAAGTCACGGCAATTGAACTGCAGCAACGCGTTATCTCGGTTTTGCGTCTGAATGTTGCGCTGAACGAACTGAAAACCGTTGATTTGTCAAACCTGGGTATGGGATTTGGTGCATCTTCGCATTCTGCGCGCATCCAGATCTCGCAGGCTTTCAACGTAGCAGGGGCGCATTTCGACCCGGATCCGGTGGGCGGGTTTGAAATTCGAAAAGGCGATGACGTTGTTGGGAACGAGGATTTCGACTTCATCAAGATCGATGTCGAAGGTATGGAGTGCGAAGTCATCGAAGGCCTTTCCCAAACCATTGCCAGATGCCAGCCAATGCTGTTTGTGGAAGTATGGAACGAAAATCTGGACAGGTTCCATGCCTTGCTTGCCGATCTGGGATATGAAGTCAGCGCAGAATTCCAGCGCTACGATGTTGCAACCAACCTTCTGATGAAAGCACGCACCTATGAATGATAAAACAGATACTTCGTGTCGTCTGTGTGGTGGGGCGACCGATTACATTTTCGCAAAGACAATTCTGCGGCGTTATGACGTTCGCTATTATGCCTGCCAGGAATGCGGCAGTCAGCAGACGGATTATCCCTTCTGGCTGGACGAATCTTACGCAATTCCGGGCCTGACCATAGATGTTGGCGCAGCACCTCGTTGCATCAAGAACTGGTTGGCCGCGAAGGTCTTTCTGGACCTGCTTGAAATCCCTTTGACTGCAAAGGGTATGGATTTTGGAGCAGGCCCGGGGCTGTTTGCCAGCCTGATGAGGAGTGTCGGGCGGGATTTTCAAACCTTCGATGCATTTGCTCAGCCGCTCTTTTCCAGCTACTCCGCGCTTGAGAATATCGATGACATTTCAGCGGATGTTATCACTGCGTTTGAAGTGTTCGAACATCTTCCTGATCCGAAGGTCACACTGGATGACTTGCTGTCCCGGGGTGCCCCGATTTTCATTTTTACAACCTGGCCTGTTGATGATCAGCCGGAAGACTGGCTCTATTATCTGCCGGATTGCGGCCAGCACGTCTTCTTCTATTCGGTGAAAGGGCTTGAGAATATTGGGCGCGCGCATGGCTATGAGATGATCGTGTCACAGTATTTCTACGTCTTCTATGCACCTGACAAACTGTCGGCCGAACAAGTTGAAAATGTTGGAAACTTCTCGCTCAATTCGATTGAAATGCTGGAATCCCAGGTTCAGGAAATCCTGCTGAGTGTGATTATGGGGAACGAGTATCTGGACAAAGATTTCAGCGCAGCAATGGACCGCTTTAGCACAGAGCTTCTGCCGCAATCTTCCTAGGATTCTCATGGGCTTTGGCCCCATCGCATGCGTCGGTCAGTGGCTGAACTTTTGCTGTCTTGGTTAGGAAAGATAGCTTCTAGCCCGACATACTCTGATGAATGGCCAAAGGAACGTCGGCGGAACCGCGAGATTCCTGACGAGATTGTGGACGTGTTTGCGAACTCTGAGTTGTTCAAAGGTATCGTAACGAATTCGGCCTGCGGTAATCGCATTTGGCTTGCTCTGTTGAAGGGGTGAGCAAACCCTACTTTAAGACGAGGGACGCTTTTGGGGGGTAGATCACCACTTCATCTTCAAATGCTTGATGTGGCGTCGTGAACTGGACTGTCATCCGGGCTGCTGATCTTTTGTTGCGGCCCAGCTTTCCTGCGCCGCCGGGTCGATCCGGTTGGTGATGAACAGAGAGACCGCGCCGATCCCTCCGACCGTGAACACGACGGCCTGCCAAACCTGCGGCGACGATCGCCGCAGCGTCGCCCCGACCGCTCCGCTGCCATTGTAGGGTCTGATCCGGTAAGGGGCAGGATAGTACGTTAAGCTGGGTGGGCTATTGTTTCGGCCACCTGTACTCGCCGGTTAATAGAATATGTGCCCAAGGTTTGTTGGACAGCGGCCTTTGCGTCATCAACGCGGATATCGCATAACCTCTTGGCATCACGCCATGTCTTCCCAGTGATCCGATCATGGGTTTCGGCAACGGCATCAGCGATGGCCGCTTGCCATTCCACTGCACAGACCGCCAGAATGGCCAAGCGCCGGGGCTCTGTTGCAAACTTTTGGCAATTGACGGTCTGGTGGCCATCGGGTGAATAACTTCCGGTCTTAGCCAGTTGAAAGCCCACTCATGATTTCCTTCAAAGGCGCGCAATATTCGAAGGATGTGATCCTCTTTGCTGTGTTCTTCTATGTCCGATACGGCGTGTCGTATCGCGATCTGGAAGAGATCATGTACGAACGAGGTGTTCCGGTTGACCACACCACGTTGAACAGATGGGTCACGCAGTATTCCGGCCCAATCGCTGAAAAGCGCGTCGACGAAAAGAGCCATGCGACCGCTCCTAGAGAATGGACGAGACCTACATAAAAGTGAAAGGCACGTGGGTCTATCTCTACCGCGCCGTCGATAAACATGGCAAAACGCTCGATTTCATGCTTTCAGAACGTCGCAACAAACCGGCAGTCACAAAGTTCTTCGCCCGAATGATGGAAGTTAACGGCCTTCCCAGAAAGATTGTCATCGACAAAAGCGGCGCCAATACCGCCGGCATCAAGGCGATCAACAAAATGCTAAAAAGCTTTGGTTGTCCGATACCAATAGAGATGGTGAGGTGGAAGTTCTTGAACAATATCGTCGAACAGGGCCACCGGTTCATTAAGAGGCGCACGCGTCCAATGCTGTGATTCAAGGCTTTCGCTTCTGCAGCAGCAACCCTCTCTGGAAGTGAGGTCGCAAACATGATCCGTAAAGGTCAGCTCAGACCCGGACCCTGTCCATTTCAACAGTTCGCGGAATTGGCCGTCTAACCGGCAAACACGCTGCGGTCTCTTCGACTGGCAAGAAACTTTCCAACAGATCCCGGCTGCGGCAACGCGGACTTTCCCGACCTTGGCAGCCGCAGCACGAACGACCGCTTTCGCTCATCTGATGACTTTCGGCAGCTAACCATTAAGTTGCCATTAAACTTAACCAAATAGCAAAGTGTTATTGAAGCATGGTCGTTTGCGTGGTAACTTAACCAAATGGATAAATATTTGCATAGACAGTTCCACGCTCTTGCTGACCCCACCCGACTAGCGGTCGTGGAGCGCCTGCTGAAAGCTCCTGCCAGCGTCAGCGAATTGGCTGAGCCTTACGACATGGCACTACCGGCATTCACGAAACATCTCGGCGTTCTAGAACGATCAGGCCTTATCACGAGCGAGAAAACTGGTCGGGTTCGAACCTGCTCGATTAACCCGGCCGCAATGAGCCAAATCGAAAGATGGTTTTCTGACCGCCGCGCACTTTGGGATACGCGGCTGAATAACCTTGCTGCCTTTGTCGATGATCAGAGAAAGAAATAATCCTATGGAAATTCATCACGAAACACTCATTTTCGAGCGCGATTTTGATGCGCCTCCGTCCCAGTTGTTTTCGGCCTACATTGACACAAAGGCCCGAGAGCAATGGTCGACACCATCGCCTACCGCTGAGGTTAAGATCGACAGTTCGGAGGTGCGAACAGGAGGTCATGAAACCGGACGGTGCGGCGGCAAAGGCGACCTGCGTTGGACATTAAAAGTAGTCTATCATCTTGTTACGCCCGACCGTCAAATCACCTTCACGGAAGAGCTTTGGGATGGAGAACAAATCCTGACAGTCGCGTTAATCACCTTCGACTTGAAACCCCTTGGCGAAAACAAGACGGCGCTGACTTTGACGGACCAGATTACCTCCTTTGTTGGAGCTGACGCTGTTGGTGGTCATCGAGAAGGCTACACCCAAGCGCTCACAAATCTGCAGCAGCATGTGACCAAACCCAAGAGCGGACATTCATGATAAGCGCAGCATGTTGAACTTCGGGCTCACAGCGGACCTCGGAGGCGTGCAGAAGATGACCTTGCGGGACATGATCTTCCATCGAGAACTCGGAGAGTAGCGCTGCCTGAGCCTCTTGCCTCAGTCCCATCATTGCAAATCCCCCCTCCGATTAAAGGGCTTGGATCAGCAGCTCAGGCATCGATCAAGCCAGGTTTTTCAACAAAATAAGCCCTCTGTTCAGAATTTAGCGATCGAACAGCAGAGTAGGTTCGGTTGCTTGCTCGCCCCTACCCTACCCGCTTGATGCCACCAATTTTTTCGGTAATCCGCGCCCTGTCGGGTATCCCATTGGCGCGGAATTTCTATCTGGGTGAGCATTACATGATAGATCAGCGTGAATGGGGTTTCGGAAGGAAGGGTTTAGGACGCATCTTCTGCGCGTCGGTCAGCCAGAAAAGATCGCTGATGTCACCGCTTCGTTTTCCGAGTCGTGAAACACGCAGCGCACTGGAAACTACTGCATCCTGACCCTAGCTGTGATCTTTCATCAATCGCTGCTTCTGGCGTGACCAGTCCCGCTTGGCCTGGGTCTCGCGCTTGTCGTGCAGCTTTTTGCCCTTGGCGATACCGATTTTCAGCTTGGCCCGGCCCTTGTGATTAAAATATAGAACCAACGGCACCAGTGTCATGCCCTTGCGTTGTGTCGCATTCCACAGGTTCGACAATTCCTTGCGCGAGACCAGCAGTTTACGGCGGCGGCGTTCTTCGTGCTTGAACACTTTGGCCTGCTCATACGGGGCGATGTAGCTGTTGATCAGCCACAGCTCTCCGTCATCGACCGAGGCATAGCTTTCGGCAATATTGGATCCGCCCGCCCGCAGGGATTTGACCTCGGACCCTTCCAGCATGATGCCACACTCGATATCCTCTTCGATCGCGTAGTCGAAGCGGGCACGCCTATTTTCGGCGATCACTTTGTAGTTTGGGTCAGTCTTCTGCTTGGCCATGACGGGTTGATTTAGGCGGCTTGCACCTGCCATGCAAGGCCAGCGCAGGCTTTCACATCACGATTGTGCGGAAATGATCAGGTCCGGACCGAAAATCGTGTCGGAATGGTTGTGCAGATAAATCTTGAGCCAGGGTGTAAAGCGTTCCGGGTGGCGTCGCACCTCGGCCAGAAGATCGTGATAGTCGATCCAGCGAATATCCATCACTTCGTCCGGGTTCGGCTCGATCTTCAGCGGGCCACGTGCATGCGCTAAGAAAACGTCCACCACCTCATGCTCGATCAGGTTGTTGCCCACATCGGCGTGATACTCCAGACGGTGACGGTATTCAGGATACAGCCCCGTGATCCCGAGTTCTTCGCGCAAACGGCGCACTGCGCAGGCCGACGCACCTTCGTCCCAGTCAGGATGAGTGCAACAGGTGTTCGCCCACAGACCCGGCGTGTGGTACTTGCCCAACGCCCTGCGCTGCATCAGGATTTCAGTGCCACGCACCACAAAGACAGACACAGCCTTGTGCCTGAGGCCTTTTTCATGTGCCTCAAGTTTGTCCACGGGGGTCAACTCACCATCAACCCAAGCCGGGATCATGATTCCCATATGTCGTCTCCTGATGCCGATCCATCGGACTGGCGAACTTTGATGTGGTGCTATGGCCGGATCGGCTTGGCATCGGGGCCCATCCGCTCCGGATCGGGCCGCGTTGGGACAAAATGGCAATGATCGGTCGGATTATCAACCTTACGAAAAGCCGCAGGTAAGGCGGCTTTTCGATTTGTCATCGGGTCATCTGAAATCCTATTCGCCTGATACGCTGAGGATATAGGCATAGACATCTTCGCCACCGGATTTCAGTTTGAAACTCATCTTTGACTTGGCCGCAGTGTCATCCAGGTATTCTTTCAGGAAGGCTCTGGGATCTTGAGAATAGGCGACAAAGGTTTCTTCGTCCCAGACAAGTCCGTTTTCGCCGGCTTCGACAATGCTGTCACCATATTTGAACCCTTCCAGGGTCCCTGCGGTACGGCCTGCGACCCCGTAAAGGTTCGGTCCGGTTTTACCGCCTTTAACAATCACATCGCCCGCAGGGTCAGCGATCATGTGGCAGGATTTGCATCTGTTGAAAGCTTTCTTGCCCGCCTCTGCATCACCTTCTGCATAAACAGGCAGGGCAAGCAAGCCGACGATTGTGGTGGCGAGGAAACGATTCATATTCTTTGCTCCAGATTTGCGTGGCTGGCCTAAATGGAGCTTTGTAGCGCCGGTGAGTCAACGCGCAGATTGCCGCGCGTAGTCTGTGTCGCGGTAGCAAAACGCCGGGCCTAACCAGACATGTTGAGCTGTGACCAGCAGGGCAGCAGATCGCCCGTAGCGGGCGAGGCCAGATAGATCGCACGCGCGATAGCCCGCGCCAAACAGAGCGAAGCCGCATGGCCGATCATCCCAAGTTCGGCATCATTGGCCAACTCCACCGCCCCTGTGCTGACACCAAAGACCAAATCACCATCCCCCGGTGTGTGGGCAGGCAAGACCGCGCGCGCGATGCCATCATGCGCGGCCACGGCCAGTCTATGACATTGCGGCTTCGACAAGGCCGCATCGGTGGCGACAATGGCGATTGTGGTATTCGATCTCTCGGGATCGGCCCGCATTGCGCTGGCCTTGCGGCTCGCGCCCGGCTGGCCCAATCCGGCGCGCGGATCAGGGCCTAAACCACCGAATTCTTCGCCTTGTTCGAATGGGGCGGCCCAGAAATGCCGGTCACCGGGGGTTGTAACACTCCCCAGCGGATTGGCCGCAACAAGCGCGCCTACTGTGATCCCTGTGTCCAGTACTGCCGAAGCCGAGCCCAACCCGCCCTTCTGCATCGCGGCCAGGGCTCCGGTTCCTGCGCCAGCAGTACCCAGTGCGAAGTCTTCGCTGGCCCCCTCAAAGGCGCGCCGCCCGAGCGCACGATAGGGATTTTCGGACCAGTCTTTGTTGCCACCGTTCAACAGATCAAACAGGATCGCGCCGGGGACAATCGGAACCGCGGTGTTGCCAACCGGATATCCCCGGCCCAGCGCCCTTAGTGCATCTGACACGCCCGAGCATGCGTCCAGCCCAAAGGCTGAACCGCCAGACAGGGCAATCGCGTCGACATGGGCAACAGATTTATCAGGGGCCAACAGATCGGTTTCTCGCGTCCCCGGCGCGCCCCCCATCACATGAACCGAGGCTGTGAAAGCAGCGTCCGCCGTAAGAATGGTTGTGCCAGATTTGAGATCGGCGTCCTGGGCGTTGCCAACCTTCAAGCCAGAAACATCGGTGATCAGATTTTTGGGTCCAGGGGTCATTGCAATCTGTGATGTTGGGGGTGGGAAGCGCGCAGGCGCGCTGCCTCCGGCGGGGATATTTTTGGCCAGATGAAGAGTGGATCAGATACAGCGGCCACCGTCGACCTCGAGCGCAGTGCCGGTGATCATGCTGGCCTCATCCGAACAAAGGAACAGAGCAGCGTTGGCCATGTCCTGAGGGGTTGAGAAGCGACCCAGTGGGATGGTGGACAGAAACTTGGCGCGAATCTCGGGCGTGTCTTCGCCCATGAAGGATTTGAGCAACGGGGTTTCCCCAGCCACGGGGCAAATTGCGTTCACGCGGATACCGCTTGGGGCAAGTTCTACGGCCATCGTTTTGGTCGCAGTGATCATCCAGCCCTTGGAGGCGTTATACCAGTTCAGGTTCGGGCGCGGCGACAGGCCCGCCGTGGAGGCGACATTCAGGATGGCACCTGCTTTGCGCGTTTTCATGGCGGGCACAAAGGCGCGGGCGGTCAGATAGACGGATTTCATATTCACGTTGAAGACGCGATCGAAATCATCCTCTGAGACATCTTCCAGCGGAGTTGGCAGATGGGTGACGCCGGCGTTGTTGACCAGAATGTCGATGGTACCGAAGTGGTTTGTTGCAGCCTCGGCCATGGAGTGAACCGAGGCGCTGTTTGACACATCGACTTGTTGAGCGACGGCCTGCTTACCCAAAGTGTTGGCCATATCCTGTGCCGCATCACCGTTGATATCGGCGATCATCACCCGCGCGCCTTCAGACAGGAACCGCTGCACGATCCCGGCCCCAAAGCCGGAGGCGCCGCCCGTTACAAGTGCGGTTTTACCTTCTAACCTCATGATCTGGCTCTCCCTTACCGGGTCAGACTAGCAAGGTGCCGCGAAACTGCCAGTTCAATCTTCTGAGACTTTGCCCCGCAGTACTTTGACGTCGCCACGGGCCTTTTTCGCGGCCAGACGGCGTTTGACCGAGCCGTAGGTAGGCTTGGTGGCAATACGGCGCTTGGGTTTGACCAGCGCCCGTGAGATCAGCTCAGCCAATCGCGAGCGCGCGATCTCGCGGTTGCGGGCCTGGCTGCGGGTTTCTTCACATTGAATGATGATCGCCCCATCTTTGGTCCAGCGTCGCCCGGCCAGTCGTTTCAAGCGGTTCTTGACTGGGTCAGGCAAAGACGGTGAACGCGCGGCTTCGAACCGCAATTCCACGGCGGTGGAGACCTTGTTGACATTCTGACCACCAGGACCCGAAGACCGTACAAAGGTTTCGGTCATTTCCCAGTCTTGCAGAGTGATATCGTCAGTAATGCGCAACATGGGTTGGACCTTACAAGGCGCGGGTGGAAACAGAAAGGGCCGCCCCGGTGGGACGGCCCTTCGAAAGTTCAGGAGGTCGGGTCGGTTAGATCAATCGACCAGCCGGAGCGAGCGCTCCGCCAAGGGCTGCCCTAGCAGGCTGTCCCCCCGGTTGTTCCGACACCTCTCTCCAATCTCTTTCTTGACACTGGATCACCTCCTTTTCTATCTGTTGCGGTTAGCTTTGAGCCTGACACAAGATGCGCCATTCTCAAAGCACTTTTTTAGGCAGGCTGTGCAGCGGTCAGACGAGCGATGATCACCTTGAACGGGATTAGGGCAATCAGGGCCAGCGACAGTTTTACCAGCCAATCCGCGAAAGCCAGCGTCACCCAAAGCGGTGCCACTGGGCCGGACAGCATGAACGGCACAGGCTCCGACGCCCAGTTGATCGCGGCGTCAGCGTTTGCACCGAAGAAGGTGACCGAGGCCGAGAAGGCCAGCGTAAAGAAAATCGCCGTGTCCAGCGCCGATCCGACCAGCGTCGAAACCAGCGGCGCGCGCCACCAACGGCCACCGCGCAACGAATTGAAGATGGTCACATCGGTCAGCTGCGCGATCAGGAAGGCGGTGCCTGACGCGACGGCGATCCGCAGTGGGACAGCGGCATAGGTGAACCCGTCGCCTTGCAGCGTGATCTGACTGCCGATCAGGGAACAGATGATACCGGTGACAAACCCGGCAAACACGACCTTGCGGGCGGGACCCACGCCATAGACGCGGTTCATGATGTCAGTGACCAGGAAGGCCAGCGGATAGGTGAAAGCACCCCAGGTCAGCAACCCATCAAGGATCAGGAACTGGACCAGAATGTTCGACGCCACGACAATGGTGGCCATGGCAAGGATGCCGGGAATATAAGAGCGTTGCATTTTCAGATGCCCGTTTTGACAAGGTAGCGGCGACTTGGCCTCGGGCTCATCCCAAGGCAAGCCGTGCGTTTAGACCTTTGCTCTGCACCTGTCAATCGGGCAGCAGATACTCAACCAGTTCGGTCTGTTGCAACGCCAGAAAATTATCATCCGAAATCATCGTGGCGCGCAGTTGCCCCTGATCGTCGCGCCAGACGGATAGGCCTTCCAGGTTGTCATGCGTGCCTTTGCTGGTCTCGAATAGGATTTCTTCGGCTTCTGGAGTATCGCCAGAGACATCCCACCGCCGCAGACGAGACCGAAAGCCGGTGATAGATGCCGTCCGCTCAAGCACATAGAAACGCCCATCGGGGCCGAAATCAGCGGCAACAGGTTGGAACTTACCGCTCTGAGGCAACACGAAGGGCGTTGACCATGTGTGCCCGTCCCAGCGATAGACCGGGATATCGCCATCCACTGTACGGCTCTTCTCCGTGAGGGTGTAGAGGTGCCCCTGATCATCGATGGCCAGACCTTCGAAGGATCCGTTGCGCTCCAGATCATCAAAGGTTTTGGGGCGCGGCAGAACACGGGCGTTTGTCCCCGGCGCCGAATAATAGGCGGCGCGGTGAACACCTTCAAAAGAAATATAAAAACCACCATCCGGGGCCATTGCGATCCCTTCTGAATCCCCTGCATAGCCCAGCATGATGCGGCCGGTACTGGACAAGACCGGCCAATGGCCCAAAATGCGAATGTCGGATACCTGATCCCCGTCGCGGTCGACCCGCGCAGTTATCAAGGTCGCCCGGTCGCTTAGAACCGTAAGATGACGCCCCTTATCCGAAACATGAATCGCCGAGAAACCACCGAACCAATCGGCGTTGTTCCTCCAGATAAAGCTGCTTAGTTGGGTTGCGGTCTTGACCTCAACCGCCCCAACCGAGCCGGTACACAGACATGCAGCGATCAGTTTGACGATAAAACGGCGGCGCATTGCTTGGGCAAATCAGCCAGAACATATTCCCGGCGTTTCTTGGGGGCAGGCGCATTCGGGTTGGGCGGCGGCGGGTTGAGAATGTTGTTCACCCATTCCTGCGCCTGAGCGCAGCCATCACCCTTGGGAATTGGGTCCTGATTGACGCAGCCTTTTGACCCCTTGGGACAGTTCAGACGCACGTGGAAATGATAGTGATGCCCCCACCAGGGCCTGATCTTGCGCAGGTATGCACGGTTGCCTTTCTCGTCCTTGCACATCTGAACCTTGGCTCCGGGGAATACAAAAATCCGCGCCACGCGTTTGTCCTTCGCCGCTGCACGCAGCACAGCGTGGTGCTGCTTGGTCCAATTGTTGTTCACAAAGGCCCCGTTCGAGCGGCGCAGAGAAATCGACGAAAGGTTCTCGCGTGCTTTGCGGCTTAGGCGCATGTCGCCGCCCGGCAGCATCCAGATATCGATATCCAGACCCAGTTGATGGGACCGATGGCCCGATGTCATCGGCCCACCCCTTGGCTGGCTGATATCCCCCACATAAAGGCCGTTCCACCCCGGTTGCTTTGCGGCAAATCGGCTGAGGTCCTGCACATAGTCAATCGCAACAGGATGACCCCAATTGCGGTTGCGCGACAGGCGCATGGCCTGCCAAGTCGGTCCGGTTTCAGGCAATTGGACCGATCCGGCGGCACACCCGCGCGAATAACTGCCGAAAGCGGCTGGTTTCTGCTGTGAACTAACCCGTTTTGACCCGAACAACTGCTTGGCCAAGGGCTCGGCCGTTGCTGTGCTCGCCAAAGCAAGCGCGGCCAAAACGATAAGAAAACGTCGTAAAATCATCTGCTCTGATCCCCTTCAGGTTTCACCCAGCGCATCAGTATGAGACCCAGAATAAACAACAGAATGATGGGTGACACCCCCAGTCTTGCACTGCCGGTCACAGCTGTTGCAATCCCGATCAGAAGGGGTGCGGCAAAGGCCGTGGCGCGGCCCGACAGGCCATAAAGCCCAAAGCTTTCGACCGGGGTTTTAGGATCGGTATGGCGCACCATCATCGACCGGCTGGCCGATTGCAGGATACCGCCCATACCCCCGATCAGCACACCGCAACCAAAGAAGACCAGATCTGGTAGGCCGGACCCTTCGGGCAGCGAAATGCCGTAGATCTGCGTTCGGTCCATCAAAACAACGGTCACACACACAAAGATCAGAACCCAGATCGCCACGAGGATTACCGGTTTAGGGCCGAATTTCTTATCCATCTTGCCGCCGATCCAAGCGAAGATCGCCGAGGCCAAAACGCTGACAATGCCAAACACACCGATCTTGATCAGGTCCCATTCCAGCACCAAGCGGGCATAGACGCCGCCAAAGCTGTAAAGCCCGTTCAGCGCATCGCGGTAGAACATGGACGAGCCCAGATAGCTGGCCAGGCTCAGGCGATGGCGCAGGTTTGATATGGATTTGGCAAGCAGGCTCAGCGCTTCGCCCATACTGCCCTTTTTATCCGTCGGCGCGTCATCACGCACCCACAGAAAATACGGCACCATGAACAGGAGGAACCATCCAGCCGTAAACGGCCCGACAAAGCGTGTGCCCTGCTGTTGCGCCGCATCCAGCCCCAACAGCGGGTCCATCCCGATCAGCGTCTTGCCGTTGGGCTGTTCCACAAACAGCGCCAGCATGATCGCCAGAGAGATCAGGCCGCCGAAATAGCCAAAGGCAAATCCCGAACCGGAAATCTCGCCCACTTCACTGTCGTCCCCCAGATCGGGCAGCTGAGAGTTGACGAAGATCAGCGCATATTCCGCGCCGACAAATCCCAAACCAAAGGCCGACAGCATCAGCCACATGTTCGACCCGTCGGGCATTGTGTACCACAGCGCTGCCGAACCCACCGCGTACATCACCGAAAAGCAGAAAATCCAAGGAATCCGCCGCCCCGACACATCGGCCATTGCCCCTAGCAGCGGGGCACCAAAGGCGATGATCAATCCGGTGATGGTCAGGCAATTGGCCCAGACGGTTTGTGCTTGCGCAGCGGCGGCCTCGGCATCCAGCCCTGTACCAGAGTAGTATCCGGCAGCCAGCCCGGCAAAATAGGGACCAAAAACAAAGGTCACCAACAAGGTGTGATAGGGCTGACTGGCCCAATCAAAGAACCACCAACCCCAAATGCGCTTACGCTTGGAAATCTCTGCCATCTCTGCCCCTGATGTTCTTTGATGTCATAAGACGGGCGTTTGACCCATTTCGCAAGCTTTCAGTTGGCCCGGTCTTGCTCTTTGCGGCAGGTGCGCTTAGGTCTCAGCCAGTCAAGAACGGAGTGCTTATGCTGTCGCTGATACAAATCCTGCTGCTGGTCCTGGACATTGTCTGGTTCATCATTCTTGCTCATGTGATCATGAGTTGGTTGATCAACTTCCAGGTTCTGAATCTGCACCAGCAGCTGGTGGCGCAAATCTGGTACGGGCTGAACCGTATCTTGGAGCCAATTTATGGCCCAATTCGCCGTTTCCTACCGAATATGGGCGGGCTTGATCTAACCCCTCTGGTTGTGCTGATCGGTGTCTATGCTCTGCGGATCATCCTGATCAACAATGCGGTCTATTTTTACTGACCTCTTGTTCCCCGAATCTTAGTATGTGATTGTCCTATCTTAAGAGCAGATAAACCTTAAAACAGGGCCACCCCGCAGATGTTCGACTCCGCACCCTTGCTGCGAGATGTCTTTGGATTCGACGCCTTCCGCCCCGGGCAGGAGGAGATCGTCGATGCCGTGACCGCAGGTGAAAACGTGCTGGCGATCATGCCTACGGGGGGCGGTAAATCCCTGTGCTTCCAACTGCCTGCCCTGCTGCGCGGCGGGGTGACGGTGGTGATATCCCCACTCATCGCCCTGATGCGCGATCAGGTCCGCGGGTTGCAGGAAGCAGGGGTTGAGGCAGGCGCCCTGACCTCGGGCAACACCCCCGAAGAAACCGATGCGGTGTGGGAGGCGTTGGAGGCCGGACGGCTGAAACTCCTCTACATGGCCCCCGAACGCCTGGCGGCCGGATCCGCATTGGGGATGCTGCGCCGGATCAATGTCAGCCTGATCGCCGTGGATGAGGCGCATTGCGTCAGCCAATGGGGGCACGATTTCCGCCCTGACTATTTGCGGATCGGAGAGCTGCGGCGAGCGCTGAACGTGCCGCTGGCTGCCTTCACCGCCACCGCAGATGCCGAAACCCAAGATGAGATCGTCGAGAAGCTGTTCGACGGGACCGCCCCGCGCAAGTTCCTGCGTGGCTTCGACCGGCCCAACATCCATCTGGCCTTCGGTGCCAAGGACGGCCCCCGCAAACAGATCCTCGATTTCGCCGGGGCGCGAAAGGGTCAGTCCGGCATCGTCTATTGCGGCACCCGCAACAAGACCGAGGTGCTGGCGCAAGCGCTGCGCGCCGAGGGCCATGTGGCCTGTCACTACCATGGCGGCATGGATCCCGAAGACCGCCGCATTGTCGAAACCCGTTTCGCGCGCGAGGACGGTTTGATCGTGGTGGCCACCGTGGCCTTTGGGATGGGAATCGACAAACCCGATATCCGCTGGGTGGCCCATGCGGACCTGCCCAAATCCATCGAAGCCTACTATCAAGAAATCGGGCGCGCTGGTCGCGATGGCGGCCCGGCTGAAACCCTCACTCTGTTCGGCCCTGATGATATCCGCCTGCGCCGGTCGCAGATCGATGAAGGGCTCTCCCCGCCTGAAAGGCGCATGGCCGACCACGCCCGCCTGAACGCGCTGCTGGGTCTGGCCGAGGCGCTGAAATGCCGCCGTCAGACCCTGTTGGGCTATTTCGGCGAACAGGCCGAACCCTGCGGCAAATGCGATCTGTGCGATACTCCGCCCGAGGTTTTCGATGGCACCACCCCGGTCCGCATGGCCCTATCTGCGATCTTGCGCACCGAGGAATGGTTCGGTGCAGGCCATCTGATCGACATTCTTTTGGGCAATGAAACCGAAAAAACTCGCGCCCGTCGCCATGACGCGCTGTCTACCTGGGGGATCGGCAAGGAATGGTCGCGGCCACAGTGGCAAGCGATCTTCCGGCAGATGATGGGGCATGATCTGGTGCGCCCCGACCCCGAGCGCCACGGCGCGCTGCGTATGACCGAGGCAGCGAAACCGATCCTCAAGGGTGAGGCGCAGATTGAGCTGCGCAAAGACACGATCCGCAAGGCCACGCGCCGCCCTGCGGTCAAAGCGATGGTATGCGAGGAAGACGCGCCGCTGCTGAGCGCGCTCAAAGCCAAGCGCCGGGCCTTGGCGGAATCCGCCCGTGTTCCGGCCTATGTCATCTTCCCGGATCGGACCCTGATCGAAATGGCCGAAAAGCGCCCGATGACGCTGGATGATATGGCCCGGATTGGCGGAGTCGGTGCGAAGAAGCTGGAACGCTATGGCGACACGTTTCTTGAGGTAATCGCGGGCGAGGCCGCTGCAGTTCACCCCGCGCGCCGCAAATTGGCGGGCCGCGATCAGGGTGAGATTTATGACCGTTTGCTGGAGGTACAGTCCCAATTGTCACGTGGTCCGGATGGAATCGACAAACCACTGACTTGCTCCGCCTCGCAACTGGCGAAGGTGGCGCAGCTACGCCCGGATGATCTGCGCGGGATCGAACAGGTGCTGGGCGACCGCCGTCACGAAAGGTTTGGTGCGGCCTTTCTGGACGTGCTGAGGGATGCGGGTTAGGTCGTTTCGCCTTGCAATGGTGTCGAAAGACGCTGCCTCTCCCTGCGGTCGACCGCGCCTTTCGACAAAAGCTCTTTTGGTAAAACGCAAAACGACTTAGATACCGCAGGACAGGCAAGGAAAGAGGGCGGATATGCTGGTAGTGATTTCCCCGGCCAAGCGGCTGGACTGGGCAGAGCGGGATGTTGAGGTTACGGCACCCGATTTTCAGGATGACGCAATCCGCCTGTCAAAAACCGCCCGGAATCTGACGCTTGGCGATCTGAAAAAGCTGATGGATCTCAGCGATGATCTTGCGCGTCTGAACCGAGACCGCTATCGCGCTTTTGCCGATGCGCCCGAACTTGAGGCCACCCGCCCCGCAGCGTTGGCCTTTGCCGGGGATACATATCAGGGACTTGAAGCGGCCTCACTGGATACAGATGAGATGGCCTGGGCACAGGATCACCTGCGCATTCTGTCAGGCCTCTATGGTGTGTTGCGCCCCTTGGATGCAATTCAACCTTATCGATTGGAGATGGGCAGCAAACTGAAGACGCGCCGCGGCAAAAACCTTTATGAATATTGGCGCGACCAGCTGAGCAAGGCACTGAATACGCAGGCCGAAGAGGTTGGCAGCGGTATTCTAGTCAATTGCGCCAGTCAGGAGTATTTTGGCGCAGTGGACCTGAAAGCCCTGAAACTACGCGTCATCATGCCGGTCTTTATGGAAGACAAGGCGGGCAGCCCGAAAATCGTGAGCTTCTTTGCAAAGAAAGCCCGCGGTGCGATGGCGCGATACATTGTTCAACACCGCCTGACCGATCCGCAGGCGTTGCTGGAGTTTGACAGCGGTGGATATGCTTATCGTGCGGATTTGTCGGAGGCGGACAAACCGGTTTTTGTACGGCCTTATCAGGCCTGATACGTCGGGCAAGCGGTTGGAGCGAGGGGCCAGCCTCTCGCGCTCCCCGAGGTATTTTTGAACAGAAGAAGGCGGGGCAGTTTCAGTCCGTTTCAGGTGTGATCGGAGCAATGCCATCGGGGAGATGATCCAGAATCATCTGATGGATCAACTTTTTATGCAGCGGTTTGGTCAGGTAGTGATCAAGCCCCGCTGACAGAATACCTTGATCATCCCCCGCCATGGCATGGGCAGTCAGCGCGACGATAGGCACATGTCGCCCGGTTTCAATCTCTTGCCTACGGATCTCAGCGGTGGCCTGTTTGCCATCCATTTTCGGCATCGAAATATCCATGAAGATCAAGTCGGGGGTAAAATCGTGATAGGCCTCAACCGCCTCGATCCCGTTTCCGGCAAAGCGCAGTTCGATATTCAGATCCTTTACCATCTTCTTCAGGATCAGTTGGTTGGTGTGATTGTCCTCGGCTGCCAGAACGCGCATCAACCTGCCCCCTTCGACGCGGAGTTCGGGGTCTGGCTCGGCTGAGGGGTCGGGGCTGAGCGCCGCGCTGCCCAGTGCGATCAGGCGGCTATAAAGTTCGGAGCGAGGGATGGGTTTTTGCAAAACGCCTTCGATCAGCTGCCGGGCGGGACTGGCGTGGATGACACCCGGATTGGCTGACATGATCACCAGAGGCAGATCGGCCCAACCGCGATCTTTCAGCGTTGTTGCCAGTTCCAGCCCGTCCATATCTGGTAGATCGTGATCGCAAAGGATCAGATCGATCGATCGATCCAGTTTTGACAGCGCTTCGCTACCTGATGCGCAGACGGTGACCTTAGCGCCCATCCGGCTGAGTTGTTTTTCAAGGATCGCCCGGTTCACGGCCAGATCTTCGACCACCATGACGTTCTTCAGACGTCCGTCCAGATCAGGCGGCACGGGTTGCGGACCTTCCGCCGTAGGCAGAGAGATACGGAACCCAAAGCACGAGCCCTGCCCCAGTTCACTTTCCACCCAGACCGCACCGCCCATCATCGTGATCAGACGTTTGGTGATGGCCAGGCCCAGACCTGTACCCTCAAACTGGCGGTTGCGTTCGTCTTCGACCTGATTGAACTCTCCAAAGATGTGCCCGATCTTGTCGGCCTCGATCCCGATCCCGGTATCTTCGATCGCAATATGGATATCGCAGTGCTGCTGATCGGGATAGGGCACGCCGGTAACGCGGATCAGCACATGCCCTTCGATGGTAAATTTGACCGCATTGCCCACCAGGTTGGTCAGAACCTGCCGCAGCCGCCCCGGATCACCAACAAAAAGCGTTGGCAGGAACAGGTCGTAATCCACCAGCAGGGTCAGGCCTTTGTCGCGCACGCTGGGCTGCAACAGCATCGCAACCTCAAGAATACAGCGTTCCAGGTCGAACTGTTCGGGATGCAGGATCAGCTTGTCGGCTTCGATCTTCGAATAGTCCAGCACATCATTGATAATGACCAGCAAAGCCTCACCCGAGTTGCGGATCGTGTTGACGTAAAGGCGCTGTTCTTCGTCCATCGGCGTCTCGGACAGCAGCTCGGTCATGCCAACGATACCGTTCATCGGCGTGCGAATCTCATGGCTCATATTCGCAAGGAAAGCCGATTTGGCACGGTTCGCGGCTTCGGCCCTGTCGCGGGCGGCCTGTAGCTCGGTCTCATGCCGGACCGAGGCGGTGATGTTCAGCGCCAGGCTGACCACATCGCCCCCGCTGCCACGCTGGTCGATCAGACGAATAAACTGACCGTTCCACAGCTGGACAACCTCGGGCGGAGGGTTGGAACGGGTCCAGCGTCTCTGCATACGTGCGCACCATTCAGGCGCGCTTTCCTGCCCGATATCCACGATCCCTTCGCTGGTCAGCAATTCGAGAATTCGCAGATAAGAAACACCCGGCGCGACCTCATCCAATCCTTCGAACACGCTGAGATACGCGGTGTTTGCGCTGATCAACCGGCTGTCGCCGTCAAAAAAGGCAAACCCGTCCTGAATGGTCTGGATCGAATGCCAAAGGCGTCGTTCTGCCACTTCGATTTTTGCATTGGCAACGGTGAGGTCTGATTTGACCTTCTCATTTTCATCCCGGACCGTCTCAACCTCGGCCTGGGTTTCGCCAATGCGTTTGGTCAGGGCCATGGCATGGCGGCCCAACTTGCGGTTGGCCGAGGACAATTCCGCCTGTTTCAGCTCCAGCATCCGTTCGGCCGCAAGACGCGCGCGTCGCTCTTGTGCCAGTTTCTGTGCAAGACTCATTGCTTTCGATCCCGTTCGTTCCACGCTCAGCATCCCGTCAACCGGTGAAAAAGTGTTTAAGCCGTTGCGTGACAGGCAGGCTGCGTGCGAGGCTGTGCTGGAATAGGAGGTCGTCATGCACCGCTTTGTATTTATTTCAATTGCTTACATCATTTCTTGCCTGATCCTGCCGATAGCGTCCCTGGCCCAGACTGCGATCCCCGAATTTCGCTATGTCACCACGCGGGATGCGGATTTCTATGGCTCGGATCTGGATGCACTATTCGATACAGACCTGGCGTCCTGCATTCGGGCCTGCTCGGCCAATCAGCGCTGCACGGCCTTTACCTATAACACCCGGTCGGATGCCTGTTTTCCCAAAAGCGGCGTCAACCGACAGGAAGAGTATCAGGGGGCTTTGTCAGCTCAGAAGGTTCCAACCTCGGATCAGATCCTAATATTGGGGAAAACGCGGGCTGAGGTGCTGGACTTCCTTAGTCAGAAAGACCTTAACCGAGCGACAAAACAGGCCCGGGACCTGGGGTTTACTCACAACGCGGGGGGCCGCGATCTGCAGACTTTGCTGGAGGCCGCGCGAACCGCCGAAAGTAATCGCTTGGCGATGCTGTGGACGGGGGCCGCCGTATCGCTTAGCGACGCGCCGGATCTGTGGGTCGAATATGCCCGGTTGCTGCAGGTCGCCAGACCGCCCGCAAATGGCAGTCGATTTGAACAGCGCCAACGCGCGGTCGATGCCGCAATCAATGGGTATCTTCGGGCCGATGCACCGGGCACCCAGATTGCCGCCTTGATGACACTCGCTGACGCGCTGGAAGCCGTGGATCGCGGGCGCGACATGGTCTCGGCCCTGCGGCTGGCTGAACAGGTGCAACCGCGCGAGGATGTGCTGGCCGCCCTGGACGACGCCATCGGCAAATATGGCTTCCGTGTCATTGACAGCACCGTTGAAAGCAACGCCGCCTCACCCCGCATCTGCGTTGAGTTCTCGGAGCCGCTGGTCAAGGCCGGGGTCGATTATGACCCCTATGTGCAGCGCAACCATGAGGGGCTGGTGGTTCAGCCGGACGGCAAATCCCTGTGCGTCGATGGGGTGGCGCATGGTCAGCGCTATCGCCTTGCACTGCGCGAGGGGCTTCCGGCTGCGTCCGGAGAGGTTCTGAACCGCACCGTTGAACTGACGCACTACGTACGCGACCGCGCGCCATCGGTTCGGTTTCCGGGACGCAGCTACGTTCTGCCAAAGGCCGCAGATGCCGCGTTGCCGGTTGAGACAGTCAACACACCGACACTGGACCTGACCCTGCGGCGCGTCAGTGACCGCAACCTGATCCGCGCCGTTCAGCAGGATTTCTTTGGTCGCCCACTCAACGAATGGCAGGAACGGGCGTTCTCGGATGAAATTGCCGAGGATATCTGGAGCGGAACGGCCGACGTTGCGAATGAGCTGAACCAGACCATGACCACCCGCCTGCCTATGGCCGAGGCGATTTCCGATCAACCCGCCGGTATCTATGCGCTAACGGCACGTGTGCCGGGCTCCGACCCTTATGACGATCCCGGCGCGACCCAATGGTTTGTTCTGACCGATCTGGGGATCAGTACCGCGCTGGGCACCGATGGGCTGCATGTCACCGTGCGTGGGTTGGCAGACGCCATGCCGCAAGAGGGGATCGACGTCTCGTTGATCTCAAACGCCAATGCGGTGATTTCCAAAGGTCAGACCGATGACAGCGGCTATATCCGCTTTGATGCGGGCCTGACACGCGGCAGGGGCGGCAGCGCACCTGCGCTGGTTATGGCATCCAATGGCGATACGGATTTCAGCTTCTTGTCTCTGACCGACCCGGCCTTTGACCTATCGGATCGCGGGGTCGAAGGGCGCGCGCCCGCCGGACCGGTTGATGTGTTTCTGACCACCGACCGAGGGGCCTATCGCGCGGGTGAGGTGATCCATCTCACAGCCCTGTCGCGTGACAGCACCGCCCAGGCGATTGATGGTCTGCCGCTGACCGTGATCCTGTCACGCCCAGATGGGGTTGAATATCGTCGTGCTGTTTCCGATGGCGGGGTCGCTGGCGGACATGTCTTTGCTCTGCCTGTCGCCGCAGATGTGCCGCGCGGGGCGTGGAAGATCGAGGTCAAATCCGACCCCAAAGGCGATGCACTGGCCAGCCAAACCGTGCTGGTCGAGGATTTTCTGCCCGAACGCATCGACTTTGACCTGTCGCTACCGGATGCGCCTTTGCGCCCCGGTGACACGCCGCCCCTGCAGATTGACGCGCGGTACTTGTTCGGCGCACCGGGGTCAGATCTGAGCATTGATGGTCAGGTCATCACACGCCGCGCCGACTCTGTCCCCGGCTTTGAAGCCTATCGCTTTGGCCGCTACGATTCCGAAATATCGACCCGCAGCACCTACTTCGGCGACGCCCGCACGGATGCCGCCGGGCAAGCCACGATTGCTGTGGAGATCCCTGTGTTAGAGACTGACGGCGCACCGATCGAAGCTGTAGTTATCGCCCGCCTTGCCGATGGATCGGGCCGTCCGGTGGAACGCCGCCTGACCGCACCTGTGCAGCCAGCGCAGGCCATGATCGGGGTGCGCCCGCTCTTTGAGGATGTTCTTCAACAAGGCACCGAGTCCGCTTTCCAAATCATCGGTCTGTCACCCGACCTGACACCGGAACCCATGCGCCTGCGCTGGACGCTGAACAAGGTGGAGACCCGCTATCAATGGTATCAGCTTTATGGCAACTGGAATTGGGAGCCGACCACGCGCCGCACCCGCATCGCGACGGGCGAGATTGAAACGACAACAGACCCGATAAACCTGACGCAACCCGTCGATTGGGGTCAGTATGAGTTGGTCGTTCAGCGCCTCGACGGCGCCTACGCGGAAACAGCGGTCGCGTTCTCTGCGGGCTGGTATCAGGCGGCCGACGCCTCGGTCTCGCCCGACCGGCTGGACATGTCGCTGGATCTCGAGAGCTATCAGCCGGGTGATACCGCGCAGCTGCGCATCGTCCCGCGCATGGCCGGAGTGGCGCAGATTGAAGTTCTCTCAAACCGAGTGATCCATCGCCAGATGGTCAAGGTGCCTGAAGGCGAAACCGTGATCCCGCTTGAGGTAACTGAGGACTGGGGCGCGGGCGCTTATGTCACCGCAACAGTGATCCGCCCGATGGATGTCGCCGCCGGCCAGAACCCTGCGCGCGCCATGGGCGTGGCCCATGCGACCGTCGAACCAGTGGGTCGTACACTGGATGTGGCGGTTGACGTACCCGAGGTGACCTCACCCCGACAATCACAAAAAGCCCTTGTTAGGGTCGAAAATGCGCACAGGGATGATCCTGTCTGGCTGACTTTGGCTGCCGTGGACGTTGGTATCTTGAACCTCACTGGGTTCGAAAGCCCGGACCCGCAGGGCTACTATTTTGGCCAGCGACGTCTGGGCGTTGATCTGCGAGATGTTTATGGTCGATTGATCGATGGTATGAACGGCGCAATGGGAACTGTGCGTTCCGGCGGGGACAGTTCGGGCCTGCGGCGGCAATCCCCGCCGCCGACGCAGGACCTGATGGCTGTTTTCAGCGGGCCGGTTCAGGTCGACGAAAATGGAGAGGTCGAAATCGACATCCCCCTGCCCGCCTTCAACGGCACCGTGCGAATAATGGCGGTGGCCTGGTCCAATGCCGCCGTAGGTCAGGCCGAGGCCGAGATGATCGTCCGCGACCCGGTTGTTGTCACCGCCAGCCTGCCGCGTTTTCTGGCCCCCGGCGACCAGAGCCGGATGTTGTTGGAGATCGTGCATGCCGATGGACCCTCGGGAGAGATGGGTTTGGGGCTGACATCTTCTGCCGGGCTGGAACTGGGCGATGCTCCCACCAGCTTTGTGCTGGACGACGGCGGCAAGGCGACATTCGAAATCCCCATCCGCGCTCTTGCGGTCGGAGACCCGGAGATCAGCGTAGCCATCTCGACGCCGGGTGGACGGGATCTGGAACAGACTCTGCGGATGCCGATCCGTGCGAACGACCCTGTTGTGGCTCAAACACGGCGGTTTTCGTTGGGTGAGGGCGACAGCTTCCTGTTCACGCAGGATGTCTTTGACGGCTTTCAACCCGGATCGGCCAAGGCGATCCTGTCTGCAGGCGCTTTGGCGAAGTTCGATACGCCCGGCCTGCTGTATCAGTTGAACCGTTACCCCTATGGCTGCACAGAGCAGATCACCAGCAAGGCGCTGCCGCTGCTCTATCTGTCATCGGTCGCGCAAGCCACCGGGTTGGGCGACGGTCCGCTGGTGGAACAGCGCATCAACGATTCGATCCGCAGTATCCTGACGCGGCAATCGTCGAACGGTGGGTTCGGCCTGTGGCGCGCGAATAGTGGGGATTTCTGGCTGGATGCCTATGTCACCGACTTCCTGTCGCGCGCCCGAGCACAAGGTCACGCAGTACCAGGTCGTGCCTTTGCGCAGGCCATGGATAACCTGCGCAACCGCATCAACTATGCCCCCGATTTCGACAAGGGCGGTGAGGATATCGCGTATGCGCTGATGGTACTGGCGCGCGAAGGGGCGGCCTCGATGGGCGATCTGAGGTACTATGCAGATGCCAAGGGGGATGCGTTCGACACTCCGCTGGCTGCGGCTCAGTTAGGGGCGGCTCTGGCCTCTTACGGTGATCAGACCCGCGCCGACGCCATGTTCACGCGTGCGGCCCAAATGCTGGTTCAACAACCCACGCAAGAGAATTACCGCTGGCGCGCAGATTATGGCACGACTCTGCGAGATGCCGCCGGTTTGCTGACGCTTGCGGTAAATGCGGGCAGTCAGGCGGTGGATCGCGATACCCTGATCCAGCGTATCAGCGCAGGTCGGCGATATATGTCGACGCAAGAGGCCTCTTGGTCTTTGCTGGCCGCCCATGCTCTGGTCTCGGACCCGTCCGGGTCTGGGTTGAGGGTGAATGGCGTTCCGGTCTCTGGCCCCTTTGTTCAGGTTCTGGAAAGCGGGTTGGCGGAACAGTTGAACATCGCCACCACCGACGCGAACCCGACCGACATCACCCTGACCGTCACCGGCATCCCGACAACACCGCCGCAGGCTGGCGGCACCGGCTATGCAATCAACCGGGCCTATTATTCGATGGACGGCGATCCGCTCGACCCGTCTTCCTTCACCACCGGCGACCGGTTCGTCACTGTTCTGACGATTACGCCCTTTGAAACTGGCGGAGCGCGGCTGATGGTGGATGATCCGCTGGCCGCCGGAATCGAGATCGACAACCCAAGCCTGCTGCGTTCGGGCGATGTGCGTGCGCTGGACTGGCTGGACCTGTCCGAGGCCAGACATACCGAGTTCCGCTCGGACCGGTTCCTGGCGGCTGTTGATTTATCCGGGGGCGAGACGGTGACGTTGGCCTATGTGGCACGCGCAGTTACACCGGGCTCGTTCCACCACCCGGCAGCATCGGTCGAGGATATGTACCGCCCGCAAAACCGTGCACGTACCGAAACGGGGCAAGTAGAGGTTCGGTGATCCGCCGTCCGGCATATCAAAAAGCAGGGTACCGGGATGCCTAGACGCGCCACATTGCTAATGGCGCTGGCCAGTGCGCTCTACCTGACCGCTTTTGCACGGGACCGCGCCGAGGAGTGGGTCGACGCGACCATCCTGCCTCCGGTTCTGGCCGAAACCTCGGTTGAGATGCGGGACCGCAATGGTGCTTTGCTGCGGGCTTTTCCGGTCGAGGATGGCATCTGGCGGATGCAGCCCGGCCCGGTTGACCCTCGCTTTGTCGATATGCTGATCCGGTATGAGGATAAGCGGTTCTGGTCTCACAATGGTATCGATCCTGCTGCGATGATCCGCGCTGCGGGTCAAGCACTCTGGAATGGCCGCGCAGTCTCGGGCGGATCGACCCTGACCATGCAGGTTGCGCGGCTGATCGAGGATGGCCCCACTGGACGATGGAGCGGCAAACTCCGCCAGGTTAGGGTCGCATTGGCGCTGGAGCAACGGCTGAGCAAGCAGCAGATTCTGGACCTCTATCTGATCCACGCGCCCTACGGCGGCAATCTGGAAGGCACTCGCGCAGGCGCGCGGGCGTGGTTCGGGAAAGACCCGACGCGATTGACGGCTGCGCAAGCAGCGTTGCTGGTGGCCCTGCCGCAAGCGCCCGAATCCCGCCGGCCGGATCGGGCAAACGCGAATGCCGAAAAAGCCCGCAATCGCGTTTTACACCGGATGCAGCGGCAAGGGGTGCTGTCGTCGGACGACATGCAGGCAGCGCTGACCGAAGCGGTTCCCACGCAGATGCGCCCCTTCCCACGCCATGCGCCGCATCTGACCGATCACGCGTTACGCGCGCGCCCCGAGGCCCAGACCCACGATCTGACCCTGGATGCGCGCCTTCAATCCCGGCTAGAGGTATTGGTGGCCCAAGCAGCCTCCGAAGCGGGTCCGCGTATTTCGGGCGCTCTGATCGTGGCCGATCATCACAGCGGTGACGTACTCGCCTCGGTCGGATCAGCAGGCTATCAGGACGCGCGGCAGGGATTTGTCGATATGACCCGCGCGGTGCGTTCGCCCGGGTCGACGCTCAAGCCCTTGATCTATGGCATGGCCTTTGATCAGGGGTTGGCCCATCCTGAAACCCTGATCAGCGACAGCCCGGTGATGTTCGGACGCTACGCCCCGCGCAATTTCGACGGTATGTTTCGCGGCGATATCCGGGTGCGTGATGCGCTGCAACTGTCTTTGAACATCCCCGTCGTTCGGTTGACGAATGAACTTGGCCCAGCCCGCGTCATGGCCGCCCTGCGCGATGCCGGAACGCAGCCGAAACTAAGTGGCGGCACGCCCGGTTTGGCCATCTCGCTGGGCGGCGTCGGGCTCAGCCTGTGGGATCTGGTGCAACTTTACGCGACGATCGCAGCAGGAGGTCAGGGGCCAGTTCTATATCACGATGCGCTGTCTGGCCGGGTACAGACCGCGCGCACCCTTTCGGATGTCGCCGCCTGGCAGGTGGCCGACATTCTGTCCGGGCTGGCGCCTCCTTCAGGTGCGGCGACGCAGGGGTTGGCCTATAAAACCGGCACATCTTATGGGCACCGCGATGCTTGGGCGGTCGGCTTTGACGGGCAGCATGTCATCGGGGTTTGGTTAGGCCGCGCTGATGGTACCCCGGTGCCCGGCGCCTTTGGAGGAGAGCTGGCGGCCCCCCTGCTGTTCGAAGCCTTCGGGCATCTGAAACCCGCGCCCACGCCCTTGCGGCCACCGCCTCCATCCACTCTGATCCTCGGCGCAGCCGAACTGCCCCGACCTTTGCAACGGTTCCAGCCGCGCAGCGCCGTGTTTGAACAAGACCCAAGCGCACCCGATCTGATATTTCCGCCCAATAATGCCGCGTTAGAGACGAACGGAGCCCCCCTGACCATCAAACTGCGCGGCGGGGTTGGTCCGTTTTCCCTGTTGGCTGATGGGGTTCCAATACTGACAGATCAGCGGCGGCGAGAGTTTGATATCCCAAATCCCGGTCGCGGTTTTTCACACTTGGTGGTGGTAGATGCACACGGAGCGTCTGATCAGGTCTCGATCCAGATCGACTAAGGTGTGAACCCTTACCGGCGGCCTTCGCGCAACCAACCGCCCAACAAGAACCCACCCGCAAGCAGCAGGACCAACCAAGGGGGCAGCAGCCCGGCCTGCGTAACATCACGCGTTTCATAGGCTTCGCGCGGCGTCAGACCAATCCAGCCGCGCCCCGCCGCCGGTCGCCCGGCCCGAACGTTGCGGACCGAAGGCACTCCATCCTCCAAACGGATGACACCGCCACGCATCTGATCAATCACCGGCTCCAGAACATCGCCCGTTGCGATGGTCTGCTCAAACTCCTTCGGTGCTGCGGGGCCCAGCCCGATCACGGCCATCAGGTCGCCCTCCTGCAAGCGATAAAGACCAATCTCAGGTCCAAAATACTGCGCTTCGAACCGACCGGGCGTGACCTCATCCAGTGTCATCTCAAGCGTTTCGCCATTAGGGCGGGTGATCTTGACCGGGCCGACCTCTTCTTCGAGGGTCTGACGTATGATGCGCATCGACTGGCCGTTGGCCTCGGCCCACAGCGCCTCTTCTTCCAATTCCGGCTCTTTCATCATCCAATGGGCCAGACGGCGCAGCAGTTCCAGCTGCGGCCCGCCGCCCTCGAACCCCCGGCTCCACAACCAGGCGTGATCCGAGGCCAGCATCGCAACGCGCCCTTCACCCACTCGGTTCAGAACCAGCAGCGGGCGCTCCTCGACCCCCGTCATCAAAACCTGACCCGCGCGGTGTTTCACATCAATCTGGCGCAGCCACGCGCCCCAATCTTCGGAATCGCCCAGATTGGTAGTCACCGGATGTCGATGCCCCAGATCGCTGACCATAGGCACATAACGTTCCTCGATCACGCGCGCGGTTGGTTGCGCGGGTAGGATGGACGCGAGCGGTGAGCGGAAGATGCTGTCTGCCGTGGCAAAATCAGGGCCCGCCGCAATCAACACAGCGCCGCCGTCATTGATATAGTCAGTCACGTTGTCCAGATAGATCGCGGGCAGGATGCCGCGCCGCTTGTAGCGATCAAAAATGATCAGGTCGAAGTCGTTGATCTTTTCCAGAAACAGCTCTCGGGTCGGGAAGGCGATCAGTGACAGTTCATCGACCGGCACGCCATCCTGCTTTTCCGGTGGGCGCAGGATTGTAAAGTGAACGAGATCAACGGAACTATCTGATTTCAAAAGGTTGCGCCATGTGCGGCCACCCGGATGCGGCTCGCCTGAGACCAGAAGAACGCGCAACCGATCACGGACACCATTCATCTGGATCAGCGCGGTGTTATTGCGATCCGTCAGCTCACCCTCGGCCTCTGGGACCGTGAACTGGATGACATTGCGCCCGCCATGGGGCAGCGTGATGGGCAATTCCACGTCCATGCCAATCGGGATGGTGAACTGCTGCGGCTCGTCGCCATCGACGGAAATCTCAAGGGGTGCATTTGCGGCACCGACCGGTGCCGCGCCAATGTCTTCGACCCGCAAAGTCAATGTTACAGGTTCGCCGATAATAGCAAAGGCGGGTGCGTTACGGACGATCAGCCTGCGGTCCCAATCGCTTTCGCGCCCGGTTTCCAGCAGATGCATCGGTGCAGGCAGGTCGGGCGCTTGATCGACGTCGTGCACGATCCCGTCCGAGACCACAAGGATACCGGCAATCCGCGCACGAGGTTCTTCGGCCAGCGCAGCGTTTACGGCGGCCATCACCTGCGTGCCTTCATCCCCATCCCCGTCGCCAACGCGAATGCGGCGCAGTTCGGTATTGTCGCGCGAGTCGATCTCGGCGGCCAGCGCCTCAGCGGCCTCGGCGGTCTGATCCGCGCGATCCGAAAGGGACTGGCTGGCGCTTTCATCTTCGATCATCAGAACGATATCCGTGAGCGGCGCGCGATCTTCGACCTGATACACCGGACCGGCCAGAGCGGCGATCACGACCAGAGCGGCCAAGCCGCGCAGCGCCCAACCGGACAGACCTCGCCAGAGGGCCAGAACGATCCCACAAAACGCAATTGCAGCAACGACGGCCAGCACGGGCCATGGAATTAGCGGATCAAAGATGACAGTTCCGGTCATTGTCCCAACCTGTCCAACAGAGCAGGCACGTGGACCTGATCGGATTTATAGTTCCCGGTCAGGACATGCATCACCAGATTGACACCAAAGCGGTTGGCCAGCTCGCGCTGCCGCTCGCCCGCATAACCGCGACCCACCGGCAGCAATGCCTGCCCGTTGCGGTCCACTGCCCAAGCCCCGGCCCAGTCGTTGCCGCCAATCACCACTGGCGTCACGTTGTCATTGAGGTTGCGGAAGGGCATCCCCTCGATCTGCTCGGCATCCAGCGGCGCAGCTTCAACCCAGACCTCGGTGCCCGCATAGCGGCCCGGAAAATCCTGTAACAGATAGAAGGTCCGGGTCAGGACATGATCACGCGGAATAGGCTCTAACGCGGGGATATTCAGCGGGCCGGCCAGCTGCTGCAGCTTGCGCCCATTTGGGCTGGAAGCGCCGAACCCGGCAATATCCGCATCGCGGGTATCGAACAGGATCATGCCGCCTGACCGCAGATAAGCGTTCAGCTTGGCATAGGCCTCGGCTGATGGTTGCGACTGATCGGGTGTGATCGGCCAATAAAGCAATGGGAAAAAGGCCAACTCATCGCGTTCCAGATCCACACCAAACGGCTCTGCCGGTTCTACAGATGTGCGGAAGAACAGCGTCTGCCCCAAGCCACGTAGGCCTGCCTGCGCGATGTCGTCCACCCGCGCATCGCCGGTCAGAACATGTGCCAGAACCAACTCTTGTGTAGCGGCGAGAGCGAAATCCGTATCATCCGGCGTTTGCGCCTGCGCCTGGGGCACCAAAAGCAGACCCCCCAGCGCAACAGCCGTTGCTTTGGCCAGACCCAACCGGCCTGACAACGCAAGCGACGCGATCACATCCACGGTCAAAAGGATCAGTGCAAGGCTGAGCAACAGGCCGCCCAAAGGCGTCTCGCTGGTAACCTCCTGTCCTTTGATCGGAACACCCGCGGGCCAGACAACCGGGCGCAGGGTTGCCTCTTCGGCCAACACGTTGCGTGCCAGCTTTTGCTTACCGCTTTCGTAAAGACCGGGGCGGATATCGGGACCAATATGGCCAGAGACCAGTTCGACGCCATCCACACCCGCCAGAGTGCCCGCGTCGGACAATATACCAAAGCCGTCCATGATCTGCACAGGCTCCCATGTGGTGCCTTGCAGCTGATCCACCTGGCGCGATTTCGCTGCCGAGGCCACGGCCAGACGATCGAGCATTTCCACGAACAGGCCCGAGAGCGGCAGGCTAGACCATTCCGCATCCGCAGTTACATGGAACAGAACCACCTGACCCAATCCCAATGCCTTGCGGGTGACCAGAGGGGTGCCATCCGACAGCGACGCAATCACCCGATCCGCCAGATTGGGATCCGGTTGCGCCATGACTTGGGTTGAGACGACAACATCACCGGGTATCTGCAGCCCGTAAAAGGGCGACGCTTCAGGGAACGCGGCCAGTGTCTTGGCCTCGCCCCAACTCATCGCTCCGCCGACAGTACGCCCACCGCTGCGCAGGCGCACGGGCAGCAACGTGTCTTCTTCGTCCCGGCCCAGATCGCTGGCGGCCATGCGGGGCCCGGCAAAGCGCAGCAACAGGCCGCCCTGTTCGACCCATTCTATCAGACCCGCCTGTTCCGTGTCGGACATTTGCGCCACGTCCGACAGAACGATCACATCCGGGTTTGCAGGCAGAACCTCAAGCAACCCACCTTCGACGAAATCCGCTGTGGGGATCAGAACCTGAGTCAGATAGTGCAGCGGCGACAGCAGCTCCAACCCTTCGCGGTTCACCGTCCCCGCGATCAGCGCAACCTCGCGCCGGCGCAGGCTGTCATCGGTCAGCGTTACGGCCCCGGCTGATTTTTGGCCCTGAATCTCGAACCGAGTGATCCGGGCGCGCAGTTCCGATGGCAGCGCAAGTTCGATATGCGCCTCGGTCGCGCCTGCCTCAAAAGCCAGTTCAGCAGATTGCAGAACGCGCGCGGTACCCGCAGGATCACGGCCCTGCGCCAGAATGGTCACGGTTTCCTCAGGGCCAGGTTCGGCCCGCAACACCGTCACCTGAATGACGCCATCCTGATAGGCTGCCGGAAGGATGGCCAATGCATCCGAAGGGGATTGATAAACCGTCACTTCGCCGCGAGATTGCAGCGCTGACACTAAACCTTCATGGCCGTCATAGCTCAACCGATCACTGAACCAATGCGTATCAAACCCGCCTTCTACCTGATCCAGCGCTGCTATGATCTGTTCGATCTGCGCCTCCGCAGGCTGCCACGGATTTGGAACCAGACCGGGCAGACGATTGCGCCACGCCTCTGCCGCCTGAAACACCGGCGGTTCCGGTTCGGTCAATCGCAGGATCGAGACAGGGCGGCTTGAGCGGCCCGCCTCGGTCAATTGCGCATCGATCTGGTCCAGCGTCGAGGACCACCGTGTAGCACCACCCCAGCTGGCATCCAGCACCAGCAGCAAAGGCCCGGTGCCCGTTTCATCGCGCGAGGGGTTCAAAACCGGACCCGCCAAGCCAATGATGATCGCTGCCGCTGCCAGCATACGCAGCAAGAGCAGCCACCACGGTGTGCGGTCCGAAACGCTCTCGTCATCTTTCAACCCCAGCAGCAATGTCACCGCCGGGAACAAGCGCCGGATCGGCGCGGGGGGCACGGCACGCAGAATCAACCACAGGATCGGCAAGGTCAGTAGACCCAACAGCACCCATGGGGCGGTAAAGCCTATGCCCGCCAGAACCGTCATCGCGTGCCCCCGTCCAACGCGCGATAGAGCCAAAGCAGCGCCGCCTGCGCGCTATCGCCGGTGTGATGCAGACCCAGCTGCCATCCGGTTGCGCGACACAGTTGTGTCAGCGCGTCCTTGCGCTGCGCCAATCGGTCCAGATAACGATCGCGCAGGTCTCCGGCTTTGAGGGTTTCATGGCGGGCGGTCCCGCCAACGCTTTCGAAAATGGTGCGACCGCGATAGGGGAACGATTCCTCGCTTGGGTCCAACACCTGTAAGATCACACCGCGCACGCCGCGGTCAGCGGCTTTGGTCAGTGCCAGTTCAACCTCATCCATTGGGCCTAGGAAATCGGATATGAACACAGCACGCGCATGCGGGATCATGGCGCGGTGTTCAGGTGGGGCATAGTCCGCCTGATCATCGTCGGACCAGGCCTGCGCCAATCGGATGATCTGCGCATTGCCGCGCCGGGGCGGCAAGGTTGTGCCCGTCAGGCCAACACGTTCACCGCCGCGCACAAGTAGAATGGCCGTAGCCAGACCCAACAGCCGCGCCCTGTCCGATTTCGTAGGCAGGCCTTTGTCCGAAGCAAAGCGCATAGACGCGCCCTGATCGACCCACAGCATCACCGATTGCGCAATTTGCCATTCGCGTTCGCGCACAAATTGCTGGTCCCCTCGCGCTGATCGACGATGATCGATCATCCGGCGACTATCTCCGATCTGAGCAGGGCGATATTGCCAGAAATCATCGCCCATACCGGATCGCCGCCGACCATGGTCGCCCAACAAAACGGTTCCGGCCAGGTGTTCGGCGCGCGCCAACAGGGGCGGCAGCCGCGATGCCTCGGCCTCGGATCGTTCTCGAAGGGTCAGCGCTGCATTCACGCTGCAGCCTCGGTTCGGATCAGTCCAGCGGCGGTGGATTCGATGAGATCTGACAAGCTGTCGCCCCGCGCCCGTGCCGCAAAGTTCAGCGCCATCCGATGACTCAGCACCGGGCGAGCCATATCCAGCACATCTTCGGCATTCGGCGCCAAACGCCCTTGCAGCATAGCACGCGCCCGAACCGTCATCATCAACGCCTGTGCCGCACGGGGACCGGGCCCCCAGGCGACGGTTTCCTTGACCCGCTCGGACACGCCCGCTTCATCCGGGCGGAAGGCGCGAACGAGATCGAGGATCAGTTCGACAACCGAATCCCCCACCGGCATCCGGCGCAACAGGACTTGCGCGGCGAGCAATTCCTCTTTGGTGAAAATCTGATGCGCGTCATCTTCTTCGACGCCTGTGGTGGCCAGCAGAATGTCCCGCTCAGTCTGACGATCCGGGTATTCAACATCGATCTGAACAAGGAACCGGTCCAACTGCGCCTCGGGCAAGGGATAGGTGCCCTCCTGCTCAATTGGGTTCTGGGTGGCCAGCACGTGGAAGGGTACACCCAGCGAGCGATCCTCGCCCGCCACGGTCACAGTCCGCTCTTGCATCGCCTGAAGCAGGGCCGACTGAGTTCGAGGGCTGGCGCGGTTGATCTCATCCGCCATCAGCAATTGACAAAAGATCGGGCCTGAGATGAACCGGAAATGACGGCTGCCGTCATCCGCCGTGTCCAGAACCTCGGACCCCAGAATATCGGCAGGCATCAGGTCGGGCGTGAACTGAATGCGGTTGCCATGCAGGCCCATCACGGTCGACAGCGTCTCGACCAATCTCGTCTTCCCAAGACCCGGCAGACCAATCAACAATGCGTGCCCGCCACACAAAAGCGCTGTCAGGGTCAGGTCCACAACCCTCTCCTGCCCGATGAAGCGGCGGGTGATCGAGGCCTTGGCCTCCTGCAACTTGGTTTCCAGCGCTTCGATCTCGGATACGAGGTCGGCAGGTTCGGTCATGACTTTCCCTTCCGTGGACTATTATAGATGAAGTGTATCGCGCTAAGAGGAAATGGCAAAAGCAATGAGCGGACAAAAACCCGTGAAACCTTCGCCGGATGGTTTGGCTGCATCAGTCAAAGCGGCCAAAACCAAGGGTCTGCCGCCCGTTCACCTGTGGAATCCTCCGTTTTGCGGCGATCTGGACATCAAGATCGCCAAAGATGGTTCTTGGAGTTATTTAGGGTCGCCGATCAACAGGTTCGAGTTGGTGAAGCTTTTTTCCTCAATTCTTAAGAAAGAAGACGGCAAGTATTACCTCGTGACCCCGGTCGAGAAGGTGGGAATCACCGTCGAGGATGCGCCGTTTCTTGCCGTCGACTTCGACCAGACGGGAGATGGCGTGTCACAAGACCTGACATTTACCACCCATGTGGGCGATACGGCTATTGCCGGACCGGATCATCCGATCCGTATTGTCATCGATACGGAAACAGAAGAACCTGCGCCCTACGTATTGATCCGAAACAACCTTGAAGCACGCATTGACCGCAAAAGCTTCTACCGACTCGTGGATATTGGCACCAAGCATGATGATTGGTTTGGTGTCTGGTCGGGCGGCCAGTTCTTTCCGCTAATCTCAGCGTCAGACCTACCGGGCTAAGCGATACGCGCGACCTTGCGATCCTGCGCCAGAATCACAGCCATGGCGACAATCCCTGCTCCCAGCGCGCGGGTCCAGTTCCAATCGTCCCCCAGCATCACCATGATCAGCATCACATAAAACGGTGCGATATTGACGTGGAACGAGGCCAGCGCCACGCCCAACCTTTCGATCGAGGCGACAAAGAACACCTGGCTCAGCCCCATCGACACCAGCGCATAGATCGCCAGCATCCCCGCCTGCGACGCATCAAACGGGGTGGCTGGCACGACCGGCATCCCAATCTGCACGGCCACGGCGTACAGCACCAGCGACGTGACCAGCGCACCTGTGAAGGTAATCGTGCTGCGCCCGGTCTGGCTCAGGTCCCGGAAGTCGCGCGCCGTTGCCATACAGGCCCAGCAGAACAATCCGGTGGCCAGTATGGCGCAGGTTGCCCCCAATCCCAGTTGGGCCGGGGCCACAGCGTTCGTCGCAATCAGGCCACCGATGATCGAGATGATCACGGCCACGGCGAATCTCCACCGTAACCGCCGTGTGCCGGTCGCCAGTTCGATCAGGGTCGCAAACAAGGGCGCACAGGAGGCGATCAGCGCGACGGTCACCGGGTCGGTCAGTTTCTGCGCGACAATAAGCAGGAACATGCCCGTACCCAGAACGCCACCCACAAACAGCGCGTGCCCCCATCTGGCGCGCAACACGCGGCCGGAGCCGTCGATCAAAATCCAGATCGGCACCATCACGGCCACCGCCAACAGCAACCGTGCCGCGAACAACGCCACCGGCGGCCAGCTTTGCAACAGGATCTCAGCCGCCGGAAATCCGGCAGCCCACGTCAGCATGGATGCAACAGCCAGCCCATTGCCGGGCAAGGCCGAGCCGCGCCCACCAGGCACAGATAAAGAGGTCCCGCGCACGGGGTCTGGGCTCATCGCCATAGGATCGGACCTTCATAAGGAACGGCGCATGAAAATGATTCGCCGTGTGGCTTTGAAGATTGATACTTTGCCTGTCGTGTTCTGGTCGATTTTCGACAATCTGTCGTTTTCAGTCTCTTTCCTGAAGTTCACCCGCCCGTTAGGGTCAGCCCACCGAACCACGGGATCACTCATGCCCAGATTTGCTGCCAATCTTTCGCTGCTCTTTACCGAGCTGCCGTATCTTGATCGTTTCGAAGCCGCCACGCGCGCCGGGTTCAAGGCCGTCGAGATTCTGTTTCCTTACGATCTGGCGGCAAAGGAAACCCGCCGCGCCTTGCTGGCCAACGGGCTGGAGCTCGTTCTGATCAACGCCCCTCCGCCTAACTACACGGGCGGCCAGCCGGGTTATGCGGCTGTGCCAGGCGGCGAGGCGCGGTTCCAATCCGATATCCGGCGCGTCCTGCGCTATGCTGAACTGCTGCGCCCGCAGACGATACATATCATGTCAGGCTACACCTCCGGGCCGCAGGCGATGACGTGTTTTGTGCAAAACCTGCAATGGGCGGCAGACTTTGCGCCAAATCAGCAGTTCACCATAGAACCGCTGAACCCTGTGTCGCAGCCCGACTATTTCCTGAACGACTACGCGCTTGCGGCTGAGGTTCTGGATCAGGTGGACCGCCTCAATATCGGCCTGCAATTTGACAGCTTCCACGCGCAGATGATCCACGGGGATGCGCTTGCCATATGGCAGCGATATCAGGGCCGCGTGACCCATGCCCAGATCGGAGCCGCCCCGGACCGGTCCGAGCCGGGCGATGGCCCGATCGACTTTCCCGCCCTGTTCGACGCCATCGACAACAGCGGATACGACGGATGGGTCAGCGCCGAATACAACCCAACGACGCCACACACTGTCGATTCACTGGGCTGGATGGCGCGCTAACGCGCCCGACACTGGTATTTACTGCGAAAATATCGCACAGCTTGGCGCGGTGAAGGAACGGATGATACTGATGACCCATGCCCGATTGTCACATGTTGTGTTCTGCCTGATCATGTCAGGGCTGATGTCCTGCATCGTGACCGGGATCGCCACGGTCAAGGCCATCGGATTTGGGCCGGGCACGTTTGGGGATTGGATGGCCGCCTGGGCCTTTTGCTGGCCCATAGCCTTCACGGTCATTGTGACCCTAGGGCCGAGTGTCAAACGGCTGGTCGACCGACTGGTCAGGCCCAAGGCCTGACCCGCCGCGAAGAGGGCCCATCGGGCGTGATGAGCGGCGCGCCTTAGTGTGCCTCGGCCCAGTTTGCACCGCGCCCGGCGTCAACATCCAGCTTCACGTCCAGCTTCACCGCCGGGTCCGAGGCCCCCTCCATCACATCGCGCGCCGCGTCGATCAACTGGTCCACCCCTTCCTCGGCCACCTCGAACAGTAATTCGTCATGCACCTGCAACAGCATCTTGGCGGGCAGCCCTTGAATCGCGTCGGGCATACGCACCATCGCGCGCCGGATCACATCCGCAGCGGTGCCCTGAATCGGAGCGTTGATCGCCGCCCGGCGCGAGAACCCCGCATGCGGCCCCTTGGCATTGATCTCAGGCGTGTGGATTTTGCGCCCAAACAAGGTCTGCACATAGCCCTGCTCTTTCGCAAATGCGATGGTGTCGTCCATGTAGGCGCGAATACCGGGGAAGCGTTCGAAATAGCGGTCGATAAACCCCTGCGCCTCGGCCCGCGGAATGCGCAGATTGCGCGCCAGCCCAAAGCCCGAAATGCCGTAGATCACACCAAAGTTGATCGCTTTGGCCTGACGGCGAATATCCGGCGTCATCTCATCCAGCGGGACATCGAACATTTCGGACGCGGTCATGGCGTGAATGTCCAGCCCGTCGGCAAACGCCTGTTTCAACGCATCAATCCCAGCGATATGCGCGAGAATCCGCAGTTCGATCTGGCTGTAGTCGAGACTGACCAGTACATTGCCGGGTTCCGCAATGAACGCCTCGCGAATGCGCCGCCCTTCCTCTGTGCGCACCGGAATGTTCTGCAGGTTCGGATCGGTTGAGGCCAGACGACCGGTATTCGCCCCGGTAATCGAATAAGACGTATGCACGCGGCCCGTGTCCGGATTGATATGGGTTTGCAACGCGTCTGTGTATGTCGATTTCAGCTTGGACAGCTGCCGCCAGTCCAAAACACGGCGCGGCAATTCATGCTCGGTCGCCAGATCCTCAAGAATATCGGCCCCGGTTGAATATTTCCCGGTCTTGCCTTTCTTGCCGCCTTCGAGCCCCATCTTGTCGAACAGGATTTCTCCCAACTGCGCCGGCGAGCCGACATTGAAGTTCTCACCGGCCAATTCGTGAATTTCAGCCTCTAACCCGGCCATTTTTTGCGCAAAGGCATTCGACATCCGGCTCAGCACATCGCGGTCCACCTTGATGCCATGCATCTCCATTTCAGCCAGAACCGGAACCAGAGGGCGTTCCAGGGTTTCATAAACCGTCGTCACCTGAACCTGATGCAGTTGCGGCTTGAACAATTGCCACAGGCGCAGCGTGATATCCGCATCCTCGGCCGCATAGGCCGTGGCCTCATCAATTGGCACCTTGTCGAAGGTGATCGCCGATTTGCCCGAGCCCAGAAGCGGTTTAATCGGGATCGGCGTGTGGTTCAGATAACGCTCGGACAGAGTATCCATCCCGTGCCCATGCTCACCGCCATGCATGGCGTAGGACATCAGCATCGTGTCATCGATGAGGGCTATCTCGATACCATAGCGCGCAAAGATCTTGGCATCGTATTTCATGTTCTGCCCGATCTTGAGGATCGACGGGTCCTCGAACATGGGCTTCAGCATCGCCAGAGCGTCATCCAACGCCATTTGCCCTTCGGCCAGATCGTCCGATCCAAACAGATCATCGGTTGCATTGGCGCGATGGGTCAGCGGGATATAGCAGGCCTCACCCGCTTCGACACATAAGGATATGCCAACCAGATCGGCGATCATCTCGTTCAGGCCGGTGGTTTCCGTATCAACGGCGATCCAGCCGGTTTCATAGGCCCGGTCGACCCAGGTTTGCAGCACCGCCGTATCCCGCACACATTCGTATTTCGAGGCGTCAAAGGGGACATCCTCAACCTCAGACACAAGTTCGGGCGCAGGTGCATCTGCGATGGTCGGGGCCTCAGCCCCCAGCTTGTCGGCAATGCGCTTGGTGAGGGTGCGGAACTCCATCTCCGCCAGAAAGCTCAGCAGGGATTCGGGCTCGGGGTCCTTTACCTCAAGGTCATCAAGGGTGAAATCCAGTGGGGTCTTTTCGTCCAGCTGCACCAGTTTCTTCGACAGCTCAATCTGGTCGCGCTTGTCGATCAGCGTTTGGCGACGCTTTGGTTGCTTGATCTCTTCTGCGCGGTCCAGCAGGGTTTCCAGATCGCCATATTCATTGATCAGCAGCGCTGCGGTCTTGACCCCGATCCCCGGCGCGCCCGGCACGTTGTCAACGGAATCCCCGGCCAGCGCCTGTACATCGACCACGCGTTCGGGGCCGACACCAAATTTCTCAATCACCCCATCGCGGTCGATGCGCTTGTTCTTCATCGCATCCAGCATTTCCACGCCATCGCCAACCAGCTGCATCAGGTCCTTGTCGGAACTGACAATGGTCACCCTGCCCCCAGCCTCGCGTGCCTGAACGGCAAGGGTTGCGATGATGTCGTCGGCCTCATACCCCTCCAACTCTTTACAGGCGATGTTGAAGGCCTTTGTTGCTTCACGGGTCAGCGGCATCTGTGGACGCAGGTCCTCGGGCATCGCCTCGCGGTTGGCCTTGTAGAGGTCATACATGTCATTGCGGAACGTATGAGAGCCCTTATCGAAGATCACCGCCACATGGGTCGGTGCATCCGGGCCATCATTCCCTTCGACATATTTCTGCAGCATGTTGCAAAAGCCCGACACCGCGCCAATCGGCAGTCCGTCGGATTTCCGTGTCAGCGGTGGCAGAGCGTGATAGGCCCTGAAAATAAAGGCCGATCCGTCGATCAGATGCAGGTGACACCCTTTTCCGAAATTGCTCATGCGCACGCTCCCTGTCGGTCAGAGATGGTTCTGCCACAGGGTCGCTCGGGTGACCAGTCTTGAACTTGGGCTAACCGCCAAACAGGCCGCTGAAAACGTCCGAAAAGCTGTTGAGCAAAGCCATAATGACCAACACGCCGAGGAAGGCAAAAAACGCGAAGGCGAAGAACTGAAACAGGATTGCGCCGATACCAACGGCAATCCCGGCGATAGCAGGGCGCCGCTTTTCGTGACGCAGGATACCAACGACCGACAGAACAACCGCCAAACCACCCAGCATCGCCACACCGATCTGCAGGAAATCATCCAGATCGCGTGCGCGGGCAACAGGCTCGGGCTGTTCCAATCCCGCCGCAGATCGCAGGGTGGATTTGCCGATTTCAGCCGCCAGTTCACCCAGCGACACGCCTGTGGATTGCTGCGGCGCGAAGGGTCCAGCCCAGAAGACGAACAAGGCAGCAAACAGCGCCAAGGAGGCGATGCAAAAGCCAATCCAACCGAAAATCGGGTTGGCAGAGTCATTGGGTGCAATGTCGGTCATCACGCTCGCCTACGCTGTTTGCACCAATGCAATAGCACAACAAACACGGCGAGATTTGGGCGAAACCCGATTGGGCCAGCAATCAGCCCTGCTCTGTGCCTTTCAGAACATATTTGCAGTCGCAATAGGGGCACTCGACCCAGCCGGTATCTTCGGGGATTTGAAGCCAGACGCGCGGATGGCCCAGCGCACCTTCGCCGCCGTCACAGGCGACACGGGTGGTTTCGACGATCTTGGTTTCCGGCGCTTCGATGGTCACGGCTGGCGATCCTTCACTGGTTGTCGGCCTCGCGGGCATGCATTAGGTGCGTTTATGAGCGATGAGCAATCCGGGGGCAAGAGCCACATGAGCGATGCGGCAATCAGGATCGAAGGTCTGCGCAAGACCTATCGGGCAAGCAAGGGTCAGCCCGAGAAGCACGCATTGAAGGGGATTGACCTGTCCATCCCAAGCGGTTCGGTCTTTGGGCTTTTGGGCCCGAACGGCGCGGGTAAATCGACCCTGATCAATATTCTGGCCGGGCTGGTGATCAAAACCTCCGGCAAGGTTTCGATCTGGGGCTTCGATCAGGATCAGAACCCACGCCAGTCCCGCGCCGCCATCGGCGTGATGCCGCAAGAGCTGAACCTGGACCCGTTCTTCACCCCGCGCGGCGCATTGGAGGTGCAGGCCGGTCTGTATGGCGTACCCAAGGCCCAGCGCCGCAGCGACGAGATTCTGGAACTCGTCGGCCTCAGCGACAAGGCCGAGGCTTATGCGCGCACGCTGTCGGGCGGGATGCGGCGGCGGTTGCTGCTGGCCAAGGCGCTGGTGCATCACCCCAGGATTCTGGTTCTGGATGAACCCACGGCCGGTGTCGATATCGAGTTGCGCCAGATGCTTTGGACCAACGTGCGCAAGCTGAACGAACAGGGAATGACGATCATCCTGACCACGCATTACCTCGAAGAAGCGCAGGAAATGTGTGATCAGATCGCCATCATCAACCATGGTGAGAAGATCACCCAGGACAGCACCGCCAATTTGCTGGGCCGCATGGACCGGCGCACCATGGTGATCATACCCGATAGCTCGGTTGCGGATCTGCCCTCGGCTGACGGGGTCGAGGCCTCGCTTCGCGATGATGGCAGCCTGCTATTGCAGTATCGCAGCGCCCAGACCAGCGCCGAGCAGGTTTTGGAATCCGTTCGTGCCGCGGGTATCCGCATCCGTGATGTGCGCACAGAGGAGGCTGACCTTGAGGATGTGTTCCTTGCCCTGACCTCGTCTCAGGCTCGAACGTCCTAAGCGCGGCTTAGAACCCGCCCTTAGCCCCGGTCTATCCGCGCTTGATAGCAGTTGTTGCGCGCAGATCGGACGTGGATATAGGCCACATCGGGACGGTCAAAGATATCTTTGACCTTTGCACCAATCTGATCCGTGGGGGTGATCGCTCCGGTGCCATAAACGATCCGGTCATCCTGCCCGTATCCCTTGATCAGATAGTCAGGAGAGCTGGTCAGAATCTCGGGCAATTCATCCCCTTCATAGCGCTCGCAGGGTTCGGCACACAAAAATATCGGCCCGGTTTCCGCATAAGGATGCGTTGCGGCAAAGGGCCTGTGCGCCAGAACCAGCATCGGCGCGCCTTCGGGTATGTTTTGCAGACAATGACGGCAGGGATTGCCTGCGCCGGTTGAAACAGCGTGCTCTGACGTGGCTCCATAGGCATCCGGACCACCCTGCTGCAGGGTGCGGACTTCGTCAGTGGGCAATGCAGTGATTTTGAACATATCAATCCTCCAGTTTTCCGGACCATGCCCAATCATGACCACGCCGCGCGACCCGATTCCTGCGCAAATCGCCTGTCGCCATTGGCCGTAAGGATAAGCGCGACAAAACCACGCCTGTAGAACCGCCGGGATTCTGGTTAGGACCAAAACACTATGACCCGACCCGTCCTGCCGCCGCGTTTTCCGGCCACGCCTGATCAGATCAATGTGCAAGTCCGCGCCTTCTATGCCCGTGTCCGAATCGACCCGGTGCTGGGTCCCGTTTTTGCGCAACATGTCGATGACTGGCCCGCGCATGAGGAAAAGATCGCCTCATTCTGGCGCAACGCAATCTTGTTTGAGCGCGGGTATGATGGCAATCCGCAGCGGGTTCATATCGAAAGGCCGGCAGTTCAGCCCGACATGTTCGCCCATTGGCTGGATCTGTTCGAAGAGGTCGCAACCCAGACGCTGCCATCCGAAACCGCAACGCCCTGGGTCGCTCTGGCGCGACGCATCGGGGTGGGGATGAAGGCAGGGGTGCAATCGGCGCGTCAGCCCAAGGATGCGCCGCCGATCCTGCGTTGATCCCTCGGCATGGCGGCTTTGCACTGTTAGCGGTAAAATAGGGACTATGCGGGCTGGCCAATTGGGTTTACTCAGGGGCAGACAGCCCACATTGCGCTGCGCGGCATTGTGCCACCACACCAACATCACCCGAGGCCACAGTGATGAGCACTCAGAACACCACCCTTCGGGGACTTGGTTACGCGTTTCTTGGATTCGCGGTATTTGCTACGCATGACGCACTGATCAAGGTGCTGGGCGGAACCTATTCGGTGATGCAGATCATCTTTTTCGCCACTCTGTTCTCCTTTGTCCCCATGGCGGTGACGATCCTGACCGACCGAACCACCGGGAACTTCTTACCGCACCACCCCTGGCTGGTGCTGTTGCGGTCAACTCTGATGGTCACGGCCATGGTCTGTGCCTTCTACGCCTTTTCGGTGCTTCCACTGGCCGAGGTCTATTCGCTGCTGTTTTCCTTCCCACTGATCGTCACCGTTCTGTCGATCCCGATATTGGGAGAGGTCGTCCGCGCCCAGCGCTGGGCCGCCGTAGGCGTCGGCCTGATTGGGGTTCTGATCGTTCTACGCCCCGGTTCAACGGACATCACTCTGGGCCACCTGGCCGCGCTGACCGCCGCGTTTTGTAGCGCGTTTGGGTCTGTTCTGGTGCGTAAGATCGGGAATGAGGAACGATCCGCTGTCCTGATCCTGTATCCCATGCTGCTGGCCATTGTGGTCATGAGCCTGATGCAACCCGCTGTCTATCAACCGCCTTCGCTGCTGCATCTTGCGATGATGGCGCTGGTCGGCGTGTTCTCGGTCATCGCCCAGCACCTGATCATACTCGCCTACCGTGCCGCGCCTGCCGGAGTGGTTGCACCCAGCCAGTACAGCCAGATCATCTGGGCCACTTTGTTCGGTATGCTCTTCTTTGGCGAGCGCCCAGACGGCTGGGTCGCCGTCGGCGCAAGTATCATCATCGCGTCTGGTGTTTTTGTGGTTTGGCGGGAAAGCCGATCCAACACCACGTCCGTGAACACTCCGGTTCTGCGGGTTCGCTCACCTCGGTCGGATACGGGTGCGTCACGACCGGGGGAATGAAGAACGGCGCGCCAACCCGCGCGCCGTTGTCAAGATTAATAAGCGTGGTGTCTTAGTAAACCACCACCGACCGGATGCTCTCACCCTTATGCATCAGGTCGAAGCCGTGGTTGATGTCATCCAGACCCATGGTGTGGGTGATCATCGGGTCGATCTCGATCTTGCCATCCATGTACCAGTCAACGATCTTGGGCACATCTGTCCGGCCCCGCGCGCCGCCAAAGGCCGTGCCGCGCCACGAGCGGCCGGTGACCAGTTGGAACGGACGAGTCGAGATCTCGGCACCCGCAGGGGCCACGCCGATGATGATCGATTCACCCCAGCCCTTATGCGCAGATTCCAGCGCGTCGCGCATCACGCCCACATTACCTGTGGCGTCGAATGTGTAATCCGCACCGCCCTTGGTCAGATTGACCAGATAGGGCACCAGATCGCCTTCGACCTCTTTCGGGTTGACGAAATCGGTCATGCCGAACTTGGTGGCCATTTCCACCTTCGATGGGTTCAGATCGACACCGACGATCTGATCGGCACCGGCCAGACGCAGGCCCTGGATCACGTTCAGACCGATGCCCCCCAGTCCGAACACAATGGCACGGCTGCCCAGTTCGACCTTGGCAGTGTTGATCACCGCTCCGATGCCGGTGGTCACGCCGCAACCGATATAGCAAATCTTGTCGAACGGCGCGTCCTCGCGCACTTTGGCCAGCGCGATTTCCGGCAGAACCGTGTGGTTCGCGAAGGTCGAGCAGCCCATGTAGTGCAGGATCGGATCGCCATCCAGGGTCGAGAACCGTGAGGTTCCGTCGGGCATCAGCCCTTTACCTTGAGTTTCGCGGATCGCCTGACACAGGTTAGTCTTGGGATGCAGACAGTACTCGCATTCGCGGCATTCCGGGGTGTAGAGCGGGATCACATGATCACCGGGCTTCAGACTGGTCACACCGGGGCCGACCTCGACCACCACGCCTGCGCCTTCATGACCCAGGATGGCCGGAAACAAGCCCTCGGGATCCGCACCCGACAGGGTGAACTCATCGGTGTGGCAAATGCCGGTGGCCTTGATCTCAACCAGAACCTCGCCCGCCTTGGGGCCTTCGAGGTTCACATCCATAACTTCTAAAGGCTTACCAGCCTGAACAGCAACGGCTGCACGGGTGCGCATAGTAATGTTCTCCCTGTTCTATTTGCCTCGACCCTGCGTCAAGTCCGGGGTTTTTTCAACCGTGCATTCATGCCAGACTGTTCAAATAATTGAAAATACAGAAACGACATTGCCCGAACGGGGAACGCCAATGCACCGATTTATTCCAATCCTGTTCCTTCTCGCCGCCTGTTCCGAGCCGCCGGTCTCCGAAGAACCTCCAATCGAGCCAGAGGCGGCACCGGTCGATCTGGCTTTTTGCCAGGGCGATCCCTTTACCGAAACGATTGGCCAGCAGGTTTCAACCATTCAGGCCGATCTGCCCGAACGCAGCCGCGTGCTGGGGCCCAACGACATTGCAACGCAGGATTATCGCATCGACAGACTGAATGTGTTTGTGGATGAAACCGGGGTAATCCTACGCCTGACGTGCGGCTGACCGTGGATTAACGCTATTTACCGCGGTAGATCAACCAATCCGGCAGATAGTCCAGCAACCGGATGACCCACGAAAACGGGGCCGGGAAATCGGTACGGAAACGACGACGCGACATCGCTTTGATCACACGATCTGCAGCGTCCTCAGCCGTCATCAACATCGGCATCTTGAAATTGTTCTTCTCGGTCAGGCGGGTCTTGATGAAACCTGGATTGACGATACGCACCGTGACCCCTGTGCCCGCCAGATCAAAGCGCATGGTTTCTGCCAGCGACACCAAAGCCGCCTTGCTGGCCGCATAGCCCACAGCCGCAGGCAATCCGCGATAGCCTGACAGAGACCCGATCAGAGTGATATCGCCGCGACCGGCGCGCACGAAGGACGGCACCGTCTCACCCAGAACCCGCAACGCTCCGGTATAGTTCACATCGGTCATGGCCAGTACCGCCTCGGTCTCCCAATCGGCGCTGCGCATCGGCTCATAGGCTCCGGCATTGTAAACCAGCCCGTCGACCTCTCCGGCATCGCCCACGGCACGGCGCACCGCATCCAGATCGGTGACATCAAAAGGCACCGCGCGTGCGTTGGGCAGGCTTGCGCAAATATCGTCCAGCCGATCCGCATTGCGCGCCGAAAGGACCAGATGTGCGCCTTTACGGCTGAGCCCCTCGGCCAACGCACGGCCGAGCCCTTCGCTAGCGCCCACGATCCAATAGGTTTTTCCGTCAAAGCTGCTCATGTCTGGGCCGTATTGTGTTCTGATAGTGCTTTTACGGGCGGGCACGGATGCTGGATCACGCCGCCATACAGGAAATTCGACGCAGACGTCACAATATAGAGCAACATCGAAAATAATCTAATCTGATTGATCCGACATGAAACCTGCTACGTATCCCCTTGTAAAATGTCGCACTAAGGGGATCACATGTTCGACGAAACGCGAGGCGAGCGCAAGAAAATCGCAATCGTAGGTGCAGGCATTTCCGGTCTATCCGCAGCCTATTATCTGTCAGAAGACCACGACATCACTATTTATGAGGCCGAGCCCCGGCTGGGCGGGCATGCCCGCACCGTCATGGCGGGAAAAAACGGCGATCAACCGGTCGATACCGGGTTCATCGTTTTTAACTACGCGACTTATCCGTACCTGACCAAGCTGTTCGACGAGTTGAACGTGCCGGTCACCAAATCCGAGATGAGCTTTGGCGCAACCATCGATAATGGCCGCATCGAATACGGTCTGAACAACCTGCGCACACTGACTGCGCAAAAGCGCAATCTGGCGCGCCCTGCCTACTACAAGATGATCGCCGACATCCTGCGCTTTGGCAAAGAGGCCCCTGAGGTCGCCAAAGATGATGACACAACAATCGGAGAGCTGGTGGATCAACTGCGTTTGGGCCACTGGTTCCGCCACAACTATCTGATGCCGATGTGCGGCGCGATCTGGTCAACCCCGGTGGAGTTCGTGGATCAGTTCCCGGCGCGCTCGCTGGTACAATTCTTCCGCAATCATGCTTTGCTGGCCAGTGGCCGGGCCAATCAGCATCAGTGGTATACGGTCAAAGGTGGCAGCATCGAATATGTGCGTCGCATCGACGCCGCGCTGCGCGAACGGGGCTGCGAAATCCGGCTGGGTTCTCCGGTCGATCACGTTGAGCGCGGCGACATGGGCGTTACGGTGGCAAGCCAGGGACTCACCGACCAGTTTGATGAGATCATTCTAGCCACCCATTCTGACCAGTCCCGCGCCATTCTGGGCGCAAACGCCACCACGGCTGAGGCTGCTGCGCTTGAGGCGATCCGGTATCAGCCGAACAACGCCATTCTGCATTGCGATCCCGGCCAAATGCCGAAACGCCGTGCTTGCTGGTCCAGCTGGACCTATCGCTCGCAAGCCGGGAATGTTGGTGTCACCTACTGGATGAACCGGCTGCAGAACATTCCGGACAGCGATCCGCTGTTCGTGACGCTGAACGCGTCGTCAGAGATTCCCGCGGATAAAATCTATGACCGGGTCGAATTTGCGCACCCGGTGTTCGACAAGGCCGCCCTGAAAGCACAAGGGCAAATCCGCGAGATGCAGGGACAGAACCGGACCTGGTTCGCCGGAGCCTATAACCGGCACGGGTTTCACGAAGACGGGATTGCCAGCGCGATGCATGTTGTGGATCGCATCAAAGGCACCCCGCAAACGATCGGAGCTGACCATGGCACTTTGGAACAAGACCCAGCCATCCCTGCTGTTGCAGCTGAATAGGCGTCTCTGGCGCGCTGGGCTTCTGTCCTTGACGCTGCTGGCCCCCGGTGGGCTGGCGGCTGATCCGCTGTCGAGCGAGTTGCAAGACCCCAAGCAGATCGGCAGCGGGACCTTTCGGTTTCTCGGCCTGCCTCTCTATGACGCGAAGCTCTACACACCAGGCGGGGCCGCGTTCAATTGGAGCGAGGATTTTGGCCTGCAACTGACTTACCGCAAAAACCTGAAACAAAAAGCGCTGGTCGAGTCGACGCTGGAAGAAATGGCCCGTCAGGGCAATCCGCAGCCCACGCAGGTGCAGCTTGAAACCTGCTTTCAGGCTGTCAGCAAAGGCGACAGCTATCTGGCGATCTCGGAAGGGCCCAATAAAGTCGGTTTCTGGCGGAATGGCACCCAGACCTGCACGTTGGCAAGCGACGACATCAAGAAGTCCTTCATGTCGATCTTTCTGGGTAACAACACCCGCTCGGCCAGCTTTACACAAAGTTTGAAAGGCCAGTGATGCTGTACCCACGTGTCAGCCTTTACGCGCTGATGCTCGCTGCGGCGGGTATCCCGCTTTACATTCACCTGCCGCGCTTTGCGGCGGTGAACCTGGGCATTGGTCTTGGGGTGATTGGTACGGTCCTTCTGGTCATTCGGCTGGTCGATCTGGTTCAGGACCCGCTGATAGGCTGGGCCATCGACCGCTGGCCGGGCGGGCAGCTTTTGTTCGCCGCCTTGGCTGCGATGGGACTGGCCATCGGCTTCCCGATGCTGTTTGGACTACCTGAAGGCGCCAGCATCGCAACCCTGGTTATGGTCCTAATCCTGTTGTTTTCGGCCTACAGTCTCGGCACGATCCTTCTGTATGGCCGCAGCGCGACGCTTGCGAAAAAGGCCGATGCCAAAGAGTTGATGACGCTCGCCGCCTACCGCGAAGGTGGGCAACTAACCGGAGTGGTGATCGCCGCGAGCGCCCCGGCCCTGTTCGTGGCCTTTGGCGCATCCGCACAAGGATACCCCGCCTTTGGCCTGTTTCTGGGCCTGTTGGCGTTGCTAACCCTGATCCTGACCATCCCGATCTGGCGGCGCACGCCGATCACTGGTCAGGGCTTGTCTTTTGCCGGACTTGGGCAGGCCGGAGCACTGCGCCTGCTGGCATTGGCACTGGTCAATAGCCTGCCGGTCGCCATCACATCCACCTTGTTCCTGTTCTTTGTCGAAGATCGCCTGCAACTGCCCGGAAAAGCAGGGCCGCTTTTGATCCTGTTCTTCCTCAGCGCAGGCGCAAGCGTGCCGCTTTGGGCCAAACTCAGCAACCGGATCGGCCCGAAAAAGACCCTGATGATCGCCATGCCCCTGTCCATCGCAGGGTTTATCGGAGCGGCCAGCCTGGACGCCGGCGCTTTGGTCGGCTTCGCCATCATCTGCGTCGCGTCCGGTGCCGCGCTTGGGGCGGATATGGTCGTCCTGCCCGCCATGTTTTCCGTTGTGCTGACGCGCGCGGGGCTGAACGCCTCGGCCGCGTTTGGCATCTGGTCTTTTGCCGGCAAGCTGGGCCTCGCGCTCGCTGCCTTTTTCACTCTGCCACTGCTCGAGCGCAGCGGCTTTACACCCGGTCAAACCAATAGTGTCGAGGCTTTGAAAACACTCAACCTCGCCTATGCCGTACTGCCTTGCATCCTCAAGCTTGGCGCATTCGGGATGGTTCTGACCCTGCCCACGGAGGTTACAGCCAAATGAATACACTTATTGTGTTTCTGATCGCCATCCTCGCTGTTCTAGCGGCCAAGGGGCGATTTCTCAGCTTCCGCTCACAATCGCCAGCCGATTATGCGGGGACGGGTCCCATCTTCTCGCTAAAAAAGCACTTGAATGGCGAAATCCTGTCCGAAGGCCTGATCTATGGCCCGAATGGCAAGATGTCGAACAGCTTCGTGGCGCGCATGGTCGGCGAATGGGATGGCAACTCGGGCACTTTGGCCGAGTGGTTCACCTATTCCAACGGCAAACAAATGACCCGTAAATGGTATCTGACGCTGGGCACCGGCAACACGTTCATTGCCACGGCGGATGACATCGTCGGTGAAGGTAAGGGAGAAATCTCCGGCTCGACCGTCAAACTGACCTATCGGATTATCCTGCCCGAAGACGCGGGTGGGCACACACTGGATGTAACCGACTGGATGTACCTGACCGAAAATGGCGCGATCATGAACCGCTCAGAGATGCGCAAATTCGGCATCAAAGTGGCCGAGCTGGTCGCAACCATGCGCCCCGCACCCGAGGTCAAGACTGCGCATTTGAACGGCGTAAACGGCTATGATGCCAAAGCTGCGGAAAGACCACTGCAATGATCCGCGCCCGCTTTGTCATCACCTTTGCCGCCATCACTTGCCTTTTGGTTCTGGCTGCCTGCTCGGCCAAGCCCCGCGTGCCAAAGACCTTCCTGTCGGACCGCGAATTGAACCTAGAGGAGTTTTTCAAAGGCAAAACCGTCGCTTATGGTCAGTTTCAGGACATCCTCGGCAATGTCCCGCGTCGTTTCACCGTTGACATCGACGGCACCTGGGACGGAGAAACGCTGACCTTGGTCGAAGATTTCCTCTATGACGACGGCGCAACCGAGCAGCGTATCTGGACCCTGACCAAAACCGGCCAGGATACATGGACCGGAACAGCGCCCGGTGTGCTTGGCACTGCCGAAGGGATCGAGCGGGGCGATACGTTCAACTGGAAATACAAGATCGATCTGCCCATCAAAGATGGCACCATGCGCGTCAAGTTCGATGACTGGATGTGGCTGCTGGAGGATGACCGCCTGCTAAACCGCGCCTATGTTTCGCGCTTTGGAGTCCGCATCGGCGAGGTGATCCTGTTTTTTGAGAAAAAGTAGGCTCTAAACAGGGCCTTCTACACCTCGCGCATCAGCGCGGCCAGCTGATCAGTTTCAGCGCCAAAACCGGTCGCCACCTGGTCCGCCGCAGCGCGCCGCACCTCATCGGGCTTGTTCTGACCCAGTTTCCATGTGCCTTGAATATCTTCAACCTGCATCTGGCAAGGCACAATCATCCGCATCATCCGGGCCAAAGCAACCTCTGACATCTTACCCGTGACCCAAGGGGGTTTCGGCAGCAGCTTCTGTTCGTAAAACGCAGATTGCCGGTTCAGCAGATCCAACAATTCCTCCTGCGGGCGCAACTCAAGACGCCCAATCAGATGAACCGCCACATAGTTCCAGGTGGGCACTTGATCATCCACCTCATACCAGTCGGGCGAGATATACGCATCCGGGCCCGTCACAGCGATCCGCACCGCGCGTGATTGCTTCAAAAGCCTGACAATCGGATTCGAACGCACCAGATGCAACTCGACCAGCTCACCCGTCTTATCCAGCAAAAACGGGACATGACTCATGATCGGCGCGGCATCGCCTGACACAGCCAAAACGCCAAAGCCACGGTCACGGGCAAAGGTGATATGTCGGGCTCGGTCTTCGGCACGAAATGCGGGATTGGGATGCATGGAACTCCTCCTGTCAAATCTCTTGCAGATCAGGTGGGTTCTATGCAAGGTCCTGCATGTTCTCAGGGCGGGGCGAAATTCCCCACCGGCGGTATGCGGGCAATGATCCGTAAGCCCGCGAGCGGCCCCGCAGTGTCCACGATCCGAAAAGTGGGAACCGGTTTTCGGACAAATTGTGGAACCACGAAAAGGGTGTCAGCAGATCTGGTGAGAGGCCAGAGCCGACGGTTACAGTCCGGATGAAAGAGAACGTGCATCGTGCCGCTCAGCGGCGCGCCTGCTCGTGATCGCCTTGGGTGACGTGTCTGTAACTCAGGAGGTCCGAATGACACACACCCGATATGCTTTCATCAAAGCCAACTGGCACTCCGATATTGTCGACCGTGCGCTGGATGGGTTTGTGCAACTCATCCCTGTCGACCAAGTCGATGTCTTCGACGCGCCCGGCGCGTTCGAAATGCCCCTGCTGGCCCGCGATCTAGCCCAAACCGGACGCTACGCTGCAATCGCCTGCGCGGCCTTTGTGGTGGATGGAGGCATCTACCGGCACGATTTCGTAGCCCAAGCCGTGGTTGATGGCCTGATGCGCGCCGGGCTGGATACCGGCATCCCCGTTCTGTCGGTCTCATTGACACCCCATCAGTATCAGGAAACCGATCACCACAACGCCATCTATCGTGACCACTTCGTGCAAAAAGGCCGCGAGGCGGCTCAGGCCGCGCTTGAGATCACCAAAACCCGCCAATCCCTGAAAGCGGAAACCTGATCCCTTCTTCTGTTCAAAAATACCTCGGGGGTGAATTGAGCCAGAGGCTCAAGAGGGGGCTGGCCCCCTCCCCGTTTCCCTAAATCCGCTTGAGGCCAAAGGCTCACCCCGCTAATCACAACCCACAAAGGAGCACGCCCCATGTCGATGAACAGCTTTGGACACCTTTTCCGCGTCACCACCTGGGGTGAAAGCCACGGGCCCGCATTGGGTGCCACTGTCGATGGCTGCCCTCCGGGTGTGACAATCGACGAAGCGATGATCCAACTCTGGCTCGACAAGCGCAAACCGGGGCAGAACAAATTTACAACCCAGCGGCGCGAACCCGATCAGGTCAAGATCCTGTCGGGCGTTTTCGAAGGCCAGACCACCGGAACGCCGGTGCAGCTGATGATCGAGAACACCGATCAACGCTCGAAGGATTACGGCGATATCATCGACAAGTTTCGCCCAGGCCATGCCGATATCACCTATTGGCAAAAATACGGCATCCGCGACTATCGCGGCGGCGGGCGCAGCTCGGCGCGCGAAACCGCCTCGCGCGTCGCCGCCGGAGGGCTGGCGCGTGAAGCTATCAAACAGATCGCACCGAATGTTCAGATCACCGGCTACATGACCCAGATCGGACCGCATAAGATCGACCGTGACAATTTCGACTGGTCGCAGATCGAACAGAACCCGTTCTGGACTCCCGACGCGCAAGCTGCTGAGGTTTGGGCAACCTATCTGGACGACCTGCGCAAATCCGGCAACTCGGTCGGTGCAGTGGTCGAAGTCGTGGCACGCGGCGTCCCTGCCGGGCTGGGCGCACCGATTTATGCAAAGTTAGACACGGATCTGGCCGCTGCGATGATGTCGATCAACGCGGTCAAAGGTGTTGAGATCGGCGAAGGCATGGCTGCTGCCGAACTGACCGGCGAAGCCAATGCCGATGAGATTTTCATGGGCCAGAACGGCCCTCAATACAGCTCGAACCATGCGGGCGGCATTCTGGGTGGCATCTCTACCGGTCAGGACATCGTGGTGCGCTTTGCGGTCAAACCGACCTCGTCGATCCTGACCACTCGCAAGACCATCACCAAAACAGGCGATGAGACCGAGATTATCACCAAGGGTCGCCACGACCCCTGTGTCGGCATTCGCGCGGTCCCGGTGGGTGAGGCGATGATGGCCTGCGTGATCCTGGATCACCTGCTGCTGCATCGCGGCCAGATCGGCCAGAACCGTGGCCATATTGGCTGATCTCCGCACCCGGTTACGCGGCATCGTCGCGCAGCGTATGCAGGCTGACCCAGCCCATGATCTGGCGCATCTGGATCGGGTCTGGACCAATGCTCAGGCCATCGCAGATGACCAGGCCAATATGCAGGTTCTTATGGCCGCGTGCTATCTGCACGATCTCGTCAACCTGCCGAAAAACGATCCGAACCGACATCTCGCATCTCGTAAATCAGCACAAATATCAGAGTCTATATTGGACGATTTAGGCTTTGACGACCCGTCGATCCATGCCACGCAACATGCCATCGAAGCTCATAGCTACTCGGCCAATATCCCGCCTCGCTCGCCCGACGCCCGCATCCTGCGCGATGCGGATCGCCTCGATGCGCTAGGGGCAATTGGAATTGCCCGGTGTTTCACTGTGTCCGGTGCCTTAGACCGGAAGCTCTACAACCTGGACGATCCATTTGCCGAAAACCGCGATCTGGACGATCTGACATTCGCGATCGACCATTGGAAAATCAAGTTGCTCGACTTACCGTCCGGCATGCTTACGCAGGGCGGACGGGATCTGGCAACAAAACGCGTTTCAGTGATGCTCAGGTATCTTGATGCTCTGGCAGAGGAAATCGACCACCCCGTTCCAGATCACTGGAAATCTGCATAATTGGTACAATCCCGTCGTTGATCTTTCCACGCCAAAGGCGCAGGTTCGCGGCACATGGCACAATCCTTAACATCGCATCAACCCATGCTTGCCGTGGGTCTGAAACTGGCCGCGCTGATGCTGTTCACAGCGATGTCGGCACTGGTCAAAGCGCTGTCCGAGGATTTCCCTCCGGGTGAACTGGTGTTTTTCCGCTCGCTCTTTGCTATTCCCGTGATCATTGCCTGGCTGATCTGGCGTGGAGAGTTAGCGCAAGGCTTTGTTGTCAAGAAGCCCATGGGTCATTTCTGGCGCGGCGTGTTGGGCAGCAGCGCTATGGGCCTCACCTTTACGGGCCTTAGCCTGTTGCCCCTGCCTGAAGTTACCGCGATCGGCTACGCCACCCCGATCTTCACCTTGATTCTGGCGGCCGTTATGCTGGGCGAGCGCATTCGCATGATCCGCATTGGTGCGGTCGCGTTGGGGCTGCTGGGCGTTCTGATCATGATCTGGCCCCGGCTAGGCAGCACCCAGATGGAAATGGCAGCAACCATAGGCGCGCTGTGCGTCCTGGGCGCAACGCTGGCCCGCGCCTTTGTTCAGATCCATATCCGCCAACTGGTTAAGGTCGACCATCCCGCCGCCATCGTGTTCTATTTTTCGATGACCGCGACGCTACTCTCCTCGTTGACTGCGTTTTGGGGATGGACAATGCCGACCCTGGATCAGGCTCTAATACTGGTTACAATGGGCCTTGTTGGCGGGGTGGCACAGATATTGGTCACCTCATCCTATCGGTTCGGGCAAGCCTCGATGCTGGCGCCTTATGACTATACCACAATGCTGTTTGCCATCTTTATTGGCTATGTCTGGTTTGATGAACTGCCAACACTGGCCATTCTGCTGGGGGCTACGCTGGTGATTGCGGGCAATGTGGTCGTGATCTGGCGTGAGCATCAGCTGGGCCTGGAACGCGGCAAGGCGCGTTCGGTCACGGACCCCAAAGCCTGATCTTTACCTTTCAAAAACTTCGCCTAGGTTGGGCGGAACAATCAATGAGGGTGCCCCATGAGCGAAGCGCAGGATCACAAGGAAAAAATGCAGGAGGTGCAGGCCAAGCACCGCAAGAAAGTATCCGAGGCGGTCGATCCCGGGCGGGGCCTGGTTCTGATCAATACTGGCAAGGGTAAGGGGAAGTCCTCGGCAGCCTTTGGTGTCGTGATCCGCGCTCTGGGCTGGGGTCAAAAGGTTGCCGTTGTTCAGTTCATCAAAGGCAAATGGAAGACGGGCGAGCGCCGGTTCTTTGAAGACCGCGATCTGGTCACCTGGCACACGATGGGCGAAGGTTTTACTTGGGATACGCAAGACCGCGAGCGTGACATAGCCGCCGCCACTGCAGCGTTTGAAAAAGCCTGTGAGCTGATGGCCAGCGGCGACTATGATCTGGTCGTGCTGGACGAGATTAATATCGCCCTACGCTATGAATACCTGTCGGATGAACGCGTATTGGACGGCCTCAAGGCGCGGTCGGATAAGACCAGCGTTTTCCTGACGGGCCGCGACGCACCACAAGCATTGCGCGACTATGCTGATCTGGTCACCGAAATGACCGAAGAGAAACATCCGTTTCAGGCTGGCATCAAGGCGCGGCGCGGTGTCGACTACTGATTGTGTACAGGATTGGCGGGCTGGCTGAGACCCATACCCGCCTTATCCGACGCGCTTTTGTAATAGGTTTTCAAAAAAGTCGCGTACCGACCCGCTGCGACACGCGGCGCTTTCGGGCAATGACGGCTCTACGGTCAGTTCTGAAATCACACGATCGCGTTTCTTGCACTCAACATAAGCCGAAAAGTCAGTATCACAGCAGCTGCAGCCACATGCGGTGGCGGCGTCATGCCGTGTTATGATCTCTTCAAACGGAACGCTCATACCGAAACCTTATATACGGTCGTTTCCGGGGCGGCGGCATGCCCTCACCAAGTTGCGCGCTAAGCCTGCAAACCGCCCCGAAACCTATGGCCAGATAAGGAAAAAGCTGGCGTTGACTTTTATCTGACTATTTTTGTCGATTATTTCAAGTAAAAAACGCCCTCGAAAAACAACGAGGGCGCAAGTCACGGGGAAACAAAATCAGATAGACTGACCCTGCGGATCCAGTGTCACCGACCAAAGCTCGGTATCGGCGCGATCCATCAGGCGCACCGTCATCTGTTGCGTGGCGCCATCAATGTCGACCAGACCAAAGAACTGCAGGCCGGCGCTTGGGGGAAGGTTGACGCCCTGCCCTTCGGCCGGGGCTTTGACGAACTTCACCTCGGGACCGAAGGTGCCATCCAGCGCATTCGGGCCAAAGGTTCCGGCGTGCAATGGGCCAGACACAAACTCCCAAAACGGCTCAAAATCCTGGAATTGAGCTTTGTTAGGGTCGTAGTAGTGCGCCGCAGTATAGTGTACGTCTGCGGTGAACCAGACAGTGTTGGTGACGCCTGCGGTTTTGATGAACCGCAGCAGATCGGCAATCTCTAACTCGCGACCCTTGGCCGGTCCACTATCACCGTTCGAGATCGCCTCTGCCCCGGCCTGTTCTTTCCAGTTGTCCCAGACAATCAAGCCAATCGGCATGTCCGAGGCGATGACTTTCCAGGTCGCTTGTGATGCTGCAAGCTCGCGCTTTAGCCAATCCAACTGTGCCGCGCCCAGAATGCGGGACTGGTCCGTGATCTCATCTTCCATCGCCGGGCCGTTCGGGCCGCGATAGCTGCGAAGATCTAGGAAGAACACGTCCAGCATAGGACCGTATGATATCTTGCGATAAACCCGACCGGGTTCAGCCGGTGTGATCCGCAGCGGCGTCATCTCATGAAAGGCACGACCCGCGCGGGATTGCAGAACATGCACTGATTTCTCGGAATACCGGTCATCGGAAATCAGGTTTTTGGCATCCGACCAGTTGTTCACCACCTCATGGTCATCCCACTGGAAAAAGGTCGGGCATACCGCATTCATCGCCCGCACATGTTCGTCCATCATGTTGTATTTCCACTGAGCGCGGAATTCATCCAGTGTTTCCGCAACCTTGCGTTTCTCATCGATCAGAGTGGCGTTCTTCCAGATCACCTGCCCGTCTTTTTCAACCTCGTCCTGCATTGGGCCATCGGCATAGACCGTATCGCCAGAATGGATGAAGAAATCGGGCCGGTGTTGGCTCATGGTCGCATAGGTGCGCATTCCATCGTCATCGATGCCCCAGCCCTGACCGGCGGTATCCCCCGACCAGGCAAACCGAATATTGCGCCGTGCGGTCGGCGCGGTGCGGAATTGGCCAATAATAGGCTCTGATATGGTGTTGATATCGCTCAGATCAGCGGCCACAAAACGATAGAAGATATCCTGATCCGAGGGCAGCCCATCAATGAGACGCTTAACCGCAAAATCGCTGTTTGGGATCGCATCCATTGGCGGTAATTGGCGGGCATCAGCAAAGCTCTCGGTGGTCGAAACCTCCATCATCACGCGCGCCGGGCGATCTGTACGGGTCCAGATCATGCCAGAGCTTGTGTCCACATCGCCCGACTGAACGCCATGGGTAAACACCGGGCGCGAAGCGGCGCGGCTGATCGCTGGCATCGACAGCGAGGCTGCAACGGCGGTGCTGCCAGCCAGAAACATGCGGCGGTTGGGGCGAAGGAATTTGGTCATGGGGGCTCTCCTGTCTGGACACCTGTTCGAAGGCGCGCGATTGGTAAGCCGCAGTGAGCCGCCCATTTGTAAAACGGGCGGCTCAGTTTCTTGAAACTATCACGATGATATTATGAAGCCCTGTGGATAAATGCTCAGGCGGCTACGCGTTGCTCGGGCGCGTTGAGCGAGATAACCGCGACAACTGCAGCCCCGTTCAGCCAGTAAAATGCTGCGTCCAGACCCGAAAACCCAAACATGCTGGGTGCAAACAGGAATGTAATGCCGACCAGCAGATCGACAGCCAGATGAAATTTGTAGGGCAACACACGCCAGATGCCGAGGTGGTGATCCGTCAGGACAGTCAGCACGAAGGCGGCCGCCCCGGTGACGACAGACAGCCACAAAGCCAGTGGATTGGATTGACCCAGTCCAAGCGCGAAGGGCAGCACCATCAGGGCGATAGCGACAGGATAGTCCAGATATGCGTGGACGGAGCGGGTGACAAAGCGAACAGACATTGCGATTTCCTTTTCCTGGGTTGGTATGGCCCCAAGTTAGGTGCAGGTATTCGGTCGCAGAATTCCGGATCGTACGCGAAATCGTGCAGATCGTTCAGAAACCTGATCAATCAGTGCATCGATCGATAGGCCGCCGGGGACAAGCCGATCTGTTTTTTGAACACACGGGAAAAGGCGGCTTCAGAAGCATATCCAACCTCTGCCGCCGCATCAGCCACATTCCAGCGCGCCTCGGTCAGGCCATGGCAAGCGATTTGCATGCGCCAATCGGTCAGATATTGCATTGGTGTGGTCGCCATCTTCTCAGCAAAAAGCTGCGCGAAGGCCGTGCGTGACATCCCCGCCTCACGCGCCAGAGACTCAACGCTCCACTCTTGCGCGGGCGCTTGATGAAATGCAGTCAAAGCGCGCGAGATACGAGGGTCAGCAAACCCCGCAAGGGCCGAATCCGTAGGGCTTTGATGTTCAAGATGGGCGCGGATCGCCTGCGCAAACAGAACTTCCGAAAGCTTCAGTGCGATCAAGTCACCGCCAATCCGCGCACCGCTAACCTCAGACCCGATCATGCGAAGGGTGGCTTCGATCCAGGCCCCGGCCTCTTCGCCATAATTCTCGATCAGGATGTAAGGTGGCAGACGGTCGATCAGCATATGGCCGGTACCTTGGCGCCCCGGCGGACCTGTAAATGAGAAGTGACCGCAGATCAGCTGAGTGTCACGCCCGGTCTCTTCACCGCCATAAACCAGCACACCGTCCCCCTGGTAGCCCGACTCCTCTAGCACCTGTTCAAGCGGCAACGCATCGACCGGTTGGACCTGGTTGCATAGCAGTGCATGGACAGAACCGTGGGGGATCAGGATTAGATCGCCTTGCGTAAGACGCACAGTTTCGCCTGTGTTAGAGACGAATACTTTCAACTCACCCCGTTGCACGAAGTGGAAGCGCGCCACATTCTGATAGGATGGCACCTGGACACCGAAGGGTGGCGTGAAAGAGGTTCGGAAGTAGAACGTTCCCCTTAGGGACAGGCGTGTCAGGATATCGCTCAGCAGGTCTAGCATGGGTGTAACCTACAACGGCTCATGCATTCGTCCAGCTGTCTGAACGATCTGCACAAGAACTTGAACGATGCGCAACGAAAAACCCCCGCTTAACGCGAGGGTTCAGAGCTGATGCTTCAACATCGCTTAGGCGCGCACCAGTTTCTCATAGTCTTCGGCGATCTCACGCGTGATGTCGCCCACCTCAAACGTGTAGTCACCGATTTGGCCTACAGGCGTGACCTCGGCCGCTGTGCCGGTCAGCCAACACTGTTCGAAATCCGCCATTTCTTCGGGCTTGATGCGGCGCTCATGTACGGTCAGGCCCTTGTCTTTCAGCATCTGAATCACGGTCTGACGTGTGATGCCGTTCAGAAAGCAATCGGCCAGTGGGGTGTGGATCTCACCATCTTTGACAAAGAACACGTTCGCGCCGGTTGCCTCGGCCACATAGCCACGCCAGTCCATGAACAGCGCGTCGGAACACCCCTTGGCTTCGGCCTTGTGCTTTGAGATCGTGCAGATCATGTACAGGCCCGCCGCTTTGGCGTGCACCGGGATGGTTTCAGGGCTGGGGCGCTTCCATTCCGCGATGTCCAGCTTGGCACCCTGCATCTTGGCATCGCCATAGTAGGCACCCCAAGGCCAGACCGCGATGGCCATGCGCACCGGGTTCTTGGCTGAGGCGACACCCATATCCTCGCCCGAGCCGCGCCAGACCAGGGCCCGCACATAAGCGTCCGTCAGACCGCTGGCTTTCAGGGTTTCTTCCTTGGCGTCTTCGATATCTTCGACCGAGTAGTGCATCGGCATATCCAAAGCCTCAGCCGAGGCGATCAGACGCTCAGAATGTTCGCGGCTTTTGAAAATCTTGCCGTTATAGGCGCGTTCACCCTCGAACACGGACGAGGCATAGTGCATAGCATGGGTCAGAATGTGCACGTTCGCCTCACGCCAGGGCACCAGTTTGCCATCCATCCAGATGGTGCCATCACGATCATCATAACCCGCCATGCGAAACCTCCAGCCTTGGGTTGAATTTCCGATTGTTGCGCTATTTAGGTCCGATGCGGACACAATCTTGCGCAAAAACTGCGATTCGATACCTGTCTGCCCTTGGAATGTCAATAACGCTGACATAAACTCGGAGCCGTGTAACGCATGAGGCATGATATGTCCGAAATCCGTCCCGCCCCGAAGTTTGGGGGCGAAAGCCTGTTGTTTCTTACTGATGAGCAGTTGCGGCAGGGGATCGAGGCCATGTTTTTTGCCTATCGCGGCTTTACAGCTGATCCTGATCGTATCCTCTACGACATGTCCTATGGCCGCGCACATCACCGGGCGATCCATTTCGTGAACCGCGCGCCCGGCACGACGGTCAATAACCTGCTGGCCATTCTGGGTGTGACAAAGCAATCCCTGAACCGGGTCCTACGGACATTGATCGAGGATGGTATGGTCGAAAGCCGCGTTGGGACCGTGGACAAGCGCGAGCGGCATCTGTTCCTGACCGAAAAAGGCCATGCGCTAGAGGCGACATTGTCCGATGCGCAGCGCGCCCGGATGCGTGCGGCGTATAAGGATGCGGGGCCCGAAGCCGTCGCTGGGTTTCGTAAAGTTCTTGAAGCGATGATGGATGCTGATATGCGTCATGCGTATACGAAGTTGCGGGATACGACCTCATGAGCGATATGGACGCCCATCTGCTGATCGTCGACGATGACGAGCGCATTCGCGATCTGTTGAAGAAGTTTCTGATGCGGAACGGATTTCTGGTGACGGCGGCCCGAGATGCGGCCCATGCACGGCGGGTTCTGTCCGGGCTGGATTTCGACATGATCGTACTGGATGTGATGATGCCGGGCGAAGATGGCGTAAGCCTGACCAAAGCGCTGCGCGAAACACACAGCACTCCGATCCTGCTGCTGACCGCCCGGGGGGAAACCGAACATCGGATTGCAGGCTTGGAAGCAGGGGCGGATGACTATCTGGCCAAACCATTCGAGCCGAAAGAGCTGCTGCTGCGCATCAACGCCATTCTAAGACGCATGCCAGAAGCGCCCGCTCAGGATGCGGCTGCGAAGATCCTGACATTGGGGCCGATCCGCTATGACATTGAGCGCGGCGAGATGTGGCAGGGCGAAGACCCGGTGCGCCTGACCGCGACCGAAAGCCAGCTGATGAAGATATTCTCGGCCCAGCCGGGCGAACCGATCAGCCGGGCGAAACTGGTCGAGGACCTGGGCCGTGACAAGGGGCAAGCGCAGGAACGCGCGGTGGACGTGCAGATCACGCGGTTGCGGCGCAAGATCGAGCAGGACCCAAAGCAGCCCCGATACCTGCAAACCGTTCGCGGTGCCGGGTATATGCTGGCCCCGGATTGATTGGGCCGCTGCGCGGCGATTTTATGCCTTCGGCGAGGATATTTTTAGCCAGATGAACAGGGGATCCCGATGAAGACTGCCTTGCTGACCCATGCCGATTGTTTGAAACATGTGACGCCGGATGGACATCCCGAGCGGGTGGCGCGATTGGAGCATATCCTGCACGCTCTGGAACCTTTGGATTTGGATCGTAGAACGGCCCCAATGGCAGCGGATGATGATCTGTTGCGGGTTCACCCGCAGGACTACATCCGGGATATTCGCGCAGCGCGCCCGGCAGAAGGCTATACGCAGATTGATGGGGATACCTTTATGTCCCCGGGATCGGTCGATGCGGCCTATCGCGCGGCAGGCGCCGTGGTGCGGGCGGTTGATCTGGTGCTTGGGGGCGAGGCTCCGAACGCGTTTTGTGCCATTCGCCCCCCGGGCCATCATGCGGAAACAGACAAGGCGATGGGGTTTTGCCTGTTCGGCAATGCAGCGCTCGCGGCGAAACATGCGCTGGATCACCACGGCTTAAGGCGCGTCGCGGTGGTTGATTTCGATGTCCATCACGGCAATGGCACGCAGGATCTGCTGTGGGACGAGAAGCGCGCGTTGGTGATTACCAGCCAGCAGATGCCCCTGTGGCCCGGATCAGGACGGCCGGATGAGACTGGCGCATACGAAACCATCGTGAACATACCACTGGCCCCCGGCACGGGTGGGGCCGAGATGCGGGCGGCTTATGAAACGCAGGCGTTTTCGCGTCTGAGGGCATTCAGGCCTGAGTTGATCATCATCTCAGCCGGGTTTGACGCCCATCAGGACGATCCGCTGGCTAATCTGAACTGGTCCACCGACGATTTTGCATGGATCACAGCTGAGCTGTGCAAAATCGCCGATGAGGTTTGTAAGGGCCGTATCGTCTCGACTCTGGAAGGCGGGTATGATCTGAACGCACTGGCCGAGGCGACGCGCGCCCATGTGAAAGAACTGATGAAGGCAACACGATGACCGATACCCCAGTTGAACAGATGACGTTTGAGCAGGCGATGAAAGAGCTTGAAGCTGTGGTCGGCCAGTTGGAACGCGGCGACGTGGCGCTGGATCAGTCAATTGCGCTCTATGAACGCGGAGCGGCCCTGAAAAAACGCTGCGAGGACGAGTTGAAGCGGGCCGAAGAGAAGGTTGCCGCGATCACTTTGGACGCAGGCGGCCAGCCGACCGGGATGACACCTGTCGACGGTCAGTAAATGTTTCGGGAAAGGCTGGCGCAGGATGCCACGCAAATTCAGGCGCAGTTTGACCATGTGCTGAGCGGCTTTGATGATTTCGATGTGACGCGGGCCATGGGCTATGCCACCCGGGGCGGCAAGCGGTTGCGGGGGTTTCTGGTGCTGGAAAGCGCCCGCCTGCACGACGTTGAGGAAGCACGCGCGATCTGGCCCGCCACGGCGATTGAGGCGCTGCATGCCTATTCTCTGGTCCACGACGATCTGCCCTGCATGGATGATGATGACCTGCGGCGCGGGCGCCCCACGACCCATGTAAAATGGGATGAGGGAACGGCGGTTCTGGCCGGAGACGCGCTGCAGACCTTGGCCTTTGAGCTGTGCACGCGCCCAGAGGTTGGCGATGCCGAAATTCGTGCGGACCTGGCCCTGACGCTGGCCAAAGCCAGTGGTGCACAGGGCATGGTCATGGGACAGGCTCTGGATATCGCAGCTGAAACGGCGGCGGAGCCTTTGTCCCTAGAGGCTATCACCCATTTACAGGCCGGCAAAACAGGGGCGCTGATCGAGTGGTCCGCCTGCGCAGGCGCGCGGCTGACACAGGCTGATCTGTCCGCCTTGCGCCAATATGCCCAAGCCCTTGGACTTGCTTTTCAAATCACAGATGACATCTTGGATGTGGAAGGTGATGCGGAACGGGCCGGGAAGCGGCTGCAGAAAGATGCGGATGCAGGCAAGGCCACATTTGTATCTTTGTTGGGGCTCAAGCCCGCCAAAGCCCGTGCAGCCGAACTTGTGGATCAGGCCTGCGCGGCGTTGGATGGGTACGGTGCACGGGCGGAAACCTTGAAGGAGGCCGCCCGCTTCGTTATTGCCCGGGACAGCTAAGTCAGGAACGCGCTAAATGTCTGATCGCCCGAACACGCCCTTGCTGGACCTTGTGAATCGTCCTGCTGACCTCAAGCAGTTTTCAGACGCACAATTGCATCAGTTGGCGCATGAATTGCGGGCCGAGACGATTTCCGCAGTTTCCGTCACTGGCGGGCATCTGGGTGCGGGTCTGGGCGTTGTGGAACTGACCACCGCGCTGCATGCCGTATTCGACACACCCCGTGACAAGATCATCTGGGATGTAGGGCACCAGTGCTATCCGCATAAAATCCTGACTGAACGTCGGGATCGCATCCGGACGTTGCGGATGAAGGATGGCCTGAGCGGCTTCACCAAACGAAGTGAAAGCCCCTATGACCCGTTTGGGGCCGCGCATAGCTCAACCTCGATCAGTGCAGCACTGGGTTTCGCCGTCGCCCGCGATCTGGGCGGCGTGACGCCCGAAGGGCTGGGGGACGCGATTGCGGTGATCGGCGATGGCTCGATGTCGGCGGGCATGGCCTTTGAGGCGATGAACAATGCCGGACACCTGAAAAAGCGCCTAATCGTGATTCTGAACGACAATGAGATGAGCATTGCCCCGCCTGTGGGTGCGCTGTCCAATTACCTATCGCGCATTTATGCCGAAGAACCGTTTCACGATCTGAAAGCCGCTGCCAAGGGTGCGGTGTCGCTGCTGCCCGAGCCATTCCGCGAAGGGGCCAAGCGCGCCAAGGAGATGCTGAAGGGCATGGCGGTGGGCGGCACCCTGTTCGAAGAACTGGGCTTTTCCTATCTCGGCCCCATTGACGGGCATGATCTGGACCAATTGCTGCCCGTGCTCCGCACGGTCAAAGCGCGGGCGACGGGTCCGATCCTAGTTCATGTCCTGACCAAGAAGGGCAAAGGCTACGCCCCCGCCGAGCAAGCCCGCGACAAGGGCCACGCCACCGCCAAGTTCGATGTGGTGACGGGCGAGCAGAAAAAGGCGCCATCGAACGCACCATCTTATACGTCGGTCTTTGGCAAGACGCTGGTGGAAGAGGCCGCGCGCGATGACAAGATCGTCGCCGTCACGGCGGCAATGCCTGACGGCACCGGGTTGAACCTGTTTGCAGAACGCTACCCCTCGCGCTGTTTCGACGTGGCGATTGCGGAACAGCACGGGGTGACCTTCTCGGCCGCGCTGGCGGCGGGAGGAATGAAACCCTTCTGCACAATCTATTCGACTTTCTTGCAGCGCGGATACGATCAGGTGGTGCATGATGTCGCGATCCAGCGCCTGCCCGTCCGCTTTGCCATCGACCGCGCGGGGCTTGTTGGCGCGGATGGAGCCACCCATGCGGGGTCCTTTGACATTGCCTACCTGTCTAACCTGCCGGGTATTGTTGTTATGGCCGCCGCAGATGAGGCGGAACTGATGCATATGGTGGCCACTGCAGTGGCCCATGACGATGGCCCCATCGCCTTTCGCTATCCACGTGGCGAGGGTGAGGGCGTTGACCTGCCCGAACGCGGAGAGGTGCTGGAGATCGGCAAAGGCCGCATGATCCAGGATGGCGCGCGCGTGGCCTTGCTATCCTTTGGGACACGCCTCGCCGAGGTGCAGAAAGCCGCCGAGTCACTGGCCGCACGGGGGATCACCCCCACCATCGCAGATGCGCGCTTCGCCAAGCCACTGGATCGCGATCTGATTCTGGGTCTGGCGGAAACGCATGAGGCGCTGATCACTATTGAAGAAGGCGCCGTAGGCGGGTTCGGCAGCCACGTCGCCCAGCTTTTGGCAGATGAAGGGGTGTTTGACCGCGGCCTGAAATACCGTTCAATGATTTTGCCCGACATCTTCATCGACCAGGCCAGCCCGGCGGATATGTATGCCGTGGCGGGCATGAACGCCGAGCATATTGAGGCGAAAGTTCTGGACGTTCTAGACGTCGCATCGATCGGAGAAAAGCGCGCGTAAGTGCCGCGCCGGGTTTGGTTGCAACGCTCACAGGCTCATCTGCGACCGGCAATGCCATCGTTTTGCTTCTCATGCAGCACGCTATGAAAAAGAGCTTTGGTTTCCGACTGGTCTAAGCCCGCATCGAAACGCTCGCTATCAGATGAGTCAGGATCAAGATTTCCCGGTATGGAAATACGGACCGTTTTGTTTTCCAACCATTGGTTCAGAAGCGACTTAATCGACATTGTTAAACTCCAGCGCGTGTATTTCTTAATCAATGAGGTCTCTGCGGGTCGTTTCCGAACCGTGAGGGGGAGAGGCTCAAGGAAATTTTGTGAGTGAGCGGAACCCGCAGCGACACGGCGCATTTACGAATTTTATCTGACTAGGGAAGGTATGGAATTCCGCCGGTTTTTGCGTTTGTTGACCGGTCAGTCAAAATTTTCCTTGGCAAGCTTTCGTTTACGTCAACTTCTTGACAAAACGGCTTTTGATTTGGACGTTACGTCACATTCTTTCGTCCGCTTCAGTAAGTGCTTTTTCACCGGCTCAAGAGACGTTGGGTTTAAACACTCTAGATGTGACATTTTCCAGTTTCGAAGATGTGCCTTTTTCCAACAGTTGTGTCATTTACTCTAACCTTTTCAGATACTTGATGTTCGAACTATCCTAGTGACGTCTCTCGGTTTGCAACCGTGAGAATTTCAACGTCAACAACCAAGGAGAGTTCGAACATGCCAAACGTAACCAATGGCTCAAACGTTATCCCGTTCCGCAACAAAAGAGATGATGACACCAGTATCCGTATTACCTTTGCCAGTATCGTTCGTGTTCAGAGAAGGGAAAGTTTGTTCCTCGCGACCGGCTTGAAAGACAAATCGAGGTGCTTTTGCAGTCAATCGAGCCATCGGCGGCTACATTTGAAGTTGCAGAGAGCGTATTTCGTGATGCTTGGGATCGAAGGGGCACGTGGGCAAAGCAAGAAAGTGGACGGCTGAAGCAACGTGTCACTCAACTTGAAAAAGATAGTTCGAACTACCTCGATCGCGCCGTTCGAACTCAAAACGACGAACTCGCGGCGGCGTATGAAGCTAAGGTATCAGGATTGCGATCCGAGAAGGCTAAAGTCGAAGCCGAAATCGAAAGAATAACTTTTCCGGAGCGCTCCTTTGGCGAAATGTTCGAACTCGCCATGCAGTTCCTGTCAAATCCTTTTAAAATATGGGAAAAAGCTTGCTGCACACTGAAGCGAGTAATCCTCAGACTTGTTTTTGCTAGTCCGATAGAATTTGATCGAATTGAAGGTGTTCGAACTCCAAATACCACTATACCTTTCAAGGCGTTAGACTATTTGAGGGGCAGTGATTTGAATTTGGTGCCGCTGAAGGGACTCGAACCCCCGACCCCATCATTACGAATGACGTGCTCTACCAGCTGAGCTACAGCGGCACCTTTGGTGACCCTGACAGGATATACCCGGGTGCGGAGCGTCATTTAGACCTTCATGATCGGGCCCGCAAGCCCGGATGTATATGCTTGGGAGATCGGCAAGGCGCTTCGGTTTGTGAAAGTTCTGTAACGAGGTCGAACTTGGATTGATTGATTGTTATTATTTCTATATTTCATGAAATATGATAGAAAGAATCACAGATCAGCTGGCCATACTGGGCCACCCACAACGCATCACCGTGTTTCGCATGTTAATGCGACGGTTTCCTGACAGCGTGCCTGCAGGTGAATTGGCGACAGAGCTGGATATTAAGCCCAGCACTATGTCGAACTATCTGAACTCGCTGCAACGGTCCGGGTTGGTGACACAGCAACGTTCTGGCACCTCGCTGCTCTACTGCGTCGACATGAAGAATGTGCAGGGGATGCTGGATTTCCTGATCATCGATTGCTGCCGGGGGCGGCCCGATCTTTGTATGCCTTCAACAAAAGGAAAAGGCGAAATGACTGACCGCAAGTTCAACGTCCTGTTTTTGTGCGTGGGAAATTCTGCGCGCTCGATCTTTGCTGAATCGCTGTTGCGCCAGTTGGGCGGGGATCGGTTCACTGTTTACTCCGCCGGAACGCAACCCGCATCCGAGCTGAACCCATTTGCCGTGCAAGTGTTGCATGACAAAGGCCATGACACCTCGGTCCTTCGCTCAAAGCATATGTCCGAGTTTGCGTCTGCGGACGCTCCGGAAATGGATTTCGTCTTTACCGTCTGCAATCAGGCCGCCAACGAAGAATGTCCGGCTTGGGAAGGCCAACCCATCAGCGGTCATTGGGGCATGGAAGATCCGGTCAAAGCAACCGGGACCGATGCCGAGAGAAGCCTGGCTTTCCAGACCGCCTATGGCGCGCTGAAACACCGGATCGAGGCGTTCACCTCATTGCCGGTCGAAAGCCTGGACCGCATCGCATTGCAATCTGCTGTCGATGAAATCGGCAGAACCTCTGTTGGGAATTGATATGACCACTTATGCTGTAAACGGCCTGGGCCGGATGGGAAAGCTGGCCCTGAAACCGCTGTTGGAGAAAGGCACCAAGATCGCCTGGATCAATGACGCGGTGGGGGACGCGGCGATGCATGCGCATCTGTTGGAGTTCGACACGGTTCATGGCCGCTGGGACGCCACTTTCGAGCATGATGACGACAGCGTCACCATCAACGGCGCGCGCCTGCCGTTTATCGGCACCAAGGACCTGAGCGCCCTGCCGCTGGATGGTGTCGATGTGGTGATCGACTGCACCGGTGTGTTCAAGACCGAAGCCAAGCTGGCCCCTTATTTTAAGGCGGGCGTGAAGAAGGTTGTCGTCTCAGCCCCGGTCAAGGACGGCCCGACCGCCAATATCGTGATGGGCGTGAACGATGACATCTACGATCCCGCGACCCATCAGATCGTAACGGCAGCCTCCTGCACGACGAACTGTCTGGCCCCGGTGGTGAAGGTGATCCACGAGAATCTGGGCATCCGCCACGGCTCGATGACCACGATCCATGACGTAACCAACACGCAGACCATCGTCGATCGTCCCGCCAAGGACCTGCGGCGCGCGCGGTCGGCGCTGAACTCGCTGATCCCGACCACAACCGGCTCGGCAACGGCGATCACGCTGATTTACCCGGAACTTCAGGGGCGTCTGAATGGCCACGCGGTGCGGGTGCCGCTGTTGAACGCCTCACTGACCGACTGCGTGTTCGAGGTTGAGCGTGAAACCACCGTCGAAGAGGTCAACGCCTTCTTCAAAGCCGCCGCCGAAGGTGAGTTGAACGGCATTCTGGGCTATGAGACCCGGCCGCTGGTCTCGACCGACTACACCAATGACGAACGCTCCTCGATCGTGGATGCGCCATCGACCATGGTTGTGAACGGTACGCAGGTGAAAATCTATGCCTGGTATGACAACGAGATGGGCTATGCGCATCGTCTGGTCGATGTGGCGCTGATGGTTGGGGCCTCGCTGTGACCGACCGGCCCGAGGGGCTGTCGGCCTATATCGCGGTCACGGCGGCCTATTGGGCCTTTATGCTGACCGACGGGGCCTTGCGGATGTTGGTGCTGTTGCACTTTCATACGCTGGGCTTCTCGCCGGTGCAGCTGGCCTATCTGTTCGTTCTATATGAGATCGCCGGAATGGTGACCAACCTTGCGGCGGGTTGGATCGCGGCGCGGTTTGGCCTGACCTCGACGCTCTATGCCGGGCTTGGGTTGCAGGTGGTCGCGCTGCTGGCGCTGACGCAACTCGACCCTAACTGGGCGATTGGAGCATCCGTGGCCTTTGTCATGATCGTGCAAGGCGCCAGCGGAGTGGCCAAGGATCTGGCCAAGATGTCTTCGAAATCTGCGGTGAAACTGCTGGCCCCGACCGAGGGCGGCGGGTTGTTTCGATGGGTGGCCGTCCTGACCGGATCAAAGAACGCGGTCAAAGGACTGGGCTTCCTACTTGGTGCGGCCATGTTGGCAACGCTGGGCTTTCAGGCGGCAATCATTGTGATGGTAGTCGTTCTGGCGGTAATCCTGTTCGCCGTCATCCGCTTCATGCCCCCCGGCCTGCCCAAAGGACGCAAAGGCGCGAAGTTCTCTGAGGTCTTCTCGAAATCTGCCAACGTCAATTGGCTGTCCGCCGCGCGAGTCTTCCTGTTCGGTGCCCGCGACGTATGGTTCGTGGTCGGCATCCCGATCTATTTCTACGCCGTCCTCTCGGATGGCACCGAAGAGGGCAACCGCGCGGCCTTTTTCATGATCGGCACCTTCATGGCATTCTGGATCATCCTCTATGGCGTTATTCAGGCCAACGCGCCCAAGATCCTGAGGGCCTCAGACCGGTCCGAAGGTGATTTGATCCGCGCCGCGCGCAGCTGGGCCGCGATGCTTTTCTGCGTTCCCGCAGCTCTAACATTGGCCGTTTTGCTGTCTTCCGGGCCTGAAACATGGCTGACAATCACGCTGGTTTTTGGCCTTCTCGTGTTTGGAGCAATCTTTGCCGTCAACTCATCCCTGCATTCCTATCTGATCCTCGCTTTCACCAAATCCGAGCGGGTCACGATGGATGTCGGCTTCTACTACATGGCCAACGCGACAGGACGCCTTTTGGGCACCGTCCTGTCCGGCTTTACCTATCAGGTCGGCGGCCTGCCCCTTGTGCTGGGCACAGCGGCTGTCATGGTGGCGCTTGCAGCGCTCACTTCGGGCAAGCTGACCGACCAAACAACTGAGGCATACTCATGAGCATCTTCGAGCGCTATCTGACGATCTGGGTTGCCCTTGCCATGGTTGCTGGCGTGCTGATTGGGCTGGCCGCGCCCGGTCTGGTCGGTTTGGTTGCCTCAGCCGAATTCGCAAGCGTCAACCTGGTTGTCGCCGTTCTGATCTGGGCCATGGTCTACCCGATGATGGTTGGTGTCGATTTCGGCGCTGTTGCAGGTGTGGCGCGCCAGCCAAAGGGCCTGATCGTGACACTTGTGGTCAACTGGCTGATCAAACCCTTCACCATGGCCCTGCTGGCCGTTCTGTTCTTTGACTATGTCTTTGCGCCATGGATCGCACCCGAGGATGCCGCCCAATACACTGCAGGCTTGATCCTGCTGGGCGCGGCGCCTTGCACGGCGATGGTCTTTGTCTGGTCACAGCTGACCAAGGGCGACGCGACCTATACGCTGGTGCAGGTCTCAGTGAACGATCTGATCATGGTGGTGGCCTTCGCGCCGATCGTGGCCTTTCTGCTTGGCGTCACTGACATTTCAGTTCCTTGGCAGACATTGGTACTGGCCACTGTCCTCTATGTCGTTCTGCCGCTAATCGCCGGGCTGCTCACGCGCCGAAAGCTGGGATCACAAGACGCAATCGACAGGTTTTCAGCACAGGTTAAACCATGGTCAATCATGGGCCTAATCGCCACGGTGGTCATCCTGTTTGGCCTTCAGGGGCAAACGATTCTGTCCAAACCCATGGTCATCGTCCTGATCGCCATCCCGATCCTGATCCAAAGCTACGGCATCTTTGCGCTGGCCTACGGCGCGGCCTATGCCCTGAAAGTCCCCCACCGTATCGCCGCACCATGCGCCATGATCGGCACTTCGAACTTCTTCGAACTCGCAGTCGCCGTGGCCATCAGCCTGTTTGGTCTGAACTCGGGCGCTGCATTGGCAACGGTCGTTGGCGTCCTCGTCGAAGTCCCTGTGATGCTGTCTCTGGTCGCCTTCGCCAACCGGACCCGCGATAGGTTTGCTGAGCCTGTGACGCAGTAAGAATGGCGACCCCGGCAGGATTCGAACCTGCAACCTGCCCCTTAGGAGGGGGCTGCTCTATCCAGTTGAGCCACGGGGCCGCTTGGGGCCTTCTGTAACCGGGAATTTCGGGGTTGTCATTGCCTTTGCACAATTGTTGTACACGTCGACCTGTTCACGCTACCATCGGGCAAAACAACAACGCAGGTGCCTCTCGTGAACACTGAAACCAAACGCCCGCTGACCCTTCGCGATGTATCCGAGGCTTCGGGAGTCTCTGAGATGACGGTCAGTCGGGTTCTGCGCAATCGTGGCGATGTGTCCGACGCCACCCGCACCCGCGTTTTGGCCGCCGCGAAAGAGCTGGGATATGTCCCTAACAAAATCGCGGGCGCGCTGGCGTCCAGCCGGGTTAATCTTGTGGCCGTAATCATCCCGTCGCTGTCGAACATGGTGTTCCCCGAAGTGCTGACCGGCGTCAATCAGGTGCTGGAGAACACTGAGTTGCAGCCTGTTGTCGGCGTCACCGACTACCTGCCCGAGAAAGAAGAGAAGGTGCTGTACGAGATGCTCTCGTGGCGGCCTTCGGGCGTGATCATTGCCGGATTGGAACATACCGAAGCGGCGCGTGCCATGCTAGATTCATCTGGCATTCCGGTGGTCGAGATCATGGATACCGACGGCAAACCGGTGGATGCGATGGTCGGGATCTCCCATCGCCGCGCAGGCCGCGAGATGGCGCAAGCGATCCTGAAAGCGGGCTATGAACATATCGGTTTCATGGGCACCAAGATGCCATTGGACCATCGCGCACGAAAACGGTTCGAAGGCTTCACCGAAGTGCTCGGCAAGCAAGGAATCGAGATCGAGGATCGGGAATTCTATTCCGGCGGGTCCGCTCTGGCCAAGGGGCGTGAGATGACCCAGACCATGTTGGAACGCTCACCTGATTTGGATTTTCTTTATTATTCCAACGATATGATCGGGGCAGGTGGTCTGCTGTATCTGCTGGAGCAGGGCATAGATATTCCAGGACAGATCGGGTTGGCCGGGTTCAACAATGTGGAACTGCTGCAAGGCCTGCCACGTAAACTTGCAACGATGGATGCCTGCCGATTGGAGATTGGTCGACAAGCGGCCGAGATCATCGCGGAACGGCTCAATGACCCGGAGTCTGAGATTGAGACCCGCGTGACGCTGACACCCAAGATCAGCTTTGGCGATACGCTGAAACGGCGTTAGGCCGATGGCGCTGCGGCAACTGGACAACCGCACAGCGCGGACGATTTTTATGGATCGTCATGCGCTGGCCGAGCCGCCTGCGGGACACGCCAAAGGGGCAGAGCTGCTGGACCTGATCCAGCGGCTGGGCTTTGTTCAGCTTGACAGTATCAACACCGTCGCCCGCGCCCATGACATGATCCTGTTCTCGCGCAGGCCCAGCTATCGCAGCGGGAATCTGAAACGCCTCTATGAGCGCGATCGAGCGCTGTTCGAACATTGGACCCATGACGCCGCTGTCATTCCGATGGAGTATTACCGTCATTGGCATCTGCGGTTTCTGCGTGATGCTGAACTGTTGAAGTCGCGGTGGAAAAACTGGCGCCGGGATGGGTTCGAACAGCAGTTCGAGACGGTGCTGAACCATATCCGGGATCATGGTGCGGTGTCCTCGTCCGATGTCGGGAAAGACGAAAAGAAAGGGTCCGGCGGGTGGTGGGATTGGCACCCCTCCAAGACGGCGCTTGAGTTTCTGTGGCGATCCGGCGCGCTGACCGTTGTCGGTCGTGACGGGTTTCAAAAACGCTATGACCTGACGGAGCGGGTGATCGAGACGCATCTGTGCCCCGGTCAACATCCTTGTGACGCTGTGGCGACCGTCGATTGGCTGTGCAACGCCGCGCTGGACCGGCTTGGCGTTGCCACATCAGGTGAGATCGCTGCATTCTGGGATACGGTCAGCCCGGCAGAGGCCAAAGATTGGTGTGCCAACGCGCTGCGATCCGGTGCCGTGGAAGAGATCGAAATTGCCTGCGTGGACGGGCGAGCGCGCAAGCAGTTCGCACGGCCCGACCTAACCAATGATTTGGCGGACCTGCCCCAGCCAACAGGGCGCATCCGCGTGCTCAGCCCGTTTGACCCGATGCTGCGAGACCGGAACCGGGCCGAGCGGTTGTTTGGCTTTCACTACCGGATCGAGGTTTTTGTACCTGAGGCGAAACGGACCTATGGCTACTACGTGTTCCCATTGCTTGAGGGCGACAAGCTGATCGGGCGGGTTGATATGAAAGCCCATCGGGATGCGGGTGACCTACGCGTGCGCGCCCTTTGGCCGGAACGCACTATCCGATGGTCTGACGCGCGCACCCGCCGCCTAGAGGCCGAGTTGGATCGGGTTCGCCGATTTACGGAGCTGGATCGCGTTAGCTTTGCAAAAGATTGGCTGAAAGAACCAAAATAGACCCTATTCCGCGTCGGTCAGGGTCAGCCGAAGCGATGCAAGCCCGTCAATACCACCTTCGATCGTGTCCCCTGCAACTACGGGCCCGACGCCAGCAGGCGTTCCCGTCAGGATCAGGTCTCCGGGACGTAGATGATAGTAGCCTGACAGATGGCATATGATCTCATCGATCTTCCAGATCAGCTCTTGCAGGGTTGCATCCTGACGCAGGGCTGAATTGACGCTCAGGTGAATGCGCTTGCTGTCGTCTGGCGCCCATTCGACCGCACGGGTCAGCGGCGCAAAAACCGTTCCATCTTCCAGATCCTTTCCCAGATCCCAGGGGCGCTGTTTGTTGCGTTCCTGGATTTGCAGATCGCGGCGCGTCATATCCAACGCACAACCATAGGCATAAACCGCATCCCAGGCCTGATCACTGGTGGCTTTGAACACCGGTTTGCCGATGGCAACGACCAATTCCATCTCATGATGGAAGTTTTCGGTGCCGGGCGGATAAGGCACGGTCGCGCCGGTCAGAATAGCGTTCGATGCAGATTTCGTGAAATAGAACGGCGCTTCACGATCCACCTCATGCCCCATCTCAGCTGCATGGGCGGCATAGTTGCGGCCAACGCAGAATATCCGATTAACCGGATACCGGGCCGTTTCACCCTGCACAGGGATGCCAAGGATATCCGGAATCGGGAACAAATGGTCGGTCATGATGGGCCCTCGCGCATGTTTGCGCGCATCTTAATTCACAAGACCAATCCCGCAACCCGCAGAAATCCGCCGGTTTTTACACAGCTCTCCCTGTAAATTCGGCACGGAACTGCCCAATTTTGACAATTTGGAAACGAATTGTTTCCCGAATCCCGGGGAATCGGTTTTAGATATACACATCGGATGCGCTTTTTGACCCCCGGCGCAATTCGATACCTGCGATGGGCCCCAAAATCTGCGCATCGCCATTTGACGAAAAGTGCTTGGATACCATCCTGTTCGCCCCAGAACACTGGTTGCCAAAGTAATGAACCAATGTATTTGGCTCTGCACGATCTGGTGCAGAGCACTTTATCAAACGCCAGAACCGGATCGTTGGAAAACCGGACAAACAGCACGATCAAAACGATAAAAAGAAACCGCTTGCAGACCAGGCGACAAGTCGGCAAGTGAGCATGACCGCTTCGGAGCACACGCAAAGGTTTAGGTCCATCCCCCTGGATCCTGAGCCTCGGTAACGAACCAATTTTCGGTTCCGCATGTCTTCGAAGCACGGGCCAGGCACATATCCAGTCCGGGTCTGGCCGAACCCCGTCGGAGAGTTCCCCCTACCATCTCCGACGGGGTCATAAACCTAAGGCCGGACCAACCTCTCAGCTTTCCAGATCATTGAGTTCATTGAGAAGATCCAGCAGCATTTCATGCTTGTCGGGACCAAGCTGGCTGCGCACGCGTTTGGCCTGTTCCACACTAACGGCCAGATTGGCGTGGATGATCTGAACCCCCGCATCGCTGATTTCGACAATCTGACGACGACGATCCTGAGGATGACGGCGGCGCACGATCAGCTTTTTCTGCTCTAACGTTTGCAGAATACGGGTCAGGCTGGGCAACAACAGGCAGGCGCGTTCGGCAATATGCGTCGGCTCCTGCGGGCCTTCTTCGTTCAAGACACGCAGCACCCTCCATTGCTGTTCGGTGACACCTGCATCAACCAGCAGCGCTCGAATTGGCCCCATCACCTTTTCGCGTGCCCGCAAAAGCGCGATGGGCAAAGATCTTGAGGTTAACGGTAAATCATCGGCCATGTTTAACCTTACCACTTTTTTTGGTGGAACGCGCACATGCCGGGTTCTGCCCGGTGTCTGCCGCGATACCTCTGGAATGCGCCTATTTGAGATCACAATAGGTTTGTTCCCAATAACTATGGATATTGACCGATACTGCATGACAGAATGTAGCAGAATCTCAAGAGTCTCATACAGGACAACGCAGAATGCCCGCTCCAAAAAACACGTTCAAACAGGCTCTGGCACAGGGCAAAAGGCAGATCGGCTGCTGGATGAGCTTTGCCGAATCCACCACTGCCGAGGTCATGGGAACCGCAGGGTTCGACTGGTTGGTTATTGATGGAGAGCACGCACCCAATGACATTCGTTCGATCCGGGATCAGCTGATTGCCTTGACCAACAGCCCGTCTCATCCCGTCGTCCGCGTACCGGTGGGTGAGACCTGGCTGATCAAGATGGTTCTGGATGCCGGCGCGCAAACCGTTTTGGTTCCGATCGTCGAAAGCGCCGAACAAGCACGGGAACTGGTCCGTGCTTGCCGCTATCCACCCGAAGGTGCACGCGGCGTTGGTGCAACATCCGCGCGCGCGACGATGTTTGGATCAACCCAAGACTACATCCAGACCGCCGATCAGGAAATCTGCCTTTTGGTGCAGGTGGAAAACCGCGCTGGTATGGCTGCGCTGGATGAAATTCTACAGGTCGACGGGATTGATGGGGTCTTTATCGGACCCGCCGATCTTTCGACCGATATGGGCTATCAGGGCAACAGCGCCGCGCCAGAAGTGCGCGCCACCATCGCCGACGCCATTAAACGGATCAGGGCCGCTGGCAAAGCGCCGGGGATTCTGGGCACCAATGATGAGGCTACCCAAGCCTATCTGGACATGGATCCGCTGTTTCTAGCGGTCGGCATTGATGTCATGCTTCTAGCCAACGCGGCGCGAGCGCTTTCGGCGCAATGGAAATCCGGCCAGAGCTAGCCCCGCATCAAAGCCGCCGCCTGCGCATACCCGCCGGATGCACCATCAACGAAATGAACGTGATCATCCCGCGTGGCGGCGGGCACAAAGCAGGTCATCATCGCCTCATCCTGCGCATGCAGGCCATATCTGATTTTGCCGCGCCCGCGCGCCTCTTCCAGCATATGTTCGATCTGGTCCAGCGTGGCATCGTCGCAATCCAGCGTCATCTTCAGCCCATCGTCGAATTTGCGGAAATCGGCATTGCGACTGACCATGCGCTTATAGTGCTCGGGCTCGAACTGACCCATACGCTTATTGGTCCAGAATAGGATCGCAATCAGAAGGTTCTGCCCCAGCAACTTCAGCTTTTGCAGCAACAGGCTGCGACCGGTTCGCGATACATGCGCATCCAGATCAACTCCCGGCGGCGGCCATGTCATGGGCGGGCCATTTTCCGGCACCGGGTGACCCGCGCGGTCCAATCCGTCCGAGGCGCGCAAGACCGATTGCGCCAGATCGGCAAAGTCACGTTCGGTTGCCTGCACCGTGGGCTGCACCACAACCGAAACGATGCGCCCATGCTGCGCCGGACTGTTGGACCAGCGACAGGACAGACCGGTCAGATCTGGCTGACTGCCCGGTTCGGCCAGCGGTACCTGATGCTCTCCGGCTTTCATCTGTGCCTCGGCCCAGGCCAAACCACCGCCCGAGAACATTGCATAGTCCACCCCGTTCGATGGCGCATACCGGGCCACGCGCAAATCCTTGCCCGCCTGACGCAGCTCTGCCACGGGAACCAACGCCGCGCGCAGTGGCATTGAAAATTCTTCCTCAGCCCACCGCCGTAACGCGGCAAGCGTCTGGCGAGCCTGATCAGCGGCACTGGGTGGCACGGCAAACCCTGCGCCATCTCCCCCAAAGACATAAGGGAATAGCTTTCCACCCATTGTGTTGATCATGCCCGAGATCACGGCCGCGCCCACCATGTTCACGGTCTTGTAACGTCCGCGCGCAATCTCTCCGGTCGAGTCGACGATATCGGCGACGCCCAGAACCCATTCATCCGGGACAGCCGCAAACGAGGACGGGTCCGCCAACTGATTGAAATCACGCAGCAGCGGCAGGTTTTCGTAAAACGCAGAATGGAGGTCTTTCATGCTCCCCCTCAGATTGAATTGAATGTTCAGATAGCTCAAACGTGATCAATGTCAGTTACCTGCAACATTCTACACGCGCTTGTGCGTTTTACCACAACATGCCAGAGAGTGATCGCAAGATTTGAAGGGAACGTTAGATGAAATCTGGGCTGGTTGTACTGTGTCTGGCCTATGTCCTCAGCCAGTTCTTTCGCGCGTTCCTCGCGGTCCTCAGCCTTGATCTGGAACGCGACATCGGTGCCACGCCCGAAGATCTGGCCTTCGCCTCGGGCCTTTGGTTTCTGGTCTTTGCGGCCATGCAAATCCCGGTCGGCTGGGCGCTGGACCGGGTTGGCCCGCGCCTGACCGCAGCCGCACTCTTGCTGGTTGGCGGCGCAGGTGGGGCAACCGTGTTTGCCCTGGCCACATCCGCCGTTCACATCAGCGTCGCAATGGCGCTGATTGGGGTTGGCTGCTCTCCGGTTCTGATGGCATCGTATTTCATATTTGCACGCGAATACCCTCCGGCCCGGTTTGCCACGCTTGCCGCGGTGATGCTGGGCGTGGGATCGGTGGGTAATCTGGTCGCCTCCTACCCAACTGCTCTTGCGGCTGAACTGCTGGGCTGGCGTGCCACCCTGCTGGGGCTGGCCGTGATTTCTGGGGTAATTGCCCTTGGCATCTGGGTCAGTGTACGCGACCCAGCCAAGGTTGAAACCGAGCACAAGGGATCGGTTCTGGACCTGCTTAAAGAACCCGCTTTGTGGCTGATCCTGCCGCTGATGTTGGTGGCGTACGCGCCATCGGCCGCGCTGCGTGGATTATGGGCCGGTCCCTATCTGAACGATGTCTTTGGGCTCAGCACCACCCAGATCGGCACTGCGACACTTGTTATGGGGGCAGCGATGATTGCAGGAACCTTCGTATATGGTCCGCTGGATCGCATTCTGGGCACGCGGAAATGGGTGATCTTCGGCGGCAATGCGCTGGCAGCTGCCGCGCTGGTTCTCTTGTGCTTGTGGGTCGACAGCGCGATCTGGGTTTCGATTTTACTGCTTGCAGTTGTGGGTTTTCTGGGGGCCAGCTTTCCGGTGATCATGGCCCATGGTCGCGCCTTTGTGCCGCCGCATCTGGTTGGACGTGGTGTCACCTTGCTGAACCTTTTTGGAATCGGCGGCGTCGGCATTGCACAATTCGCGACGGGTCGCATCCATGCGGCCAACGTTGCCGCCGGAGCGACCGTGCCTTATCTCGCCATCTTCAGCTTTTTCGCCGTGACCCTTGCCATTGGCTGCGTGATCTATCTATTCAGCCGGGACAGTGTGGACTGATTAGAAACCGGAGGGACGGCCCGTGCAGGACATCGAGGTGATCGCACCCAACCTGAAACACAGCCTTTCCGGGGTCACCACCACGGTCATTCGCCTGCTTCCGATTCAGAAAAAGATGATCGGAATCGTCGCCTCCGGGCCGGGGCTGCCGGATGACTTGCCCCATATCCGCCTGATCAAGGTTCCGTTCCTGTCGAACCGCACCCGCCGGGTCTGGCATGCCCGGCGCAACACCGAAATGCTGATGGGCCTTTTTCTGCGTAAAATCCTTCGGCGCAACCTGAAACTGCTGTTCACATCTGCCGCGCAGCGGGATCATTCGGGGTTCACCAAGAAACTGATCTCGCAAATGGACGCATTGATTGCGACAACCCCGCAAGCGGCCTCATTTCTGCAACACCCGTCAACCGTCATCATGCATGGCGTGAACACCGAACTGTTCCATCCTGCCAAAGACAAACAAGAGCTGCGCAATAAGTTAGGCCTACCAAATGGCACGCTAGTCGGCTGTTTCGGACGCATACGCCCGCAGAAAGGCGTCGATCTGCTGGTCGATGCTGCGCTGAGCGTGTTGCCCAACCACCCTGACGCCCACATCATCTTTACCGGTCGCGCCACCAGCGAATTCGAAGCGTTTCAGGCTGAACAGCAGGCGAAACTGCAAGCCGCTGGTCTGGGCGGCCGTGTGCATTTCCTGGGCGAACGCCCGTGGGGGGAGATCGTCGAAACCTACCGCGCCCTCGATCTGTTCGTCGCCCCCGCCCGCCACGAAGGGTTCGGCCTGACCCCGCTGGAAGCCATGTCCTCAGGCGTGCCGGCCATCGCCTGTCATGGCGTGGGCGCCTTTAGCGCTCAGATCAAAGATGGCGAAACCGGGCGGCTGGTTGAAAAGGATAATGCCCCGGCATTGGCAGAGGCTCTGAACCAGATGCTGTCCGATCCTGCGCAACTGGCCACCGCTGGACAGACCGCCCGCGCCCATGTGGAGCGGAATTTTCGAATCGAAGGCGAGGCCGAAGCCATCGTAAAGGTCTATCGATCTCTGCTGGACGCAGATTAGAGTGCGGTGAACGCCTCAAATCCGCGTCATTCGCCGAAAACCGATCCGAAAGCTCTTTTTTCTTTGCTGCAACGCGGCTATGAACGCGCGTCCTTAACTTTGGAGACATGAAATGGGCTATCGCGTCGTTGTCGCCGGCGCCACAGGTAATGTGGGCCGCGAAATGCTGAACATCCTGGCGGAACGCCAGTTCCCGATCGATGAAATTGCCGCTCTGGCAAGCCGTCGTTCGCTGGGAACTGAGGTGACATTTGGCGACAAGACACTGACCACCAAGGACATTGACACATTCGACTTCACCGGCTGGGACATGGCGCTGTTTGCCATTGGCTCGGACGCAACCAAGACCTATGGCCCCAAAGCGGCCGCAGCGGGTTGTGTGGTCATCGATAACTCGTCGCTTTATCGCTATGACCCGGACATTCCGCTGATCGTGCCGGAATGTAACCCGCAGGCGATCCACGACTATAAGAACAAGAACATCATCGCCAACCCCAACTGCTCGACCGCGCAGATGGTTGTGGCGCTGAAGCCGCTGCATGACCGCGCGCGCATCAAGCGCGTCGTTGTTTCGACCTATCAGTCGGTTTCGGGCGCGGGCAAAGAGGGCATGGATGAGCTTTGGGATCAGACCAAAGCCATCTACAACCCCACAACAGAAGTTGAGCCGAAGAAATTCCAGAAGCAGATCGCGTTTAACGTCATCCCGCAGATCGACGCCTTCATGGAAGACGGCTCGACCAAGGAAGAGTGGAAGATGGTTGTCGAGACCAAAAAGATCGTCGACCCGTCGATCAAAGTCACGGCCACTTGCGTCCGCGTTCCGGTTTTCGTTGGCCATTCCGAGGCCGTGAATATCGAGTTCGAGGAATTCCTGGACGAAGACGAAGCCCGCGACATCCTGCGAGAAGCCCCGGGCATCATGGTGATCGATAAGCGTGAAGCGGGGGGCTATGTCTCACCGATCGAATGCGCAGGTGATTTCGCCACGTTCATCAGCCGCATCCGCCAGGATTCAACCATCGAGAACGGCATCAACCTGTGGTGCGTCTCGGACAACCTGCGCAAAGGCGCTGCGCTGAACGCAGTTCAGATTGCCGAGCTTCTGGGCCGCGAGGTTCTGAAAAAGGGGTAAGCAATTCACCCCGACCAGAGTATACGAAGCCCCGCAGCATCACCTGCGGGGCTTCTTTTTTTGTCTGAACGCGCAATAAATGCGCCAATTCAAACTGCGGTGTGCAAAATCTGTTGAGTGTGAAGATGTTCATTAAACCGCCAGTTTCGGACAAGCCTGATCAGGACCCGATCTTGATGGCGTCCTCATACAACAGAACTGCCCGTTCGGATTCGTTCTCAAGCACATCCATCTCAGCGCAGAAATGCACGACGTCATCTAGGCTGGGTACATCTGCGGCGCTCAAGGCTTCGACAGTCGGCTGAAGCTCGGCCCAATAGGCTTTTACCTGCTTCAACGCCGTAAGCGAGGCGTCGCTTGGGGGCGTGGACATCTTGATATAGTCATTGCCGCCATCGATCAGCGCGTCGACGATCTTGCCAAACTTCGCGGCGTTCTTTTTGAACTTCTCATGATGCTCGGCCGTGTCTTTTCCTGTCGCGGCCAGGGCGATTTCCTTGCAGATTTTCTGCGTGATCATCCGCTGCCGACCCGCAAACTCCAGGGCCAGAGCCATGGACGGTTCGATATCGACCTCGCCATAAGCTGCTTCCAGCTTGCGAACGACCACGTGGCTGGCCTCTTCCAGAGGTTCCACATCGCCCACAATCATGGTCAATTGCGCATCGCTCACGGATTTGGCGGCGACAATATCCTCGACCGCGATCCGATAGGGCGCCCACAAAGCGGCGACTTCCTCAAGCGCTTTGTTGACCGAGTAGAACCGTTCGCGATCAATGCCCGACGATCCCTTGCCCTCTTTGAAACCGAGCAGGATATCGTCAAAGTCATCATGCGCTTGCTGTAGTTCGGTCAGAGCTTTGTCGGCTTCGGCGCCCATGCTCAGCAATACAGTGGCTTTTGCGACTTTCTCGCTCAGAAAGCTTAGTTTTTCAGCGGCCAAAATGCGGTGCGCCACCTGACCTGCCGCCATGGCAAGCGCGTAACCCCCAACCGGCAAGAATGCTGATAGCCCAAGCCCCAACGCTCCAGTGACGAAAACACGGCGATCGATACTCATTTTTTTACCTAGTCCTGCTGATTTTGCATATGCATTTCGAGCAAGAAGCGCGCCAAATGTCCCAGAGGAATGTTAAAAATAAGAAAATATAGTGGCTTTTCGCGCCTGAGATCAGCAAGTTAACGCGTTAGACGATCAGATCGGACAGTGAGTCCGGCCTGGGTTTCGGCCACCAAGAACCCTTCCACTTGTACGCAGGTTGATTTCAAGAGGTCGCGCTATCAGCTTGTCAGATACAGGTTTTTCTGTTGGGAAATCGCCGTGCCGAGTGCACCATCCTAAAACCCCTGTTGTTGCATTCAACGGGCGCGGGTTTAGAAATCAAGTGGTCTGGACAAGTCTCAGGCCCGCAATCGACCATATCGGCTCAAACAGAAGGCCCCGAGTAACCCCATGACGAACACCACCACTGAACAAGACCAACAGGGCACCGTAGAATACAGCCAGTCCCGTGGTTTGGTGGATCGGTTGGCGCGATTGGAATGCGCGCTTGCGTTTTCATCTTATCAATCCGGGCTATTGTATCATCTGGGGCGCGATCCCGGCGGGTCGCTGCATGTGCACCAGTCGGCCATGCCAAAACCCATGGGGCTGCATTATGATGGCCAAGGCGGGCTGATACTGGCCGGGGGTGCTCAGATTCTGAGGTTCGAGAACATTCTCGCCCCGCATGAGCGTATCAACAACGTCTTCGATGCCTGTTTTATACCTCGGGTTATACATAGTGTTGGTGAGTTGGATGTGCATGATATCGGGCTGGATACAGATGGCGCGCCCGTCTTTGTGAACACCCGTTTCAACTGCCTGTCGACTCTATCGAAGCGCCACAGCTTCGTACCTGTCTGGACCCCGCCATCTATTACTCAGATCGTGGATGAGGACCGGTGCCACCTGAATGGGATGGCCATGCGCGACGGCCAGCCCGCCTATGTCACCGCCGTATCCCAATCCAACACAATTGACGGGTGGAGAGATCGCCGCGTTGACGGAGGCGTGGCCATTGACGTCCAGAACAACCAAGTTGTGTGCAAGGGCCTATCGATGCCGCATTCCCCCCGCTGGTATGATGGCAAGCTATGGCTTCTGAACTCTGGCACCGGCGAGCTTGGCTATGTGGACGGGTTGGAGGGCGAGGCACCCGGACAGTTCAAATCGGTTGTCTTTTGCCCGGGTTTCCTGCGCGGGCTGCGGTTCTACAAGGGATATGCTTTCGTCGGTCTGTCCAAGCCACGCTACAAACGGTTCGAGGGGCTGCAGCTGGCAGATCGGCTGGATGCCGCAGACAGCGACGCCTGGTGCGGCCTACAGATCATCGATCTTGCAACCGGCACCTGTGTCGACTGGTTTCGCATCGATGGTGCCATAACTGAGCTCTATGATGTCGAGATCATCCCAGGATTTGCAACACCAATGACGGTCAGCCCCGGCAGCACTGAAGCGGCAAACCTGATCACTTGGGATGAATCAGGGCCAGCCGCTACGCCGGCTTCGCAAAGGTAACTCAACTCTACGCCTGCCGCACAACCAATATGTTGAACGTCACGCGAAACAAAGCAAGGAGTCGACTACACATCCAGAATGGCATTTAGGTGGCGAGGTCAATGAATTGACATCGCCACCTTGGATTCAGAAACCTAGTTCCATTGCATTGCTATCTAAGGGCGCCCGATCGGCGGTTTGTTTGGGTTGTCTTGCCATTGTCTGAATTTGAGGACGCCGCCAGCGGCTTCCGCAATCGCATCGAGGTACTTACTTCCTGACATGTCTAGAACCTTCTGTTCGGCGTCCTATTTGATGGTTCCATCAGTATCACCAACCTGTGTGTTGGTATCGGCATAGCCGTTGTGTTGGGCTCTGGGCGCGGACTGGAAATGCGTCTCGCCGTCCAAGTAGAAATCACCGCTGGCTTTATGTGATTGTATCAGTTTCCCACTTGTATCGACGATACCGGAACCCGCATCCTGCATGGTCTCAAGCGGAGAAGGCGTTGTGGCATGATTGAAAGTGTAGCCGCTGAAGGTTGGAGCGACCTTGGAACTACTCTCATCTTGCGTTGCTTCCAATGGAGAGAGGTTGGCAATAAGGTTAACAATTTTCCCAGTAACGGTTGTTGTCATATCCGTTGCTTCATGCGCCGTGCCACGTGATGTTTCCGAGTGGCTGATTTTGGCGCCATGATGACCAGCGGCGGCGTAGTGGTCCGGCCCTGCTATGGCAGATCCTGCTGTCAGTGCAATCACCAGTGCCGGTGCAACGATGTGTTTTTTGAGTGTGCCGAAACGTTCCATTTTTGATCTCCTTATCTTGCTGTTACATTTCCAACCTAGGAACGTGACGGCTTTGGGTATTGTGAACAGAGCTCAGTTTTTTGGGATTTTCAATCAACTAGCCACGCGGTTGCTTAGCCGCAGATTTTTGTCGTATTTAGTTCTTCAGGGGCATTCGGCCGAAAGTGTTTGACGTTTGGGCTGGCAATGCATGACGCACTGCATCGATCATGAAACCGGTTCACGCGGCAGGTGAAATCATACTGGCTCTGTCGCCTATATGAACATCAAGCTTCACGCATGAACAAAGGATAGGCTGTCAAAGCTTTTCCGCCAGTCGCAAACCTCGGCACCTACGTCATCGCCCGCCAGGCCGCGCGCGATCAGGTTGGCCAGCCTGTCTGCATGATCCGTGGTCATGCCCCATCTTACCAGTTCCGGGGTGCCTATGCGCAAGCCGTTCATGTCGCCCTGCACCTCTGGCGCCGGAAGGCCGATGCCGCAGGCCAAAAAACCCGCCTGCCGCAGGGTTTTGGACGCGGTTTGCCCACCGCCAAACGCGTTAGCCAATACAGCAAACTGGTGGGAGCAGGTGAAACCCCCTTGGCTAGCAAAGACAGGTACGCCATTGTCATTCAGGCGTTCTGCCAACCCCTGGGCCATTGCGATCATCTGTGCCGCATAGTCGGCCCCGAAATCGCGCCAATCCAGCATCGTGACCGCAAGTGCAGCCGATTTCGCCGCGTCGAAATTGGCCGTCATTCCGGGGAAGGCAATGGCGTCCAGCCGCTCGGCCAGATCAGCCTCATTGGTGACAATCAGCCCTCCGGCAGGGCCGCCTAGGCTTTTGTAGGTGCTCATTGTCATCAGATGCGCGCCTTCGGCCAGCGGGTCACGCCACGCCTTGCCTGCGATGATCCCGCACTGATGTGCGGCGTCGAACATCACTTTGGCACCCACCTCATCGGCGATGACACGTATCTCTCTCACGGGATGTTCGAACAGGTTGAGGCTACCCCCAACCGTGATCAGTTTGGGTCGTTCGCGTTTCGCCATGGCGTGTAATTGATCCAGATCGATGGTGTATCCATCTGCGTCAACCGGTGCTTCAACGGTGCGCAGCCCGAACAGACCCGCACAGCCCGCCACATGATGCGTGACATGCCCGCCAATCGACGCAGGGGGTGCGATGATCGTGTCACCCGGTTTGCACGTGACCATAAATCCATAAAGGTTTGCAATCGCGCCCGACGGCACGCGGATTTCAGCGAAACGTGCGTTGAAAACCTCTGCACAAAGCTGGGTTGCGATCACCTCGATCTCTTCGATGGCCTCAAGGCCCATCTCATATTTGTCGCCCGGATATCCAAGCGAAGGGCGCGACCCGATACCCGAAGACAGCAGCGCCTCGGCCCTCGGGTTCATGACGTTGGTGGCTGGATTGAGGTTGAAACACTCTTTCTCATGAATCTCGCGGTTCCGGTTCGCCAGGTCTTCGATCCGGTCAAGCAATACGGCCGAGGTGCTGCACGCGGTGGTCGCTGCGATCTGCTGCACAAGCGTTTCACTGGCGTCCGGGACCCAGGATCTTATGTCTATTGTCATTGCTGCATACTCCTTGCTCGGCTTCAGAATGGACGGTCTGCATGACAATGCAAATCAGTTCTGCTATTTCTTGCCCTAGAAAAACTAAGGCTAACGCATGGCGGTTCTTCCCCGACGACCCAAAGGGCCACCCCTGAACGCATTGCGCGCCTTCGAGGCGGCCGCCCGTCTGGGCAGTTTCGTTGCGGCAGCGGAGGAATTGGGTGTCACCGCAGGCGCGGTGTCACAGCATGTCAAAGCTGTTGAGGCGTGGTCCGGCACCAGCCTGTTTGAACGCAGCGCACAAGGCGTTTCATTATCTACCGCTGGTCGTTTGTTGACCGAGGATTTCACACAGGCTTTCGATCTTCTGGCAGCTGCAACCCAAAATCTGCGTAATCTGGCACCCAACCCCGAAGTTCACATTGCCGCACTGCCATCGGTCGCGCAGCTTTGGTTGCCGCCCCGTCTGGGTCGGTTGCGTGACCTGCATCCCAATCTGAACATATCCGTCACGGCGATGGAGAACCCCCCAAGCCTGTCCAGGGATCTGTTTGATTTGTCCATCTTCATATCGCGGCCCGACGAAACCGAAGATCAGATCATCGTCGAAGACGACATCATCTTTCCGGTTTGCTCGCCTAAGCTGGCGCAGGGTATCGATCTTTCAACGGCGCCGCTGCTGCACGATCAGACCTGGGACAGCGATTGGCCAGCATGGTCAGGCGCCACCGGTATCGACATCGGCGATCCGGCACGCGGCCCTCGGTATTCTCTTTACGCTTTGGCGGTCGAAGAGGCAAAATCAGGTGCGGGTGTGCTTATGGGGCATGCCGCATTGGTTGCGCAGGCACTGGATGCGCAGCAGCTCTGCCGTGTGTCTGAACACAGTCACAAAACCGGCAAAGCCCTGGTGATCGAACGTCCACACAGGTCCCGATGCCACCCGGAAATCGATCACGTCATCGATCGGCTGTGTGGAACCGATCCGAACCAGCGCCAAGGTTGGTTTAGCTAACCGGCAGCATATCCGAGATAGCGGCGGGTCCTGATATCCTCTGGCCGCGATCCGCATTGTTCAAACAGGGCACGCGACATGGCTGCGCGTGAGGAAAACCCGGTCGCAGCTACAATTTCGACCAACGACATGTCGGTCTGTCTCAGCAGGTCAATAGCTCTCTCTACCCGAAGCTCTTTATACGTATGCAGAAGCGTCGCACCGGTTTTACACAGGTATCGTCTCTGAAGTTGACGGGTCGAAGCACCCACTGCCTTTGAAAGGTCAGTGATACTCAGAGGCTCCTCGATATGCTCCAGCATGGTCGCCAGCGTCAGAATGACCAGTTCATCCCCACCTGATCTGCGAATAAGCCGATTGGCGGTCTGGCTCTCTATTGCCTGTTTTGGCTCATCCAGGCCAACATATCTGCGTACCGCATCCGCAAGATGCTCGCCATGATCACCCGATACAAAATCGGCCAGCAAACGCAGGGCACTGATGCGGGTATTGGCACTGTGCAATCGCCCGTTGGGTGAAAGATACGTTGAGGCACCGCAACTTCTTATGCCCTGCTCTGACGCTGCCGCCTGAAAACTGGAATGTATCGCTGCAATATGCCCGTCACACCCGCTGGCCTGGGCCAGCAGCATCACAGCGCCCCCAACCAGAATGACGCGGGGCGCCAGGTTCAGCACCTGGGTCGCCCAATGTTTTTGCGAGCCGCTCAGATTCCAACTGTCCTCCAGATCCCCCCAGATAACAGCCGTCCGCCCGGCCCAATACAACGGCCCACCGACCTTATCCTCGGCAAGAGCACGCAGAGTGATAACATAGCGCTGATTTTCCATCAAACCGTTCAGAGCCCGGTAGAAATCCAACGCCAGCTCTGCCGTCGCGCGGGATGCATTCGGGTGCAAAATGACATCAACATATTGAACCCGCTCAGACACCGCTGCAAAGGCGTTTGCCTTGTTTTCGGGTTCGTTACGCAGGACGTAGTGTTTCATATGTCATGACACTTCTGGTTTGAGTGGTAGAGAGCGGGAAGCGCTCTGCTACCTGTGGGTACTCCCCCTTTGGGGGTGGATGTTTTTATTCAGCGGCTTCGATGTATTCGGTCATTGGGGGGCATGTGCATATGA